>JAKSCU010000235.1 GCA_022360435.1 Bacillota bacterium
CAGTGCGACGAATACCTGGCAAGTCGCTCCCCATCCTTTTGCCTTTGCCAGTCATAGCCCGGCCGGATCAACGCCCAGCGGGCGTGCCCGGGACCTGTTGGCGGTAGTCAAAATGTATCTGCGCCTGGAACACGAGCATTACCTCAGTGATGCAATAGTTAATGAAGCGTGGAGTGTTCAGCAACCGTCGTGCGTTTCGCAGCTGTTAACGGGCTGGGGGCTTGGCTGGACCATACTCGGCTGGAATAACGGCGCAAAGCTTGTCGGGCATGATGGCGCTACAATGGGAACCAACTCCTTTCTTCGGGTTCATCCGGAGTCCGGAACGGCCATTGCGCGGCTGGTGAATTCCTCTAATGGCAGCCTGATATATGACGAGATATTTTCAGTGTTAAGTAACGATATTATTGGCACATGGGAACCCGGCGTTCCCGATACCGAGCCTGAATCAGCGGATGACCTGAGCCAGTACCAAGGTATTTATAGCGATGTTAATGGCCATGTGAGGCTGGCACTGGTTGACGGCGAGCTTGAAGTCTCCACCGTGGCTGAAGACGGCAATCATTTACCGGGCAGTCACGGTGGCAAGACAATACTGTTTAGCAGCGGAAATGGTAATTTTTATACTGTCGGCGAAGTGTCAAAAGCGTTTTTGAGTTACCCCGGTGAGAAAACCAACCTGGTTGCACCTTATGCCGTTGTTACAACGGATAACGGCGATAGTTATTTTCACAATGGGTATCTGGGGTTTAAACGGGTTTCATAAAGCACAGCACCGCGTATAACAAGCAATGAATTGTCACGCGGTGAAAGGGGGGCGTTATGTATTTATCGCAAACTGTACTGCGTGCCGCGCAAGTAAACCCCGCCGGGGTTGCTGTCATATTCGAAGGCTTACAGCGCACCTGGTCTGATTTCGCGGAGCGGGTGGCTCGCATGGCCGGCGCGTTGCTCAACGCGGGGGTAAAGCCCGGAGACCGGGTCGCGGTGTTAGCGGAGAACTCGGATCGTTATGTCGAGCTTTATTACAGTATTCCATGGGCCGGTGCGGTTATTGTACCGCTCAACGCGCGCTGGACACATTCGGAGCTGCGTTATGCGATCGACGATGCCGGTATCAGTCTGTTGTTTATCGATGAAGCGTGCATAGACAATATGGCGGCGCTGCTACAGGCCTGCCCGGCATTGACTACGGTTATTTTGTTAAATGACAACGCCGCATCACCCGCGGCGTCGTCCTATCCGGACTATGAAACCTTTTTATCCACAGCCGCTGCCGTTGAACCGCGCAACGAAGACCCGGAGAGTCTGTACGGTATTTTTTACACCGGCGGTACCACCGGTCAATCAAAGGGGGTCATGCTGTCTAATCGAGGTCTGTGGGCCAATGCGAGTTATATTGTTAGAGAGTACGACTGTCGCGTTGGCGATATTGTGGCGCATGTTGCTCCGATGTACCATATGGCCGCCGGCGCTAATTTACTGGCGACAACCAATGCCGCGGCCACGCACTGTGTGCTGAGGCGATTCGAACCGGACAAGGTACTGGATGCCATTGAGCGCGACGGTATCGTACACTTGCCTATGGTGCCCACGATGATTGCGATGTTGCTGGATACGCCGGGCTTGCAACAACGCGATCTCAGTTCGGTAAAACGCATTATCTACGGCGCGGCGCCGATGTCGGAAAGTTTGCTAACGCAATTGATGAGCGTATTTCCCGATCTCGCTTTGCTGCAGGTCTATGGACAGACTGAAATGTCGCCGGTAGTCACCACCCTTGGACCCGACTGTCATCGCCCGTTTCATCCGCTGTATGCAAAGCGCCTTTCCGTCGGGCAGCCCACTTACGCCACCACCGTACGTATTGTCGATAAGCAAGGCCGTGACGTTAAAACGGGAGATAGCGGCGAGATTCTCGCCAAGGGCCCCGGCGCCA
>JAKSCU010000298.1 GCA_022360435.1 Bacillota bacterium
ATTTTGGCCGCCGACGATCTGGTCGAGAAGGGGTACGGCGACGCGGCGCAGATATTGCGCGCCCATCCGCGCGACCTCGACCACGACGGCAACGGTATCTTCGTCCGCCACCACCCCGAGCATCGCGTGGAATGGCGTCAACTTGCCGTCGGCTACGCCTATCCCAACGGGAACGCGGTCGGCGGACCGTTGGTGGGCGTCGGGCGCTACATCGCCCAGGGGTTGACTCACCTGGACAAGGAGACCGGGGAAGGACTTCCGGCGATCGACTGGACCTACGGGGCTCACGGCATGATCGTGGCCGTCGATCCGGAGACGGGCGAGTACGACGTGCTGAAGGTGGCGTCGGTCTTCGATGCCGGGCGCGTGATAAACCCCGACGCCTTTCGCGGTCAGGCGATCGGCGGCATGATCCAGGGGCTGGGCACCGCCACCGTCGAGGGGTACATCTATGACAAGAAGGGACACCTCCTCAACCCGAGCTTCACGGATAACAAGATCCCGACCTCCAAGGATATTCCGATGGAGATAGAGACCTTCGGCGTCGAGACGCCGCAGGTCGACGGCCCCTTCGGCGCCCGCGGTATCGCCGAGCACAGTATGATCTCGGTCGCCGCGGCGTTGGGAAACGCGATCCAACGCGCTACCGGTGCGGAGATCACCCATATGCCGCTACGCTTCGAGGACGTATGGCGAGCGCTCAATCGCAAGGAGCCGGTCGACAATTGGATCACCAAGAGTCCCTTTGGAAGCTGCCGGTCGGCGCCGGAGCTGCAAAAGCACGACTGCGATTGACCCGCCACGGCGGGTCTCGGCCTCGGAGGCAGCATGACGATCACCAATGCGCGGCTGCGCCGTCGCGACGGCTTGTGGGCGATTCGCCTCGACGGCGGACACATCGCGGCGGTCGTCCCGCAGACCGACGGTCGCCCGGGAGAAGGGAACCCCGGTTCCTCGGGGGCCTCCCCATCCGCCGATAACGCCGTCCTCGACGCCGGCGGCGCGCTCGTGACCGAGGGTTTCGTCAACGGTCATCTACACCTGTGCAAGGTCGGTACGCTCTCTCTCGTCGGGGATGCGGCGCTCGCCGAGTACCATGGGCACGACATGGGCGGTGCCGCGCGCGCGATCGAGCTTGCACGGAACGTGAAGACGCACTATCGCCGCGACCGCCTCCTTCCACCGATTCGTAGGGCCGTAGAGCGCGCCGTCGTATACGGTACGAGCCATATGCGCGCCTTTGCCGATACCGATACCGCCGCCGATCTGGAGGGCGTGCGCGCCGTAATGCAGGTGCGGGATGAGTTTCGCGACCGTATCGACATTCAGGTGGTCGCCTTCCCCCAAGATGGGCTTACACGCGACCCCGGGGCCGGTCGCCTGGTCCGTCGAGCTATGGAAGAGGGCGCCGACGTCGTGGGAGGAATTCCGTGGATCGAGCATACAGATCGTGCGGCGCAACACCATATCGATACGATGTTGGATCTCGCCGTTGAAATGGACGCCCCGGTGTCGATGCTCGTCGACGATGCGGGCGACGCAAGCTTACGGACGCTGGAGATGCTTGCCGTCGCTACGATAGAGCGCGGGTTGCAGCACAGGGTCGTCGCGCACCACGCCCGTGCCATGGCGATGTATCCCGAGCCCACGCGGCGGCGCCTGTTCGGCCTCCTCACCGAGGCGGGGATCGGCGTGGTAAGCGATCCACATACCGGACCCCTCCACGCCGATATCGACGGCTTGCGCGCCGCCGGTATCCCCGTCGGACTCGGACAGGACGACATCAACGATGCATATTATCCGTTCGGTCGTAACAATA
>JAKSCU010000143.1 GCA_022360435.1 Bacillota bacterium
GGTTTCGGTCACGCCTTCGGCCTTGAACGACAGGTCCTTTTTCACCACGCCTTTACCCGCCGCTATGCTTACGGAAAGGTCGGGAATGACGGCCTGCTCAAATTTGTACCGGCCTTGCAAGCCTTTCTCCGGGGCGTCGACACTGAATGTGATTACAAACCTGGGGCTGGCGGGCGTCCGCTCGCCGCGGCGCAAGGTGCCGGAACCAAACACCGACTTGAGCGCATCCATGGACATCCAGCCCCGCTTAATCTTACCTTCAATTTTGATTGTCCCGTCGAGAATTTGGGGAACCCTTTCGTTTAACTCCAGGTACTCTTCCGTCTCGTTTTTAATGGAAAACTCGCACTCCTGGTACTCACCGGTCAACTCCGGCCCGTTGGGGCCGATAACCGCCACGCTGACATCAAAACCCTGTACCGGTCTGCTCATCTTTATCTTTGTCCTCCTTTACGCCTCATCACAGGGCGTTCTTCTCCTGTTTTATTTTGCGCGCAGCCCCGCGGCTATGCCGGCCACGGTCCGGAAAAATCAACTGAATGGGACAGGCAAACACGCACAATCCGCAATCAATGCACCGGTCTCCGATGCGGACCGCCACGCCCGGCCCGGCCTCAATTGTATGCACCGGGCAGACAGGCGCGCAGGCCCCGCAGCCGGGGCAGCCTTCCTTAATCTTATGCACTAATGATCACCCTTCGTTGCCGACCAGGCGCTGCATCCTGTGGTCGATGTAATCCGCGGCATACAGCGGGCGCACCCGGATATTGGTGTTCAATATTCTGGCCTGGATGCTTTGGGGCGTGTTATTGGTGTCATCGCATATGGTGGGCTTAAAGTCGTATATCTGGCCCTCCATTTTCCGCAGCGCCAGGAGGTTGTCTATCTGGTCGGCCACCTGCGCCCTAAGCTTTGGTGTGTTGTTTTCGCTAATCACCCACTGGGTGGCGTCGTAAATATCCATTTCCAGCTTGTCGAACTGGCGGCGAATGTTAATTTGCGACCAGGCGGGGTCGCTGGCAAGGGTCAGCCCGTTGCGAATACGGAAACCCCGGCCCTCAACCAAAGAAATGGGACTGATTCTCGCCTGGGTCAGCGCCTTTATTTCAGCGTCCGCCAATAACCTTTCGGTTTTGTTGACGCCGTTAATCAGCTTGTTGCTGGGGCTCTGGCCGGCCGCCAACACGGACAGCCGTCCGGCGTAAACCCCGTCCGGGGCCGCCAGGTCTCCGGACATTTCGCTGATTTCCAGCCAAGGATAAGCCAGAATGCCCCGCATGCTGTCCATACTTAGAGTTTCATCAACCGCCTGGGTGGGCGAAAGCCCCCGGTTGGTATTCAAAACAGCCATCCGCAATCCGTCGCCAACCGTCATATTGGCGCAGTGGGTAAGCAGCGCGTTCCGGATGGTGACGCTGTATTGCTGGGCGCATATGGCGATGGCGCAGCGCACGGTTTCCAGCGCTTTTAATCCGGTGCGGTGGCCGGCTCCGTCAATTGTGCCCACGTAATCGTCATCCACGGTTACGGCCCCGTCATCACCGCCGGTCAGCGGGGTGGAAGCAATGTTGGCCGGAATCTGCGCGGCGCCGGCGCCCTTTTCAGCCTTAATCCACTGGGATGCAATGGCGCCCACATTGTCCAAAGTCAAATTGTCAAAAGTTTCCTGCTGGTTGCCCCGGGTGATGATCAGTTTAAACGTGCCCGCCGTGGTGCCGGTGGCTACCGCCACGGTAATGTCGTTACCCCATGCGCCGGGTGTGTTGGCTGTAATCGCCACTGCATCGGCGCCAACGGAATCTACAAGCGTTAACGTGGCGCTGGCAATACTTGAACTTCCGACCCGAATCACATAAAAATCATTAGCCCCCTGGGCAAAAGCCGCCAGCAGCGACAAATAACCCGTCAAGCCGTCCTTATACCCGCCAAAAATACTTACCGCCTGGTCCAGGGAACCGATAAGCACCGGTTCATTTAACGGCCCTTTGGAAAATGTGCCCACCAGGCCGATTCTAGCCAGGCTTACCGACGGTGTGGGTCGGGGGCCAACGTCGCTTTCGTCTACCGCCACTCGCGGATGAATATATTCCAGTACCATCAAATACCCTCTTTTCCTTGCTAATTTTTGTCACTCCAAGCTAAATCATGGGCTAACTGTTCCACCGGATTAACGGCATCCGCCGTTACCCTTGGGGAGTAATAAGTCACCCTAAAATCAACCTGGGCCATAAGTGTAAAACTTTCCACACCTTCCACCCTGACAAACTCAACGCTTTTGACGAAGCTGTCGTCAACCGCTCCGCCAAACGTCCTGTCGGAGGCCAGCACAAACCGGCAATCCCGGGCCAACTGCCTTACCTCGGCTTCACCCGCCACCGGGTCGGCGCTTATGGCCCAAAAAGTAATGCGCGCCTGAGCTTCAACTTTGTCCCAATCCCGGGTGTAAACCGCGAAGTTATCCTTGTCTGTGCCCACGCTGCAGCCCGGGGTCTGTGCGGTGACAAGCCCGGTGGCCTTTTGCCAGACCGCAATACCGGCCATGGCCGGCGCGTTTTTTAATCTGTCGAAAATCAGTTCGATTACTTTAGGATCTTGCATGCTAACTTGCCTCCAATAACTTTAACTTTGTCCGGTTCATAATGATAACGCCGTATTCATACTTCAATATCCACCTCATTTCAAATTGTCTGTTTTATCCTCTTTTATATAAAGAGAAAAAAAGGGGGGTTTTTGACAACCCCTATCCCCAAGAAAAACATTTTTTCTAAACATTGCACGATAAATGGACATTTAAACAGTTTTCCAGCCTCTTTAAGGCACGCTTTTTCATTTTGTTCACCGCTTGCTTGGACACGCCCAATTCAGCGGCCGCTTCTTGTTCCGTGGCTCCCTCCAGCACCGTTAATTGAATCACTATTTGCTGCGCCGGTGTTAATAAGGTGAAAGCTTCCTGTGTGAACAAGCTGTCGGCCGCTTCTGCAAAAGTATCATGCTGTGAGGCAATTTTATCGAGCAGTTCACTTTTATCATCAATTGAATCACTGGCTGTTGAGTCATTAAGTATTAACAACTCATGTTTGCGTAATCGTTTGTACTTTTTGCCCAGCCGAATTGACTCATGGCGCAAGCCCGTTAAAAACCAGGCTGTCAGCCGGGCATCTTCAGCATCCAGACGGCGTCTCTCAATCGTGTGAGGGCATCCTACACCACCTCCTTTAATTTTGGTAATTCTGCCCTACACCATATAAAGAGACTATAAGGGGCGTTTCAGACAACCCCTTGTCATTAAAATTTCTTGCCGCAACTTTTTTTTCTTCTGACAGCGGAACCCGTCACCCATATTCAACCAAGAGATAAAAAAAGCGCACTCATTCGGTTCCCTCCGCGTGCGCTTTTTGATACTCTTATCCTTGAATCCGGCCA
>JAKSCU010000321.1 GCA_022360435.1 Bacillota bacterium
AGGATCAATGCCAGCAGCAAGGGGATCAGGATCCGGTGGGGTTGGCGAACTCGACTCAGGTTGATGCGATTCATGCTGTCCACGCAGCTCCTTGGCGGTGCATCAGCCACGCGGCGGCACGGGGGATACCCAAGGCCCTGGCCGCGGGGCGCACCATAGTATCAGCTGTCGGGCAGGTCTCCTGGCTCCCGTTCATCGCTGGCCGGGCCCTTCCCGCCCCCGGCGGGGGCAGTGGCTACGCCCGGTGCTCTACGGTTACAGTGGCGGGACCGCTCAGGCCTTGCACCTGATTCCCTTTTCGCCCCGCAGTCCACGGGGCACCCGCAGCTCGTCCGATCGCTCTGAGTATACCGCCACTCCCCCGGAGCCGCAACGCCCGGACCGGTTAGAACACGCGCCCCCCCAACGGCACCTCGCGCTCCGGCGCCAGCAGCACGACGTCCGCCGCGTCCGCCAACGGCAGACCCAGGACCAGCACCTCGGAGTTAACCCCGGCGATCCGTTTCGGTGCCAGGTTGACCACCCCGATGACCTGCCGCCCCACCAGCTCGTCGGTGCCGTAAAGCCTGGTAAGCTGGGCGCTGGCCGTTTTGCGGCCGATCTCCGGCCCGAAGTCGATCTCCAACCGGTACGCGGGTCGGCGCGCCCCGGCCAGCGGCGCCGCGGCCACGACCCGGCCGACCCGCATGTCCACCCTGCAAAAATCGTCAAAGCTGGCGCTACCGCTCACAGCCGATCCCCCCTGACCCTTTGCGGTATATCTTAGCACGTCAGGGCGGTTCGTTCCGCTGTTCGGGGTCGGTGGACAGGTTGATCCGCGGCCCAGTCGGCGGCGGGCCGGCCAACGGCGCGCGCGGCGCGTGGACGACGGTGATGCTGGAGTAGATGATCTCGGTTTCGCGGACCTGGGCGTCGTTTGCGGCTGACCGGCAGCGGATCTCGGCCCGAGGAACGACCACCGTGACCTCGGCGGGGACGTCGATCGTGGTCTGGCGCCGGAGGACGATGCACAGGCCCGGCAGGCTCAGGCTGACCTCGTCCTTGGAGAGATCGGTGGCGCAATCGCTGGCATCCGGGACCGGCGCGGGCGGATCGACGGCCGCCGGTCCGGGCCGCCGTCTCGCCAGCCGCCGCAGCCAACGGACCAGCCGGTTGCCGCGCTCACCCCGACCGGACGCCACGGGCCGCCACCCCCCTAGAACACGGATGCTCAGCCCATTGTATGGTCCAGCGGCCGGGGGCCGTGCGGGGGGGTTCAGGTCAGCGGCGTGATAAAACGATATACCAACCAAAAGTGGCTGAAGCTGCCGGCCATGACAAACAGGTGCCATACTTCGTGAAACCCAAACCAACCGGGCACCAGGCTGGGCCACTTGGTGGCGTA
>JAKSCU010000190.1 GCA_022360435.1 Bacillota bacterium
AGATAGGGGCTCCGGTGGTAAGGCACCGGGTGCCGGTATTTATATCCTGCAGCATACTTACCGACTGGCCGCTGCTTATTACCTCAATTGAAACACTGGTGTTAAAAACACCGTCCCTGACCAATTCCAAAACATTTTTCCCCACGTAGTCAATGCCGGAAAGCTTGTACAGCCTCTGCATGGCGGGATTTGAACGCATTATTACTCCATGCTTGTCCACGATGCTAATCCCGTCGCGGCAGTTTTCAAACACGGCTTCCAGTTCCCGCAGCTGCAGTCTGAGGTGCTCTAAATCCCTGCAATAGTCGTTATATTTACACTTTTCAGCCTGCACAAGCCTGCACCCCCACAAGTAAAAAAACGCGCCCAATCGGTTCCCCCAGTGTGCGCTTTTCAGTGCTTTATTTCTTTAGCCCGGCCATATATATGCTATATTAATATATTAACCTATTAATATTTTAACACATACTAGTCATTTCTATGGTTGTTTTTTAAATAGGTTTATCCGGTATTATATCTTCTCCGGTATAAATTCCCGCGCCGGTTGCCCGTCTACAATCAGGACCACGGGATAGGCTGCGGAATTGTAAACCGCCGCGGTGTTCCCACCGGCGTCGGCCACCAGTATTCCCCCGGTGGCGTCGGTACCGGCCAGGCGCCGGATGGCGGCCCGGGCCGCCTCTTGCACACCGACCCCCTGGGCCAGCAGATTAACCGCCCAAGCCGCAATATTAAGCCGGATAAACACCTCCCCCAGGCCGGTACAAACCGCGGCGCCCCGGCTGGTGGCATAGATGCCCGCTCCGATGGTCCCGGTATCCCCGACACGCCCGGGTAATTTCAACATAACCCCGCCGGTGCTGGAGGCGGCGACTACCCGGCCCCGGCCGACAGCTATGCCGCCGACGGTATCGTGGGCCGGGGATAATCCTGTAAATGCGCAAGCAGGCGTTTCTTCCCCCCGCTCCCGGGCTTCCACCGCTTTTTTCCAAGCATCCCTTTGCTTTTCCATAACAGGGTCAAAATAATCGAACCCTTTGCCGCGGGCGAACCGCATTGCCCCGTCACCAGCCAAAACTACGTGCGGCGTTTCCTCCATCACCCTGCGGGCCACGCACACCGGGTTGCGCACCTCCCGGATAGCGGTCACCGCTCCACAGCCGCCGCTTGCGCCGTCCATAACGGCGGCGTCCATTTCCGCCACCCCGTCCAGGTTCAGCACCGAGCCGTAACCGGCGTTAAAAAGCGGGTCTTCCTCCAGGGCCATGACCACCCGTTCCACCGCATCCAGCGGACTTTTTTCCAGCATACCGCACCCGGCCAGAGCGGCCTTTTCCAACGGCTCTAAGCGCGGTGGCCCGCAACCTATATCGCCGGCGCCCCCGTGCACAATTATTACATTCATTAATAATCATCATCCTTAAATTGTCTATTCGCCGGGCACTCCCAGCCCCCGCCCGCCGGATTTGGAATAGTATATCCGATTTTTATACATTTCTCTGGACTTATTAACTCTTTTCCATTGTCAACATTTTTCGATTGGCATTCCATTTGTTGATTGGCATAGATACATCAAACAAAGAAACAATAATAAAAAGGAGGTGAAATCAATGAAAGGGACAACCACCAGTTGGACCGTCCTCGGGGTGGGCGCCGGCGTTACATTACTGGGCAGAATGTTGGGCGGTAGTCTGGGCGCCGGCGTTACCGGTTTCGGGCTGGCCCACGTGCTCCTTGGCGCCCTTGACCAGTGCAGGCCCAGCGTAAGGAAATAATAGTTTTATATCAAAAGCTTGCCTTACCTTCCTTTAACATTTTTTTATCCGGTTTTAAAAATATTTTAGAAATATAACCAGAGTATAATCTGATTAAAGCCCCTGGTTTGTATTATTCGCCGGGAGGCTTTCGTTTTTTATTTGAAAACAATGATTGTGTAATATAGTGTTCCGGTAAAGCAACAATAATGCCTACACCACAGCGCAAATTAAATGTCAACTTAACCATAATATGGTTCGCGCATCTCCGTAGCGTAAGGGTTTGACCGAAGGGAATGCCGGAACCGTCCCCGTGGCGCGTCTTTGAAAAATATAGTAATATATTGTTAACAACATAATTCTTTTAGTAAAGGGAGTGTATGGAGCAAATTATACTCCAATGCAACCGGTTCAAGAAAATGCTATATTTTATGTGGAGGTATGGTAATGACTTTGGAATCATGTATAGGCTTTATACTGGCGCTGCTTATATGGGTTGCTATTCCCGGGCCGGCAATCCTGTCGGTTGTCGGTAGATCTCTATCCTCGGGTTTGAAACCAGCCATTTTACTGATTACCGGAATCCTCCTGGGAGATCTTTTCTATATGAGTCTGGTATTATTCGGTTTGACCGAACTTGGGAAGGTTTTAGGTGATTTTTTTGTTTTTATTAAAATCGTCGGGGCATCTTATTTGATTTTTATCGGCCTAAAAATGTGGACACAAACTCCTGAAATGTTGCATGAACAATCCGCCACGGGTTCGCAAAAAAAATATGGCAATTTTATCGCCGGTTTTACAATCACATTGGGCAATCCTAAAGCTATTTTGTTTCATCTTGGCTTTTTACCGACGTTTTTCGACCTGCAATCCCTTCGTTTTATAGATTCGCTGCTAATTATTGTAATTTTCATGTGCGTGCTTTTCAGTGCTTTCCTTGCCTATGCGCTGGCGGCAAACCGCGCTCGCATATTGTTTAAAGAACGCCGCAGCATTATTATAATGAACCGAAGCGCCGGAGCCATATTGATTGGTTCCGGAATCACCGTTGCAACTAGGAATTAGAAAAAACACCTCTTTAAAATGAAGATATAGGGGTTTAACCGACAATGGAAAAGGATAACGCGGAAAACAGTTTACGCGGTCAGTATGTGGCGCGTATCAACTGTGCCATAGATTTTATTGAAACCAACATCCATAGAGAACTCTCTCTTGAAACTCTGGCCGGAGTAGCCGGTTTTTCACGGTTCTACTTCCACCGGATTTTTAAAGCCTTTGTAGGCGAAACATTGAACCAATTCATACAAAGGGTGCGCGTTGAAAAAGCAGCCGTTTTGCTTATTAGCAATCCCCAGAAAAGTATCACAGAAATTGCTCTGGATTGTGGGTTCTCAGGCTCGGCCACCTTTGCCAGGACGTTTAAAAAAGCCTTTGGCTTGTCGGCCAGCCAATGGCGTTCAGGCGGGTACCGGCGCGGTGGCAAGATAAGCAAAATTAATAGCAAAGCCGGTCAAGGACATGGCAAGAACGGAAAAGAGTTTGCCGTCTCATCGTCCTATCATATTGGTAGTGCAACCACATACCAAACAAGGAGGATGACGAGCATGGCAGACAAACAACCGGTCAAAGTGGAAGTCAAACAAATCCCTGAATTTCATGTGGCTTACGTCCGGCACATCGGCCCTTATCAGGGGAACGTCGAGCTTTTTGAAAATCTCTTCGGCCGGCTGATGAAGTGGGCAGGGCCAAGGGAATTGCTACGTTTCCCGGAAACCAAGGTTCTGGTTATCTATCACGACAATCCTGATATTACCGATGAGAACAGCCTGCGCATCAGCGCCTGCATCACCGTTCCCAAAGACACCCCGGTCAGTGGTGAAATTGGAAAAATGGCTGTGCCGGGGGGCCGGTACGCTTCAGCCAGATTTGAGATTAATACCGATGAGTTCCAAGCAGCTTGGGACACGGTGTTCAGCGGTTGGTTGCCGGAAAGCGGGTACCAGCCCGACGACAGACCGTGTTTTGAGCTATGCCACAATGATTACAAGGAACACCCCGAGAAAAAACATATTTTGGACATCTGCGTACCTGTAAAGCCGCTGTAGCCATGGCAACCGGTTTCCTTTGCGCGCGCTTTTTAACGCCTTTTACCTTAATTCCGGCCGCAGCGGCAAGGGAAACCACTGTTTAAGGATGGGGGACACACCTCAAATTAAGGGCATTTCTCTTCTCTCCACAGCCTTCATGTCCGCCTCATTAATGCCCCAATGGATTAACATTATAGCCCGTGGTTAAAAAAAGGGGACACCATACTTTTTTACGATAATTAAGTATGGTGTCCCTTTAATTATTTTTTAGAGCCGGCCTTTTTCCATGGCGATGCGCATGAACTGTTCCTTTTTTGTTTCCGGGGGAGTGTGCAATACCGACTTGCGTTCCATCAGCATAGCTTCGCTGGGACAAGCCGAGGCGCATACCCCGCAGCCAATGCATATTTCCTTGTCTATTGCGGGAATCTCCTCCCCGCCGCCGCCGGATGTCATGGTGACGGCGTTGATGTGACAGGCCTCGACGCAATTGCCGCAGCTCACGCAGTTTTCCAGATTTACCTCCGGAATAAAGTTGCTGGGGTGCACCCCCTTGCCCCCGGTTTCGTTGATGGCGCGCAGCACCTGGCAACAGCAACCACAGCAGTGGCAAATATAAGCCGGCTTATTCATCACATTGTCACCCAGATGGACCAAACCGGCTTTTTCGGTGCGGTCCAGGACCCGCAGCAAATCGTCCACCGATGCAGGCTTGGCAAAACCCCGGTAAATTAACCATTTGGCGGCATTACCCAGCGAAGTGCACACTTCCTCCATAGGCGCGTCACAGGCCTTGCCCAAATGATGAGCCTTGTGCCGACAGGAACACACCCCCAGCGAACCGCCGCCGGATTCCCTGATAATTTCCGAGGCTTTTTCGTAGCTCAAAACCTCGGTCTCCACCACCGCAGGTATCAACTTATCGTAAACAAGAGTCTTGAACATCTTGGTTTCGCCGCCGAAAAACTCCTGCCGCACTCCGTCCATGGTAAAATACCGCTCAAACAGTTCCGCCATTTCCCGAATATTGAGGTCTTCCCTAACCCGCATAAAGGTGTATTCGAAGAACCCAATCACCATGGGCGCCAGCAAGTACAAAGTACCGTCCCGCCGGGGGATGTCGATAACCAACCCCTTTTGAGCCATCACTTCCAGTGTTCCTTTCAGTTCCTTTTCCCCCATCTCGGTGGCCTGGGAGATTTTCTCCAGAGACATGGGCAGCAGGGGAAACTTGCCGCCCACCTCGGCCTCGGTGACGGTGTACAGACGATGGAGAATCTCCATCAACGCCTCGTTCACCGGCGCTCCCACCGGGTTTTTGTTCAAACGCTCGGCCAGCGCCCGGTATACCTCTTCCTTGGCGTTAACTATGTGTCCCATCAATACAGCCTCCTATCCTTTGCTTTCTATATAGCCTTGAAAAACAGCGGGCAAATAATTACCCGGGCAATAATTCGTATGCCAATAATAAAGTTAAAAAATTACTCCGAACTATCGCCCAGTTGGTCAAGCACTTTCATAAAAGTCGCAAACTCAGCGCCGGGAAACTGTTCCTTGATTTCGCGGTCCAGTTTTTCCGCCATTTCAATCATGGTCGGTCCCATTTCTTTGGATTTTTCGGTTATATAAATCAGCAGAGAACGGCGGTCTTCCGGGTCGTCCCTCCTTTCCACGAACCCGCCCCTTTCCATGCGGTCCAGTATGCCGGTCAGAGTAGACCCGTCAATACCAACGCTTTTGGCCAGGTCCTTAAATTTCATGCCGTCGCTCCACAAAAGGGCGCTGAGCACGTAAAACTGCACCGGGGTAATCTCAAAAGGCGCCAGTCTGGCCTCGTAGTAGCGCTGTACCCTGCGCATAACCCTGCTGAGTTTATAACATATGTAACTGTTGGGCCCGCCCGCCGCAATACTATTGCTCATGATCCTTCATCCTTTAATGGCATATTAATTATTTGTATGCTAATAATAGTTTAATCTCCAGTGCGCACCAAGTCAATAGTTCATTAATATGACCGAAAGTATACTTTCCTAAGAGTATAAAAAAAAGCGCGGGTAGCTCCGCGCTTTATAAAATAGAGGAGGAAGGTTTTTTAATTTTTCTCTAATACTCTTGACGAAATTCAAGCCGGTTTAGTTCCTTAAATTTTGGCCAACACTACAGCTTAATATGGCTCAATACGCTTATGGCGCTCACCCGCTACGACTTGACATCGGAAACAAAATTTAATTTTTCCATATGTAAAAAACCGCGGGTTCTTGCCGCGGTTTTTTCGGGTTTTATGTTTTGTAATCTCTTTGTGTGCTATAGTTTGGCCTTCCAAGCTCCGTGCAAGTTACAGTATTCCCGGGCGCCTATTTCATTGCCCCCGGGCACACAGAACTCGGCTGTTGGAAAATCGCCGGGCTTGAGGAATTTGCGGTAGGACTTGCCGTCAACGATTAACTCAATCCACTCGACGTAATGCTTCTCCAACATGGGGTGCGCCTCGCTGCCCACGGTTACCTTGACGGTGTCGCCGGACTTTTCGATAACCGGCACGTGTTTTTCTATGGAGGCGTCCACCGTATTTTCTACCATATGGCCCATGGACTCGCCGCAACAAACCAATTGCCCTTGGCCGGTGTGGATCACTTCCACTATGTTCCCACAGATATTGCACTTGTAAACCTGCATCATCTCTGTCATTGTAAAACCTCCATGTTTTTTATTCAATATTTGATTACACAGCGCACCAATTAAAAGGTTAACACCTCATAACCTTCGTTGACGTACTTTTCCAGAGGCAAGTGCCCCTTCATCCCATCCAGTATGGTTAAACCCTGCTCCCGTGCCGATTCCAGGCTGCCCATCTTCTGGGCGCAGGCCCGGCAAACCCCCGAAACCAGCCCCTTTTCTTTGACCTGTTCCCACAACCCGTGAAAGGGATTGCTATCCGCCGCCATTTCCTCTACCTGTTTGCAGGCCGTGCCCTCTATGGCCACCGTCACCTCGCAACCCTTGGCCTGAAAGTCCAGGGCGTTTAGCAGCACGTGCGCGAAGCACATGGGTTCGCCGTTAAACGCCGCCAGACATAATCTTTTCATAGCACCGCCTCCCCAAATGCTTCAATTAAGTTGATACCACCGGTTTAACCGGCTTTAATCGCCTCGCCCAGCTTGATACCCGCCTCTTTGGCCGTGCCCAGTTCCTGCTCGTCGGGCAGGTATTGCATGTTTATAAAGTCCACGGGCGTCTCCCAGCCCATGGTTTTGATGGCCGCCGCCACTTCCTTGGCCCCCTGGCCGCCCCAGCCGTAAGAGCCGAAAGCCAGGCCGATGCGCTTCTTGGGCCGCAGGCCCTTGATGTAGGTGAGGAAGGAGCTGACGCTGGGCAGCATGCCGTTGTTTATTGTGGGCGAACCAATCAGTATGCCCCGGGCGGTCAGCAGGTCGGTCATGATTTCCGAAATATGGCTGGTCTGCAGAAACCGCACGGTTACCGGCACTCCCGCTTCCTCCAACCCGTCCTGCAGAGCCAGGGCGATGCGCCTGGTGGAATCCCACATGGTGTCGTATACGATAAGCGCCTTGGGGTCGGTTTCGTTACCGGCCCACCTGCGGTAAACCGGTATAATCTTATCCAGGTAAGTACGCCAAATGACACCGTGACTGGGCGCCACCATGTCTATGTCAAGCTGCCCCACCACGTCCAGGGCTTTCAGCACATTGTCGCCGTAAGGCAGCACTATATTGGCATAGTAGGTGCATGCCTCTTCGTGAATGATATCCCAGCCGATCTGGTCGTCAAAACGCTCGGCGCTGCCGATGTGCTGGCCGAAGGCGTCGTTGGGCAACAGCAATTTATCATCGGGAATGTAGGTAACCATGGAATCCGGCCAGTGCACCATGGGCACATGCACAAATTTCAGAGTCCGGGAACCGATGTTCAAATCCTCGCCGGAGTTAACCACCATAAAGTCCCACTCTTTTTTGAAATAGCGAATTAATCCCTTTTTCCCCTGGGGGGAGGTGACCACCTTGGCCTTGGGCATCAACTCCATCATTTTGGGCAAACTGCCCGAGTGATCCAATTCCACATGGTTGACAATCATGTAATCGATTTGCGCCGGGTCCACCACTTGCTTGATCCGGCTGAGCATCTCATCGCACAGGTGATGCTTTACGTTATCCACCAGGGTAATCTTGTCGTCCATGATCAGGTAAGCGTTGTAGCTGGTACCCCGGGGAGTAAGGTAACCGTGAAAATAACGCAGGTTCCAGTCAATTGCCCCCACCCAGTACACGCCGGGTTTAATCTCAACAGGTTTCATATTGCCCCTCCTTAGCACAGTGATTTTCACAAAGTTTGCCGGCTGACCGCATTCCCGGCCTTAACTATATCGGCATCAAGTCTCTTTTTTAATGTCCCTGTCATTATAGGCGGCAAATCTTAAAAGAAGTTTGCCAAAAGATTAATGTTTTATTAAGGATCAAACTTAAAAAAGCGCACTCATTCAGTTTCCTTGGCGTGCGCTTTCCGGTGTTTATTCCCCAAAAAACAACCCGTGAGCGCTGTGTCTCACGGGTGTTTGACGTTAGATAACTTGTACGTTGGCCGCCTGCTGTCCCCGGGGCCCGTCGGTGATATCGAACTGCACCCTCTGGCCCTCGTTGAGGGACTTGAAACCGGGAATCTGAATAGCCGAGAAATGGACGAAAACATCTCCGCCACTTTCGCTTTCAATAAACCCGTAACCCTTGTTGTTGTTAAACCACTTTACTGTACCAAACAAACTTATTCCTCCTGTTAATGTATTTCAGCTATAGTATAACCTGATTTTTATCTTTAATTACATGAAATACATGCGACGCTTAACCCGACGCGAAAAAATAAAGCATTCTATTTTACCTTGAGCGGGCCGGTCTGTCTTACCCCGCACCCGCCACAATTTTAGTGGCCAAACCAACGGCCCGGCAAAGTTGAAAGCGCCGCGGTGGCTGTGTTTTAATTGACGGCTTTATGGAGCTAATACGCCGCCATGTTAAAATTATCCCCTTGCAATTCTAGCCGGGTACCACTTTTGAAACCATATGGTGAACATGGCCATCATCAAAGACAGAACTGTATTGACAATTCCCGTATAACTGCTCAGAGCGCTATTTAACAGATAGTAAGAAGTTATTGAAAAAATTATAAAAACAACACCCCAAGACTGGGTTAAAATCTTATTTGTTTTCATAAATAGCAAATTGTCAAAGGCTTCCTCCCCTCCGTAACTATATGCTGAATAATGAGCGGTTAATGGTATTTTCGTAAATGTGGAAGCAAGCCACATTGTGCCAAACAATAAATAGGATAAACTCACAATTGGTGTTTGGTCAAATGAGAGTATCCCCATAATTCCCAGCAGCATCACAGCCACCATGCCCAGCTTGTCATATATGGTTGTCTTGTATTTAACGCTAAGCGCCAGTGCCAGCGCGCTGACAAGTATCCCGACAACACCGCCATGGAATATATCCATGGGCATTGCTATCCACAAAGCGATAAAGGGAAAAAGAAGCAGGCCCATGTTTGTTTTTATGTTGTCTTTTGCGGCGCCGGCAGGCTTGGAAACACCGAATAACTCGTCCATCGCAAGCATGGCGCCGAAGTCACCTTTAACCTTATATTTTTTTTCCACCAATGCCTGTGAACCGTTGATTTTACCTGCTGAAATATCACTCCAAAGTTCAAAAGAAGTCTCTATTCTTGTTGTGTATGCTTTAAAATTATCTGTTAAAACGGTACATGCATCCTTTTGTATCACCAGTTGATATCTTCTGTCCAAATCAGTAAAATAAAACTCTAAAACAATGTCTTTTTCATAAGCCTTAGGGTTATATATGGCAGACATTTGACTTAAAAGATTAAATGAAGCATCCTTTGTCCCGGTGGGTATACTCTTGTCGGTTGTATCACTTCTCTCCCAGTGCGCATTGGCCAATTTGGCAAACTGTTCTTTTGGATAAAGCAGCTCTTGCAATTTATTTTCTGTGTCTGCCGTAAAACTGCCTGTTTTTATATATTCCACTCCGGCTTTCTTTACATATGATAAATATTCGCCGGTTTTTTTATCCAGTTGTGGAAATTTGAACAAATCACCCTCGGCGCATATTATCTTTTTATAGTCACCGTCGAGCAATATGTCAAATTGCTTAAAAAGACCTTCGTAGTTATTCTCTATGGTGGGAAAGCCACAAGTGGATATTAAAACATGCTGTTGGCGCGATAAATCATAGCGGGGCGGATGGGTTATTTTCCCGTCGCTCAAAATCTCAATATCGGGATAAGTTATGGGCAATAATCTTTCCAAAAACGCTTTTATTCCTGACGGCATGGCGTAATGATACAGCGGAAAACTCCATATTACCAGGTCGGCGTTTATATAACTTTGCATCAGCTCAGGCATATCGTCTTTGAATATGCATTTCCCCGGTGTTTTAGTCCAGCAGTTGTAGCAACCAATGCAGCGTTCAATATTTTGCTTATTGATATGGACAATATCCACACTAGTAGCTGTTATGGAATTTACGCCATCCAAAAAAGCATTTGTAATTACCATTGTATTACTTTCCTCATGTTTTGGGCTACCGTTTAAAACTAATATTTTTATTTTAATCCCTCCAGTTTCACTATACTATCGTCTATCCATTCTAAAGTTTTAACTTTATTTATCTTGCCCAGATTAATTACAATATCCCAATAAACGCGTTTTTTATCACCGTCCAACATTTTGCCGTAATATTCGACGCTTTCGTCCACTGTGTCGAAAACGCTAAAATATTCGAGGCAGTAATGCTTAAATCTTTTTAACATTTCAATGTTTTCATCAACCGTTTTTTCACCAGATAAAAACAACATTAAAAGAAATGAGTTTCTGCTTTTAAAAAATTCTTTGCTTTTATCTTTATATAACCATGTCATTAACTCAGATTTTCCCAATTCAGTAATTCTGTAATTTTTTTTATTGGGTTTGCCGTGCTGTATAACAACCTCGGTTTCCACCCAATTGAGTTTTTCCATGGAAATCAATTCTCTATATATTTGACTTGTTTGAGCTTGCCAAAACATATTAATTGATCTCTTAAAAGATTTATCCAATTCGTAACCTGTCATTTCGCCATAATTCAAAAGACCAAGTATCCCATGCTTCAGCGACATATTATCACCCCCCCTCCTTTAATTACACAAGTGTAATATACTACAAGTGCAATATACTACAAGTGGAATATGGTTGTCAATAGTTTTAGCTACTGTTGTTCAATTATAATTAGGCGGGGGCATAGAAAAAAGGATGCCGTATATTAAAACAGCATCCCTCAGCTCGGAAAATACATGCAACGCTTATCCCTGCACGGAAGAAAGAATATACTATTTTATCCAACTGAAAACAACCGGTTCCCGGCGCGGCACCGGCGGCCATTGCCCCCTGGGGTAGCCCAGGATTAACGGCGCCACCGGCCTGTAATCACCGGGCACCCCAAGAGCGTCTTTTATTTCCGGCGTGTTGCAAACCTGGGTGGCAAAACCAACCCAACAACTGCCCACACCCTTTTCATATGCGGCCAGCATGATATTCTGGGCCGCCAAAGCGCAGTCAACGACATGGTTGGGCGACGCGGTATCGCCGTAAATGAGCAACAGACAAGGGGCGTTGTAAAAAATATTAAATTCTTTGTTTTCCATAGCTGCCTTGTATTGCCGCAAATAAGGGTTGTCGGCCATCCTCCCCAACAACAGCTCCTTGGCCTTGTCCGACCATTCCCGCATTTTCTCCCTGTTTTCCACCACCGCGAAGGCCCAGGGCTGCATCCGGGAAGCTGTGGGAGCGCAAATCCCCATACCGATCAATTCCCTGATTAGTTCCCCGGGCACCGGCCGCTCCTCGTAGGCCCTGACACTGCGCCGACCGGTTATAGCTTCTTTAAGCTGCATCATCATCCACCACTCCTGCAATTTGTCTCCATTCACAAGTAAATATACTACATTCAACGCCATCAGACCAGCCCGGTGGAGTCTGTCCCGTTATTGAGCGACAACTTTATGCTGCCTTTGATATATTGCTTTTACGCTTTTCATATGATAAATTAGTTGAGTTAAGAAAACAGTACGCCGTCACTAAAGGTTTGACTTATTATGAACAACTTTATTGTGTTTATCCACCCCAAGAATATCAAACACTTGACCGGGCACCTGCAAACCCTGGTCAAAGGCCGCCTGTGGCTGAAAATCCTCATTGCCATGTTCCTGGGCATTGTTACCGGAGTGCTTTTGGGTCCCTCCACCGGCCTTGTCGGCAAGGACGTTGCCGTATCCATCGGCAACTGGCTTGCTTTGCCGGGGAAAATTTTTCTCGGCCTGATTCAGATGATTGTGGTGCCCCTGGTTTTTGCCTCTGTCGTGCTTGGTTTGGCCGCGGGTGAGGACATGGAAAACCTGCGCAAAACCGGATTGCGGGTGGTGACTTTTTTCCTGGCCACCACAACCCTGGCCATAATTATCGGCATCGGCGCCGCCATGATTGTCCAACCCGGCCAGTTTATCGACGTTTCGCATACCCCCGCCGCCAATATAAGCGCCCCGGCGCCGGAATCCGGCGCGCAGGTGGAAGCGCCGTCTATATCCCAGGTGCCGGAATTCATCGCCGACATCCTTCCCAGCAACCCTCTTGGAGCCATGGTTGACAACCAAATGCTTCAGGTGGTCCTGTTCGCGGTTATATTCGGCCTGGCTCTGGTGACCATGAAAAACGAACAGGCCAAACCGCTGCTTGACTTTCTGGGAGCCACCCAGGAAGTGACAATGATTGTGGTGCGCTGGGCCATGGTGCTGGCGCCTGTGGCCGTGTTCGGCTTGCTGGCACAAACAGCCATGCAAACCGGGCTGGATGCTCTGCTGGGCATGACCGTGTACGTCCTGACGGTGTTGGGGGGCTTACTGGTTCTCCTGCTTTTTTACCTGCTAATTATTAGCATTATATTACGAAAACCTCCCTGGTGGTTTTTAACCGCCATACGGGAGGTTCAACTGCTGGCCTTTTCCACTTCCAGCTCGGCCGCGGTCATGCCACTGTCCATCCAGGTGGCCGAGGATAAACTGGGGGTCAGGCCGTCCATCTCGCAATTCGTGATTCCCCTGGGCGCCACCATCAACATGAACGG
>JAKSCU010000133.1 GCA_022360435.1 Bacillota bacterium
CGACATCGACGGCGGCGACCGAGGCGCGTTCGTGCCAATCGGCGAGGCCGGCGATCGGGCTCGTGCCCTTCACCTGTGCCGCGAAGTCGACGATCGTCGTCGTGCCACCGAACGCGCCGGCCTGCGAGCCTGAATAGAAGGTATCGGCGGTCCGCGCAGGCCCGAAATCCCAGTCGAGATGGGTGTGCACATCGACACCGCCCGGCAGAACCAGCAGCCCGGAGGCGTCATGCACGGGAATGTCGTCACCGACCGGGAGATCGATCCCGATCATCCTGACGCGACCATCTTCCATGAGAATGTCGGCAGTGTAGTCGTCCACCGCCGTGACGATGCGTCCGTTCCGAATCAGTGTCGCCGCCATCATCGCCTCCTCTGCTCAGAGGTACGTATCATGCCGCGCGGGCGCACCGTCGTCTATGAAGGGCGAAGATAGAGCGCATGGAACGCCCCAAACTGGCGGGTAACCAGCGCGTCATCGCGAGGCGCAACGCGCCGCGGCGATCCAGGCTTCGTTCGATGCCAACGAAGTCTACAAGGCGGCACTTGGGGCCGCGCCGTCGCTGGGTATATCTTTCCCCGCCGGCAGCCATTTTCCTCCAATGGGCCGGTTAAAGTTACCGCCGGCCCGGACGCCGGGCATGGCCGTCCGATTCCGGTTATGGCACAAAGGCGGTTTAGCTCTCGTTAACAATGGCACAAGCGGGTTAAACGGTCATTTTGGGCCGCTGAAACTACCATACGGACCCATTCATAACTAAGTGAAAAATTAGACACCCCCAAACCACCGAAGAAGGCTTAAATTAATCAAAACAGCAGCAAATAGTTGCTTGAAAAAGATAATGGGTATAACCTGTAACTAGAATACAACACTAATTAAGAGGTGATTTAAATGGCCAAAATGCTATTGGTCGTAAACGGCGCCGATTACTCCATGGAAGCGGTCAGGAAGGCGGCTTGGCTGGCCCAAAAAGAAGTGGCGGAAATGGACGTTGTTTACGTTCATCCCGCTTGTGTGCAGATGTATCCCGAAATTCCGGGGCTTTGTTTCTGGATGCCGGAATACGAATATAAAATCAGGGCCGACCAACTGATGAATCGGGTGCTTAATGAGGACATTATTCCCGCCCTGAAAGAAACCGGGCTGGAAATGAGTCTGATAACCACCCATCGCGACCAGGACCAGGAAATCAAGCGTATGAGCGAAAATACCGGTTATGATAAAATTTTTATCACCGGCCACTCCAAGTTCTGCATGCCTGAAAGCAACCGTTGGTTTTCCTTCAAGCACAAGCCGGATACAATCCCCAACGGGACTGTATGTCTGGTTTAGCATTGGTAAAAACAGCGGAGACATCTTTCTTCAGGGACGGCGCCTATTTTCTCCTAATCAGGAAAAAAGGCGCCGTCCCTTTGCTTTTCAAGCACACTAATTCGGTCCCCCCTGCGCGCGCTTTTTGACGCTCTTTCCTCGCATCCGGCCATAGATATAAAAAGCGCATTATATACTGTTTTCCAGAAATACTATAATGCAAGTTATAGATTATTAAGGGGTTATGCAAATGAGCCGAAAAAGCAAGCCCGGAATCAAATGGCCCCATATTTTGCTGGGCGCCGGGGCCGTCACCGCCGGAACCGCTCTCCTGGGCAGAGCTCTGGCTGGTTACGCAGCCAGATGGTTTGCCACCCGTTTAATGACCGAACCCTATGAGAACAACCTGTGGGAAGTAATATCGGCAACTAACCGGACCAGCCTCCAGACCTTTGTGGAAACCAATATCCGGGCCGAAAGGGGCCAAATGATACTGCGTCCCTTCGGCGATACCCAAAAGTTCCTCGACATGGACAAGGTCATGTTCAATGTGGCCCAGTTGGACACTTTCCCCACCTCATATGATTTGGAAATTTCTTCGGCCGTGGTGCTGGGCCCCCGGGCCAGGCGCCCCTTACGCCTGGACATCCCGGTTATTATATCGGGCATGGCCTACGGGTTCGGCCTCAGCGAAAAGGCCAAGGTGGCCCTGGCCAAAGGCGCCGCGCAGGCCGGCACCGCCACCAACACGGGATACGGCCCTTTCTTGCCGGAAGAACGGGAAGCGGCCAGATTCCTGATTATGCAGTATAACCGGGGCAATTGGTGTAAAGACCCGGAAACGTTGAAAAAATCCGATATGTTGGAAATCCAGCTCGGCCAGGGGGCACTGGCGGGCACGGGAGCAATCTTCAAACGGAGTAATATGGACGGTAAAATGATCCGGCTGCTGGGCTTGCAACCGGGCCAAGACGCCGTGCTGCACGCCCGGCTGCCGGAGATTGACGCCCCCGGTCAGCTGGGCGGCCTGGTGGATGAACTGAAAAAAATCATGGAAGGCAAACCGGTGGGCGTTAAGATAGCAGCGGGAAACAGCCTGGAGAAAGACCTGGCGCACATACTGGACGCCGGGGCGGATTTTATCTCGGTGGACGGCGCCCAGGGAGGCACTTCCGGCGGGGCGCCCACACTGCAGGACGACTTCGGCTTGCCCACCCTGCACGCCCTGTGTCGGACCGCCCGATTCCTTGAACAACAGGGGGTCAAAAACAAAGTCAGCCTGATTATTGGAGGCGGGCTCACCACGCCCGGCGATTACTTGAAAGCCCTGGCCCTGGGCGCCGACGCCGTCAACATCGGCACCATCGCCCTGTGGGCCATGACCCATACCCAGGTGTTCCAGTCGCTGCCCTACGAACCGCCCTTGCAGGTGGTTTTATTCCACGGCCGGGACAAGGAGAAACTGGACGTAGACAAAGGAGCCCGCAACCTGGCCAATTACCTTAAATCCACGGTGGATGAAATGAAAATGGCCACCGCCGCCCTGGGCAAAAAGTCTCTCCGGGCGGTCAACAGCAAAGATTTATTCGCATTGGACAAAGATGTGGCGGCAATAGCCGGCATACCCCTGGCCTGGGGCCAGTCTTGACATGGTCCCGGCTCTATTCCAGTGCCTCCTGAAAAAGTTTTGGTTAGATGACACCAAAAATTGTGAAACCTTGTTTTTCAGGGAGAACTATATTGTTCCAACCTCTCCAACTCCTTCAGTTTGTTGGCGAACCAGGCCGTGTGAATGTCCTCGTCAATCAGGTTGTCCCAAAAAACCTCAAAAAGGCGCCGATCAAACCCCACTTTTACAATCAGGCTCTTGTAATGCTGCATAGCTTTTTCCTCCAGATTGATATTCAACTTGAGCATTGCTTTAGGCCCGGCCAAACCGCTTAAAAAACCGGTGGTTTTGCCCAGCAGCGGGGATATGACGTCCCCCAGTTCGGTGGGTTCGGCCCCGCGCCTTTTTATTTCCGCAGCTATATTATCCACATGCTGTTGCTCAATGGCTGCGATGCGGGCAAAGGTTTTGGCCAGGTAAATGTCCTCCACGGAGCGGGCCTGGGCGATGTACAAATCCACCTGGTTCAACTCCAGGCTGTAAACCCAGTTTAATTTGGCGATAAGTTCCCTTTCGTTCATATCAATGCTCCATAACCCAGAGTATATACCCACACCCACGGTTCAGGGTTTTATTAATCCCCTTTCCCCCTTGCGGGACCCCAACAGCAACGCCAACACGAGCAGCAACGGCGCAACCAACACAATGAACAACTCAAACAGCATGAAAGATGAAACAAGAAAATTATTGTAATCAATATACCCATCAAATGATATTAGGGTAGTAAAAGAAATCAAAACAGCCACGGGCATAACCAGAAGCTTATATCCCTCCAGTTCCAGAACCTCGCTCAATCCCCGGACCACCGCGTAATAAAACAAGGAGATTTTAATTAGAAAAGTGCTTACCCATAGGAATATGAACACCGACTCAAACGGTCCGGTTTTTCGGTATAAACCAAATAGCTTGAATACAATATTGTTGGCATAGCTCCCGAAGGTGCCGTATAACGAGAATGTCAACAACACAATTAACAGCCCGATGACGGCAACCGGTATGAGGACTGGTTTTAGCGAACTGCCGGGCCTTTTAGCCTCAGGCAACAACATGGTTAACACAAGCAACTCTCCATAATTTGCCATTTGAAGCATGGTACCCTTTATGATACCGCCCCAGTTTTCCAGGGGCAAAACAGGAGGTATGAACGCAATATCTATGGTAAAAAAATTTAATATGATTCCCGCCGCCACCAAAAACAAGGCAAAGGGGATGAGTATGGCCGCCAGCCCGGCCATGACCTCGAGGCCCAATTTAACAACATATGAACATAATAGAACCAATATCAGGCCGACTAAAACCGGAGGCGTCCGGGGCAGGTGTATACTCATAAAAGATTGAAAGTCATATAAATAGATATAAGCCAGCGTAAAAAAGAATACCACCAAGACAAGCCCCAAAATGTTACCCAATAAGGGGTTCTTTTGCTTGGCCAGCTTTATTATGGACAGCGGGCTTTTTTGTATGAAGACAACCACCAGCACAACGTAAAAAAAGGCCAAAAATGTGGCAATAAGCCCGGCGATCCAAGCTTGGTGGCCACTTACAGTGACCAGGGGGAAACCTCATATCAGAGGGAGCAGCAGCAAAAAAAAAACCAGCGCGCTCAGTTGGAAACCACTCATTTCATTTTCTCCTTTAGAGGTCGGCGGCCCCGGGATTATTACACCGTCGGCGGCGGGATAAGCCAATTCTTTTGCCGATGCAACTTAATCATGGCATCAAATCCCCGGCAGTCCTCAGATAAAATCTGCCAGATCAATTCCCTTACATCGTCCCTTGTGGAATCGGTCACGCCGCGCATGCCCAGCGTCAGCCCGAACCGGTACACTTCCCTGATGTTGTTGGCGATTTCATCGTCCTGAATTAAGGTGTTGGGTTCGATATTTTTCCCCACTACGTCCAGGTTTTTCCGCTGGGGCACCGTGGGCACCTCCAGCCCCTCGACGTGCATTAACTTTTGAATTTTTTCAATATGGGGAACAATCAACAACTCCACGCCCTGGTTCAATGATTTTATCAAATCACGATCCTTGGCCTGGGCCAGGAAAATTTCCGATATGGTCAATCCGAGAATCTTGAAACGGGCGATGTTCCACAAACTTATCGCTTCACCCCAGTGCATTTTATCGGACTGCCGGTCGGATAAGAAATCATTTAATTTCAAGGTCAAAACCTCCTTGTATTTCATTTTCAACATTAACGCATAATATCGGACATAAAACATGTTATCGCTATAGAATAAAGGAAGTGAGCCTGTGCTTTATCTGATTGTTTCCGCCATTGCCTGGCTGCTGGTTTATTTTTTTGTGGGCCGAAGATTTTTCCAATTGTGGGCGGCGGGTTTAATCGGGGTCATAATCACTTTGGTGGTGGACTATTTCGGCACCGGGCACAATCTTTATATTTACCCCAAAGGGTTGTTTTATATCGGTAGTCTGCCACTGTTCCATTTTGTGCAGATATACGCCTTCGCTATACTTTATTTCAACTGGCTGCCCCGGGAATGGAGCGCCAAATTATTTTACACCGCCTACGTGTCCGCCCTGTTTTTATCCGTAGAGGTCCTGATGCATAACCTGGGCGCCGTTGTGTACCCCAATTGGCAGCTTTGGTACAGTTACCCGCTTCTGATAGCCGGGTTGTCCCTCATGGCTTACCTGGCGGAGCGGCTGCGCTTGCTGAAAAACACCTAACCGCCCGGCTTTACGGATTCTTTTTGGCCGCCGGCCGGTAAGCCTTCTTCACCCGCAGGTACTGCTCGATAAAAGGGCTGGCCAAGCTGGATACGTCCACATTGGTATTATAAACAAGCCGGGCCACCCCGGGCAGGGTCAGGATACGCACCAGCCGGTCAATTCCCGCGTTATCCATGGTGTTGAAAGCTTCCCTGAATATCTGCAGGCGCGCCATCTGGCGCATGATGGGAGCCACCATTCTCTCGAAATCCAACCCCTCGGCGATGGCCCGAGCCGCCAGAGCGCCGCCGGACATGCCGGCAAAAAGACCGTGCCCCAGAAAACTATCGGTAAATCCGCCGCTGTTGCCCACCATGAATATATTATTTACCCGCTGCCGGGTGGAAAACCCGCTGACGTGGTGCAATTCAAAGGACTCGATTATTTCCGGGTGGAATTTCTCCCGGTCCAGAAAACGGTCCCAGTAAGTGCTCAGTTCGGTACGTTCGATATCGGGCACAATCAGCATCAACACAGCCCGACGGTTGCTGAAGGGGGCCATGAAGCCGAAGCCGTGCCGGGCATAACCGGTGTCGAAATACAACACGGCGGTGCCGGGGTCGAACCGCCCCAGCAAAACAACTCCCTTCACCCAGGCGCTTACCGTGGTTTCCCATACTTTCAAGTCCCGGGCGGCCAGAGCGGCGCCGTCGGCCACCACCACGCTGTCGTATTCAGCGGCCAGGGTCCGGTGGTCGGCCTGGATGTCGTATTTAATTTTTGCACGCAATTGTTCGGCCAACTGCACTTCCACCGAGTTCGGCCCCTGGCCCCGTTCCATCAGATAACCCAGATCGCCGGTGACGGCAACGGCCCGTCGCGAGGTGCGCATCACCACCCGTTTAAGTTTGGACAGGGGATTCAAAGGCAGGCCGAATTTTTCCGCCAGACAACGCACCTGATCCCGCTCGGGCCGTCCAAAGAGTTGCATCATTATGCCCACCGCGGGCGCGGGCAGGCCCACCCGGTAGCTGCGTTCGAATATGTCGGGCGCAATCCCCCTTTGCTCAAGCGCCAGGGCGCAAGCCAGCCCGCTGGGCCCGGCACCGATGATGGCGACCCGCAAGAACAGTCCCCCTCGGAAATAATATCCTTTGATATATTTTTCTCCGCAGAGGGAAACATTATTATAAAAATAAAGCAAAGGATGCATTGCGTTTGCCTGAATACGCCTGGATAATCAGCGCGGCCATCGGATGGATAATATTTTTGTTTGTGGTGGACTGGTCCCGGTTAAAATATACGGCGTGGGGCGGGTTAATTGTCGTCGTCCTTCAACTGCTGGTGGACACCACGGCTTACGAGCTCAAACTGTACGAAATAGAAGCTCTGTTTATATTCTTGGGCTCGTCGATATTTTTCACCCTGGGTGTGGTATTGAGCATCAGCATTCTATTCACCCAAACCCTGCCGGACTCACGCCTGCTGCAAGGGATCAACATCGTGGTCATAAGCCTGCTTTTTTATTTGGAGGAAGAGCTTTTTGTCCAAGTGGGAGCTTTGCAATACATCCACTGGAACTCGGCGGCCAGCTTTGGTGTCAATATTTTAGTTTTCACCGCCTTTACCTGGCTGGTGGACGCCCTGGGGCTGAACCGGAAAGGGCGTAAAGAACGGGGGGGCTTTAAGCTATGACTTTGTTTGAGTTCACCCTGTGGTCGCTGGGGGTGGGCGTCCTGCTCCTGGCTTGGCTTAAATTCCTTTCCGGGCGATTATAACCGGCGGCTCTAAAAACATTGATTAGGGGTTTGGCGTTCAGGAGGTTCTAATTAAATGAAGGGAGTTTCCGGCAGCTTGCGAGTGGCCATTATCGGCGCGGGCATCTCAGGTCTGGCCTGTGCCATAGAACTGGAAAGGCACGGTATCACCCCGGACATATTCGAACAGCGCCACCGAGTTGGGGAGCTTTTCACCCATTCCGCCGTATTTTTGCAGATTATGAGCCGGCCCATCAAGGACCCTGTGAATGAATTACGCAAGGATTATGGCATTATCGTAGAACCGCTGAACAAGTTAAAAAAAATTATTATGCACGCCCCCAACGTTACCGGTGCGGTTACAGGAAACATGGGTTACCTGGTCCACCTGGGGCAGGCGACAAAATCCGTTGCCTGCCAATTTCTGGCCCAGATAAAAAGTCCTGTTCATTACAACACCAAGGCGGAATATGCCGCGCTGGCCCGGGAGTACGACTATGTAATAGTGGCCACCGGCAACAACCAGGTTGCCAAGATATTGGGCTGCTGGCAGGACGTATACACCCCCTGGGTGATGGGGGCTACGGTGCAGGGGTCCTTCGACCCCTGCGCCATGCAGATGTGGCTGAACACCGAGTATGCCAAAACCGGTTACGCCTACCTTACCCCCTTCAACCATAAAAGCGCCACCATGGCACTGGTGGTTACCGGGGCCACCAGGGAAACCATCGGCGACTACTGGAAAAGGTTCTGGCAGGTGGAAAAGTTTGATTACCAAGTGAATAACATTTGGGATTTACAGCATAATTCAGGCAGCGTTTACCCCCATCAGGTGGGCAACATCCTGTTTGCGGGCAACGCAGGGGGTTTTGTGGAACCCACGCTGGGATTCGCGCTGCTGGCCGGGATAAAAAGCGGCGTTATCGCCGCCCGAGCCATTGTTAAAGGTAAAAGCTACGAGGAGTTGCTGGAAAAGCTCAAGAAAACCAACAGACTGACCCTGCCCATTAGAAAGTCGCTGAACCGTGCCCAAAACAAAGACTACGACCACTTGATCGCTCTCTTAATCGCGCCGGTTATAAAGCAGCTCACCTACAACACCAACATTGATTCCTTAAAAATAGTGGCCTCATTGCTTAATATATACGATAGATACTTGGGCGCCGCGCCCAAAAAAATTGAATCCGGCGACCGGCGCAACGATCCCTGAACCGACGCTCAGGTATTCAGCTTGGGAATAATCTTGTTCAACGGAAAGGGCTTGGATTCAATGGCCAGGATTTCCTTCTGCAGCACTTCCGCGTGGGCCATCTCCTGGTCACGAAAACGGGTAAAAAGCTCCCGGGCCGCCGGGTTGGTCACCTTGACCGCCAGCTCGTTGTAAAAGAGCTGGCTGCTTATTTTTTCTTCCAGCGCCTGGTGCAAAAAGTTCAAGGCATCCACCGCCGTTTCACCTCTTTAGTTTTTCTCAATGTTAAAGTTTTTCATTTCCACCTTGAGCTGCCGCAGGTGCTCGCCACAGGTGCGGGCGAAGTCGCCGAACAAGCCTTTCAGTCTTTCGTCCCCAATGGCGGCATGCAAATAATTATAACGCGCCTCCCGCTGCTCCTCACGGTGCACCGCCTCTTTAAAGGCGTTGTTCAAAATTTCCCGTTGGGTTAGCCTGGACATCACCATCACCTTCCCCTTACTTTATTTTTTCCCCCGGGGAGCCCATTACATATTAGAACTTTTTGCAGGACAAACTATTTTAAAGCAACAAAGGGGGACTTTACCTCTGCTCGGCCTGCTCTCATTTCTGCTAAAAAAAGCGCGCATCCGGGGCGCCCGGCCAGGGGACGGCGGAAAGCCGGATGATACCCAATACAGGGCCACCTATACAGACGAGGAACTGCGTGAAATAACCGTATCGTCGCAAATAGAGGAAAACCTGGCCCAGGTGCGCCGGGTGCTCGGCGGCAGCGTGGACATAGTGATCCGGGAACTTGTGATTCCGGTGGCCGGGGGGACCCGGGGAGCTGTTGTCTACCTGGATGACCATGTGGACCGGCTGGTTTTAAACCAGAATATCATGCGGCCCATCATGCTGGACATGCCCGCTCTGCTTAAGGATAATCAGGGCGGGCCGGGGCCGGACCTGATCCGGTTCCTGGTGGACCGGGTGCTGGCGGTTACCGAAGTGCACATAAACCGGGATTTCGACCGCCTGGTAATAGACGTCCTTTCGGGGGCCGCCGTGCTGCTGGTGAACGGTGAAAGCAGTTTTATTTCCATCGATATCAAGAAATACCCGCACCGGGACGTGCCGGAAACCGAATCCGAAAACGTGGTCCGGGGACCCAAAGAAGCCTTCACCGAGTCCATCGCCACCAACACCGCCTTGCTGCGCAGCCGGGTACGCAACCCCAACCTGGTAATCGAGGCCATAACCATCGGCACGGCCACCCGCACTTCGGTGGCCATGGCCTATATAAGAGGCATCGTCAATCCCGACCTGGTCACAGAGGTCAAGCAGCGCCTGAACCGGATCAATATCGACGGTGTCCTGGAGGGCGGTTACCTGGAGGAGTTCATCCAGGACAACCCTTATTCCCCCTTTCCCCAGCTGGGAAACACCGAGCGGCCCGACCGGGTGGTGTCGACGCTACTGCAGGGCCGGGTGGCTCTGTTCATCGACGGCACCCCTTTTGTATTGTGGATGCCGGCGCGGTTCAGCGACCTGCTTCAGACGCCGGAAGATTATTACCAGCATTACATCGTCGGAACAGCCATCCGGTGGCTGCGCTACGGAGGTCTGTTCTTTTCGCTGGCGCTTCCCTCCATGTATGTGGCGGTTACCACCTTCCACCAGGAGATGATCCCCACCAAGCTGCTGATCAGCCTGGCGGCGGCCCGGGAGGGGGTCCCTTTCCCGGCCGTGGTGGAAGCGCTTTTGATGGAGGCCACCTTCGAGGCGCTGCGGGAGGCCGGGATCCGACTGCCCCGGGCGGTGGGTCAAGCCGTCAGCATCGTTGGCGCGCTGGTCATCGGGCAGGCGGCGGTATCCGCCGGCATCGTGTCACCGCTGATGGTAATCGTGGTGGCCGTCACCGGCATCGCCTCCTTTACGTTTCCCACCTACAGCTTCGGGCTGGCCATCAGGGTATTGCGCTTTCCGCTGATGCTGTTTTCCGCCACCCTGGGCCTTTTCGGCCTGATGACGGGCATACTGCTGCTTCTGATCCACCTGCTGTCCCTGCGCTCCTTCGGCGCCCCGTACCTGAGCCCCATAGCTCCGCTGAACCCGTCGGAACTCAAGGATGTGCTGGTGCGAGCGCCCTGGTGGGAAATGGACACCCGCCCCCGGGAGTTCGCCAAAGACAACTGGGTGAGGCAGGCCCCGGGCATGAAACCCGCTCCCCCGGGGGATAGGCAAGAGGATAAAAAAGATTAAATCCCGAGGTAACCGACATGCGCAGATTATTGGCGCCGGCGCTGCTGCTGACGGCTTTGCTGGTCGCTCTGACCGGCTGCTGGGATCTTAACGAAATAGAGGACCTGGCTCTGGTGCAGGCCATAGCCATAGACAAAAGCCGAGAAATTGAGGACGGATTCCGCATCTTGGTGCAGGTGGTGGATCCCAGCGCCGTGGCGGGGGGCGGCCAGGGGGGCGGCATGCAAAAAGGGGGCAACCGGAAGACGACCTTCCGCAACTACGTCGCCGAAGGAGAATCCATCCTGGCCACCTTTAGGGAGCTTTCCCACATTACGTCCCGCCGGTTGTTTTACGCCCACACCCAAGTCATTACCATTTCCGAGGATCTGGCCCGGGAAAGGGGTGTTGCCGGGGTACTGGACTTCCTGGACCGCAGCCCTCAGATCAGGCGCCAGGTGTGGCTGGTGATTTCCAGGCCGGGAATGAACGAAATTTTCGGACAAACCGCCCCGCTGGAAACCACCCCCGCCGTGCGCATATTCGGCATCATCGAGGTGCGGGACCTAATCTCCAACTATGGCGTCAACCGACTGGGCGACTTTCTGAGATTGCTCCAGGGAGAGGGCATCGAACCATATACCGCGGCTATAATATTGAGTCCCAACCGGGCCCTGCCCCGGGGCCAGCTCCCCACCGACGAGCCCAGGGAAGAAATTTCCGTTTCACAAACCGCGGTATTCAAAAAGGACCGGCTGGTCGGATGGTTAAACACCAACCAAAGCCGGGGCTTGCTTTGGGTCAGAAACGAAATAAAGGGCGGCATCGTTTTGGTGCCCCGTCCGGACGCCGAAAATAGACAAAAGAATATCACACTTGACATCCTGCGCTCCAGTACCCAAGTCACGCCATTGATTGGTCCCGACGGCGCGGTCAGGTTCAGGGTCGAGGTGGACTTCGAGTCCAACATTGACGAATCCAACCGCCCGGTGCAATTGAACAAATCGCAAACAATCCGGCACATCGAAGAGTTACAAAACCGGGCTGTTGCCGGAGAAATCAGGGCTGCCCTGGCCAAGGCCCAGGTGGAACTGGGAGCCGACGTTTTCGGTTTCGGCAACACCCTGTTTCACAAAGACCCGGCTTACTGGCGACAGATTAAGGGGCGCTGGAACGACATTTTTCCAGCCCTGGAGGTGGAGGTGCACGTGAAATCCCGGATACGCCGCACCGGGCTGGTGGTCAATCCCGTGGAGCCGGCGGAATGAAAGAGCGCAAGGTGGGCTGAGCCATGACAAATACCAGAGATTGGGATCCCGAGAAAGGCCGCATATCTTTCTGGCAGGCGCTGGCCATGATTATTATTGTGGGGCTGGCTACCACCGACATCCTGGTGCCAACCATTATCGCCGATCTGTCGGGCCGGGACGCCTGGCTGACGGTGCTGACATCCACGGCCTGGGCAATTTTAATGGTGGCCTTGGCCCTTAGCCTGGCCCGCAGGATGGGACACAGAAACGTCATCCAGTACGCCCGAGACGTCCTGGGCAAATGGCCGGGCGGGCTGGTGGCTTTTTTTTACGTGTTCTTTTTCATCAGCCAGGCCGCCCTGGCCATGCAAAATTTCCATACCATCATGATGACCGTCTTTTACATTAAAACCCCGGACATAGTATTTGACCTGCTGATTATGTTGGTAATCCTTTACGCCGTGAGCAGCGGCCTGGAACCTGTTTCCCGACTGAACGAAATTCTCCTGCCGCTGGGGGTGGGCATACTGCTGCTGGTGGGCGTCATGGCGCTGGAGGAAGTTAAACCGGCGGAATTTCTGCCGGTCCTGGCCGAAGGCGCCGGGCCGGTGTTTTCAGGTTCGCTGCGGCTGACGGTTTACCTGGCTCAGGGAGCCGTAATATTTCTCATGCTGTATCCCTATATAAGAAAAAAAGGGGAGAACTTGCTGCACGCCTCCATAGCCGTAGCCACCCTGGGTCTGATGATGCTGGTGGGGGTGATGGCCATCGGGGTTTTCGGGATCGGCGCCACCGCCGATATGCGTTTCGTGGCCCTGGAACTGGTCCGCAACATCAACGTGGGCGGGTTCGTGCAAAACCTGGACGCCTTGATGATGGCCATTTGGTACGGAGGCATCGTGGCCAAAATGATCATACTGTTTTATCTGGCCTGCCTGGGACTGGCCCAGTGGCTGGGTCTGCAAACTTACCGTCCCCTGCTCCTGCCCCTGGGGGTCTTGCTGGCGGCTTACTCCTCTATAATGTTTGACAACCCCAATGAAACAGTTTTTTTCATCACTATGGTGGAACCGGGATGGAATATGACGGCGCTGTTGTTTATTCCCGCGGTTTTGCTGACCATATCATTTTTGAAACGGCAATAAACTCATGCCGGGGGTGTTTGTATGCTTGAAGGAGGCAGAATCTCCAACAGCCAGTTGATATTCATGCTGTTGTTCACAGTTCTGGGGACGGCTTACTTCTTTCTGCCCGGCATATCGGCGCTTTTTGCCGGGCGGGATTTCTGGATGTGCTCGGCGCTGGCCGCCTTGCCAAGCCTGCTGGTAATCCTGGTTATTGCCAAGCTGCACTCCTTTTATCCGGGGCTATCCATAATCCAGTACAGCGAAAAGATCACCGGCAAAGCAGCCGGAAAAGTCATCGGGTTTCTGTTCGCTTTTTGGCTGGTGCACACCAGTTCCATTATCATCCAGGAATTTGGGGAATTTATGAACATCGCCTTTATGCCTCTGACGCCAACGCTGGTTTTCGCGGGGGTAATCACCGCGCTGTCGGGCTTGGCGGTTTATTATGGCCTGGAAGTAGTAGCCAGGGCGGCGGAGTTTCTGTTCCCCATCCTCCTAATCCTGGCCCTGGTCCTGCTGGGTATGGCCGCCGTCAACATCCGCTACGACATGCTGACCCCTTTTTTAAGTAACGGTGTGATGCCGGTGTTGGCAGGCAGTCTGGCTTCAGCGGCCTGGAAAGGCGAGGTGGTGGTGGCGGCCATGCTGTTCCCGTTTTTAAACAATCCCAGCCAGGCGCGTAATACTGGTATTTACGCGGTGCTGCTTATCAGCCTGTTGCTGGTGTTGAATTCCCTGGAAGTGGCCGGGGTTTACGGGGAGGAAGCAAAACGACTGCTCTTTCCGGTGCTGAACGTTGCCAGGGATATCAATTTGCTTAATTTTTTCCAGCGCATGGAGGCAATACTGCTGGTGGCGTGGATTGCCGGATTGTTTGCCAAGTTGACTGTTTTTTACTACTGCGCCGTTCTGGCCCTGGCGCAATGGTCGGGGCTGACCTCGTACCGGCCACTGGTGATGCCGCTGGGCGTGTTGATGATAGCGTTGGGTGCGCATAATTATCGCAATGTCACCGAATTATCCAATTTTATCACTTTAACCTGGCCCTTTTACGGGCTGAGCTTGGAGTTGTTGCTGCCGGGACTTTTGCTGCTGGTGGCGGTGTTAAGAAAGAAAAAAACTGTTTGAGTTCCGGCGCTCAGGTGATCATTTTCTCCAACATCTGGCTCAGGGGCTTAAAAACCGCCTCTATCCCGTGGGCGGGATTGGGCAACGGCAGCTCCAAAACCTGACCGAAACTGTAAACCATGCCAATGACCAGCAGCACCGCAAATACCGTCAGTTCCCGCCACAGGCGCTTTTTAACCAACCCCGGCACTTCGAAGGCGATTATGGCCAAAAAAAGCGTGGCCAGCAAAAAGTAGCTCAACCCGCCAACCTCCTTGTTCAACAAATATGTCCAAATGAATTGGTTGCCGCTTTGGCAATGTTTCCAACCATACTCTCCTGTTATTCATAACATTACGGCATAACATTGCTTATAATGTTTCTCGGCAAATGTTCAATTATACAATGTTATCCTGGCAAGGAATTTGCTAGTTCATAATGTGCATTAAATGTACGGGGAAAAGCCCAGGTTTTTGTGTTATCATGATGACACAATTTAATCTTGCCGGTAAGTACATATTTAACCACACACAAGGAGGTTGAAAAATGAAAATTATAGCTATCAATGGAAGCCACCGGAAAGGGAAAAACACGGCGGCGCTTTTAAACGTGGTACTGGGGGAAGCCGCTTCACTGGGAGCCGCCACCGAACTGCTTGAGCTGACCGATTACAACATTACTCTGTGTAAATCCTGCAACAAGTGTCTGGGTAAAATCCAGTGTTCCATCACTGACGACGACATGGCCGCCTTGGGTGAAAAACTTCTGGCCGCCGACGGGATCCTGCTGGGTTCGCCGGTGTACTGGGCCAACGTCAGCACCTTGATGAAAAATTTCATGGACCGCACCCGCTACCTGCACATGGGCAAGAACATGCTGGCCGGCAAGGCAGGAGCCGCCGTGACCAACGCCGGGCTACGCCACGGCGGCCAGGAATGGGCGTTACAGATTATGGAATACTTTTTGAAAGCCCAGAGCCTGCTGGTGGTGGACACCCGGAACCCCGAGGGGCCAATTATGGACGCCGGTGTGGCCGGCTCACTGGTTGTCGAATTGAAGGACGGCAAAATGGTTTTCCGGCGCAACGCCACCGATGACGAATTGACTGTCGCGTCCTGCAAGCAACTGGGCCGCAACATGGTAAACCTGATTACAAAACTGTCTACCAAGTAGACAGTTATCAGGTAAATTAATTAAAAAGCGCACTAATTTAGTTCCCTTTGCGTGCGCTTTTTAATACTTTTGTCCTTAAATCCGGCCATAAATATGACCGGGCGTACTTTCAAACCCCCATGCCCCGACGGGCGTAATTATAAACGAAAAGGCCACCTGTCCCCACTGTTATTTGGAAAGAGCTTTTTCCACTCTGTCCAGGTGTTCGTGCATGGACTGGCGGGCGCCCCGCACATCCCCGTTTTTAATGGCCCGGCAGATTGCCTGGTGTTCTTGCAACAGTCTCAGGGGCGTGCCGGGCGCCTGGTATAACTTTTCCCTGGCATATTGCAACCCGTTTTGCATGGTTTCGGATATGGTCTGCAACAATTTAACCAGCAGGGTATTGCCGGAACCGACGGCTATGGCATAGTGGAACTGCAAATCGGCCCGGTCCCCCAGTTCGCCGGCAACCAGGTCGGTTTCCATTCGTTTCAGCACGCCCTCCATGTTTTTGACATCTTTGGCGGTATGTCTCACCGCGGCAAGCCCGGCACTTTCCACCTCGATAATTTTGCGCAGTTCCAGAAGTTCTTTTACGGTATCATTTTCGGCCATCAACAGCAGGGTCAGGTTCTCCAGGAACGGTTGGGTGTCGGCGCGCCTGATGAATGTGCCTTCCCCGGTTCTGATTTCAATCATTCCCATGGCCTCGAGGGCCCGAAAGGCTTCCCGGACGGCGGGCCGCCCCACCTGCATCTGCTCCGCCAAGTCCCGTTCGGCCATCAGCCTTTCGCCGGGTTTTAATTCACCCCTTTGGATCATGTCCCTGATCTGGTCGACAATTTCTTTGTAAACCTTTTTGGCCTTGATGGGTTTAAAATGCACAGACATACCACCTATTTGACTTAGTTGGCGATATCCGACGGCACGCAAAACGCCTACCCTTAATCCACGTTGACCAGTTTGTCCGGGTTGAGCACCAGGTTGGGATCCAGGGCTTTTTTAATGGCGGCGATAACCTGCATTTGCACGGGGTCCAGGTACTTGGCCATGGCTTTTACCCTTTTGGCGCCAATACCATGTTCACCGGACAATTTGCCCCCGTGGGCATGGGTGGAGGCGTAGACTTCCTCCAGCACTTTTTCTTTAACCTCATACCAAGTGTCATCCGGCATGCTTTCCTTCAGCAGGGTGGCGTGAATATTGCCGTCTCCGGCATGGCCGAAATTGGCGATTTTGATGTTATATTTGCCGGCTATGTTATCTATATCTTCCAGGACGGCGGGAATACCGCTCACCGGCACAACTATGTCCTCCATGCAGTACACCGGGCTGGTTACCCGCAGGGATTCGGCCAGGTAGCGCCTGGCTTTCCATATTTTTTCCTGGCTGGACTTGTTGTCTCCCACGAACACCTCCAGCCCGCCGTTTTCCAGGCAGATGTTTCCTATGGTCTCGTAATCCGACTCCAACTGGGATTCGGTATAGGCCTCCACTTCGATGATTATATACGCGCCGGCGTCCCCGAAAGGCAGCTTGCGGTTAAGATATTCCTCGGCCGACCTGATGCAGGTGTTGTCCATGAACTCTATGGAAGTAGGTATAATACCGCCGTTGGTCATAATCAGCGGCACTATATTGATAGCCGTCCGCATGTCGGTAAAGGGCACCAGTAAAACGGCGTTATACGACGGCAGGGGCAGCAGTTTCAAATATATTTTGGTAATCACGCCCAGGGTGCCCTCGGAACCCACCATCAGGTGCACCAGGTCGTATCCGGTTACATCTTTGACGCACTTGCCGCCCAGGGTGGTTATCTCACCGGTGGGAAGAACCACTTCCAGCCCGTAAACATACCTGGAGGTGGTGCCGTACTTGACGGCCTTATTCCCCCCGGCGTTGGTGGCCACATTTCCGCCGATAAAGGAACTCTCGGCGCTACACGGGTCGCCGGCGTAAAAAAACCCTTCCTCCCGGGCGTGCTTCTGCACTTCCCCGGTGGTGACACCGGGCTCCAGCACCATAAACAAATTCTGTTTGTCAATCTCCAAAATGCGGTTCATATTTTCAACGGTGAGCACGATTCCACCGAGCATGGGCACGGCGCCGGCGGCCAACCCGGTACCCGCGCCCCGGGGTGTGACGGGGATCAGTTCCCGGTTGGCCAGTTTGATCACCTCGGATACCTCCCGGGCGTTACGCGGCTTGACCACCACTTCGGGCGGGTGCTTCCACTCCGCCTCCGGGACCTCGTCACCGCCATAAATTTCCAATTTTTCCTGGTCGGTAACCACATTTTCAACGCCCACAATACTCTCCAATTCGGTAATTATCTTGTCTGTAACCTTGTTGTACGGCATGCGCCACAACCTCCTTTCAGGCATTAACCCCGGCTTTTTTAATCTCTTCGATCAATGCCGGGACCACTTCGGACGCTTCACCCAGGATACCCAGGTCGGCCACCTTGAATATTTGGGCTTCAGGGTCCTTGTTTATGGCCACGATGTATTCCGCTGTTTGCATTCCGGCCAGGTGCTGGATTTTTCCGGAGACACCCACGGCAATATAAAGTTTGGGAGAAACGGTTTTTCCGCTGAGACCGATCTGGTGGGAATAGGAAACCCAGCCCAAATCCACGGCGTCCCTGGTGGCGCCCACACCGGCGCCCAGGGTTTCCGCCAGTTGTTCAACCAGTTTAAAGCCGGCCTTGTTTTTCAAACCCTTGCCGCCGGCTACGATAATATCGGCATCCTGGATATTAACCTCCTGGGACGCATCCCTGACGTACCGGACAAACTTTTCCGGGGTTCGCAGCAGGGCGGGGGCAATGGTCTTGTTTATAATTTCACCCCGGCGGGATTCGTCCCGGGGGGCTTGCCGGACCGATTTGGGCCGCACCGTGGCCATTTGCGGCCTGGTGACGGGAGTTTTAATGGTGGCCATAATATTTCCGCCGATGGCCGGCCGGGTCTGCAGCAAAATTCTCTCCCCGGGCTCGATGTCCAGGACCGTGCAGTCGGCGGTAAGCCCGGTGTCAAGCCTGGCGGCCACCATGGGCATTATGGTCCTGCCGGTGGTGGTGGCGGCGGCTACTACCACTTCCGGTTTTTCATCCCAAACGACACCGGCCAACGCGCTGGTATAAGGCCGGGACAGAAAATTCTCCAAGGCGGCATCGTTAACGTAAAGCACCCTGTCCGCTCCCCTGACAATCAACTCCTCCAGCCCCTCGACATTGCAGCCAAGCACGGCGCAGGACAGGCTGCAGCCAAGCTTGTCGGCCAGGTTCCTGCCCCAATTCAATAATTCATATGTGGTGTTATGAATGACATTATTTTTATGTTCCGCCAAAACCATAACGCCATTGTACCCCTGCAGATTCATTTTTTCGCCTCCTTTAGAGTACCTCTTTTTCTCCCAGGAACCGCAGCAGGGCCCCGATTGCTTTACCCGAACCGTCATGCTTGTAGAATTGCGTATCCCTGGAAAGTTTGGGGGTGAAAATCTTGACCACCCTGGTGGGAGAGCCGGTCAAGCCGGTTTCTTCCGCGGTCAGGCCCAGTTCTTCCGGCCCCCACGCCGGCAGATCGACATCCCTGGCCCGCACCTTTCCGCGCAAGGAGGGAAAACCCGGCTCGTTGATGTCCTTGACGACATTGATTAGGCAGGGGAACGGGACTTCCACCAGTTCGAAACCGTCCTCGACAATTCTTTCAGCCAGCACCCCCTTTTCTCCCACATCCATATGCTTGACGTAAGATACCAGCGGAATATCCAGCATTTCTGCGACCATCGGCCCGGTTTGCCCGGTTTCGCCATCGGTGGCCCGCTCTCCGCACAATATCAGGTCGGCTTCCCCCAACTTGCGGACGGCGGCGGCCAGCACCCTGGCCGTGACAATGGTGTCGGAGCCCGCGAAAGCTTTGGCCGACAATAAAACACCGTTGTCGGCGCCCAGGGCCACCGCCTCTTTGAGCGCCTTGCGGGCCGAAGGCGGTCCCATGGAAACAGCGGTAATCACAGTGCCCGGGTGCCGGGCCTTGATGCGCAGCGCCGCTTCCAGGGCGTTTTCATCCAGGGGGTTGATTACATTATCCCTGCCAGTTCTGACCATGGTTCCGGTTTCGGGATTCATTTTTACATTATCCGTACCCGGAACCTGCTTGATTAAGACAACAATCTTCACCCTTTACACCTCCACAAAAATATACTGGGTAAAACACAATTCGGTGTTCAATGGCTTCGTCGATGGCCTGGTGGTATGACCACTATTCTTCATATTAAGCATTCGCTGCCCTTTAATTTTATCCTGCCTACAACCTTAAAAAAATTTGAAAATTCTATTAAAAAGCGCACTCATATCGGTTCCCTCTGCGTGCGCTTTTTAATACTTTTTTCCTCTGCCCTTGCCATATATATGGCAAGGTATACTTTCCATAAAGTATAAAAAAAGCGCACTTATTCGGTTCCCCCTGCGTGCGCTTTTAATACTTTACTCCTTAATTCCAGCCATAGATATGGCTGGAGGCATATTTTCCGAAAAGTATAAAAATATTTCTCTAAACAATTGAATTAAGATATGATTAATATTAAAATAGTTACTGATAGGATGGTCATACCATTACATGATCAAGCTAAAAATATCCTAAATATAATACATTGAAAGGAGTCTTTGCCGTGCAGTTCAAATTGCCTTACAGTCATGGGTATATGGCGGTGGACATCCCCGACGCCAACCTGGCCGGCATCCTCGAATCAAAAGCGCACCAGTACATACCGGGAAAGGATCAGCAGGCCATTGTCAATGAAGCGCTGGATGGACCCATTGGCGCGCCCGGTCTGGAAGAACTGGCCCGGGGCAAGAAAAACATCGTATTGATTACCAGCGACCATACCCGCCCGGTGCCCAGCCGCGTTACATTGCCCATACTCTTGGAAAGGCTGAGAAGAGGGAATCCCGACGCCGACATTACCATACTGATATCCACCGCCTTTCACCGCCCCACCACCAGGGAAGAGATGATTTTCAAGTTTGGCCCGGACATTGTGGAAAAAGAAAAAATTATTAACCACGATTGCCGGGATAACCGGAGTTTGGAGTTCATGGGGGTGCTTCCTTCGGGGGCCGAACTGTGGCTGAACCGGCTGGCCCTGGAAGCCGACCTGCTTATTGCCGAAGGTTTTATCGAGCCGCATTTTTTCGCCGGTTATTCGGGCGGCAGAAAAAGCATCCTGCCTGGCATCGCCGGGGAGAAGACGGTGCTGACCAATCACTGCTCCAAATTTATCGCCAGCCAATACTGCCGCACCGGAGTTTTACAAGACAACCCCATGCACGAAGACATGCAGGAGGCCATGAACAGGTCGGGACTGCGGTTTATTCTCAATGTGGTCATCAATTCCGCCAAGGAAGTCATTCACGCCTTTGCCGGCCATCCCCACAAAGCCCACGCAGAGGGCTGCCGATTCGTGGAAAGCCTGGCCAGGGTGGAACCAATCCCGGCCGACATTGTTGTCACCACCAACGGCGGCTACCCGCTGGACCAGAATATTTACCAGTCGGTCAAGGGCATGACCGCAGCCGAAGCCACGGCCAAAGAGGATGCGGTTATCATCATAGCTTCGGCGTGCAATGACGGCCACGGCGGGGAATCTTTCTACAATACCTTCACCGGGGCCGAAAACGCCCGGCAGGTGATGGACATGATCATGGCCACACCCATGGAGGAAACCATTCCGGACCAATGGGAGTCTCAAATACTGGCCCGGGTTCTAATGAAACACAAGGTGATTATGGTCACCGACCAGTGCGACCCGGCCCTGATCACCGGCATGAAGATGCTGCACGCAGCCACCTTTGACGAAGCGCTGAATACCGCACTGCGGATTAAAGGAAAGGACGCCCGGATAACCGTCATCCCCGACGGGGTGGCGGTGGTGGTAAAATAAAAAAGCGCGCTTTTTGACACTTTTGTCCTTGAATCCGACCATTAATATGGCCGGAGGCATACTTTCCCCAAAGCAGAAAAAACAGCCCCGGCAAAATGCGCCGGGGCTTTACTTACTTGAACATACCCTTTTCCACCAGGACCAGGTGCTCGTACATGGCGCGCCTGGCTTCCTTGTCTTTACCTTGCTTGATGGCGTCAAAAATGCCGCAATGTTCCTTAAACAGGCGCTGGGGCGTGCCCGGCGATTGGTACAGTTCTTCCCTGGCCTTTTTCAACACTCGGCGCATGGTATCGCCGACGGTGTCCATAAGCCTGATAATTAGGGAGTTGTGTGTGGCCTCGGCCACATAATAGTGGAACAACCAGTCGGCCTCTTCGCCCAGGTCCCCTGATTCCAGGTCCGTTTCCATGCGCCTGAGGGCGCTTTCCATTTTTTCCAGTTCCTCGGCGGTGTGGCGCAGCGCGGCCAGACCGGCTGATTCCACTTCCAGGATTTTTCTCAGTTCCAACAGTTCCCTGGGTGTGTCTTTGTCCAGAATACAGGCCATGGCCAGCACTTCGGCCAGGGATTGACTGCTTATGGCCTTGACAAAGGTGCCCTCGCCTTGCTTTATTTCAATAATGCCCATGGCCTCCAGCGCCCGGAAAGCTTCCCTTACGGCCGACCGACCCACCTTAAGTTGGTCGGCCAGTTCCCTTTCCGACATCAATTTATCTCCGGGACTAAGGGCGCCCTCGGCAATTAAGCCCTTGACCTGTTCAATAATCTCCTCATATATCCTCTTGGTCTTAATTGGCTTGAAATTCAACCGTAACACCTTCTTCGGATAGCTTTACGGTATATCATTCCGCCAGGCGTTACTAAAATCCTTCATGCTTTATTGACAATTATTTTTTTCAGAGCAACCCTTTCCCCCGGTCTTGTCCGGGCCGCCTTTATCATGTTGTTATATGGCCATATTGTTTATGCTTGTCAAACGCCAAGCCCATAGATGGCCAACAGTCCCAATAAACCCGCAAAAACCAGATAATATGTCATTGGAATCAATGCCAGCCGGATGAGCTTGCCTTCCACACCCACCAGCCCGACAGTGGCGCAAGCGGCGACAACGTTATGCACGCATATCATGTTACCCGCCGCTCCCCCAACGGCCTGGAGGGCGACAATGGTTTGAGCGCTTACATTTATCTCGGTGGCGACGCCATGCTGGAACAGGGAAAACATCATATTGCTTACGGTGTTGCTGCCCGCAATGAAAGCTCCCAGAGCGCCGATTACCGCCGCAAAGGCGGGCCAGGCGGAGCCGGCAATGGCGGCGACCCCCTGGGCCAACACCAGGGGCATGCTTTCATAACCAGCCGTGTTAACACCGGAATTGATAAAGATACGAACCATTGGCACCGCAAAACCCAAAGCCACACTTGCGCCAATCATTGTCTTTGCCGATACCGATAAAGCCGTTGTAAATTCTTGAACTTTCATCCGTTGTATAAAGAAAGTGCACAGCACGGCAACAATAAATATTGTACCCGGCAAATATAAGAATTGAGCGTTGGCGCCTATGCCGGTATCAAGTATGTTGTTAATGCTAATGGTAACATTTGGAGAAACCAAAAGGCCTTTTAACCAGTCCCAAGTTCTTGTTAAAACCAGCAGCAAAGCAACTATCAAATACGGAACCCACGCGGTAAACAAGGTGATGTGTTCTCTTTCTTGTTCAATCTTTGGCCTGAGCGAGCCCAGCCAGTCGGGTTCCCAGTTGTTTTCGGTATCAAAGTCCCATGTTTCTTTCGGCATTAAGAATCCTTTACGGGCAGCCGTAATGACAATGGGCAAAGCTATTAAAGCGCCTACCAAGGAAGGAAAATCAGGCCCCAGGAAAACGCCCACCATAACATAGGGAATTGTGAAACATAATCCGGCAAAAACAGCAAAGGGGGCCACTTCCAGGCCTTCTTTAAATGACTTGTTCTTGCCAAAGAACCGGGTCAACATCACACAAATGGCCAGGGGAATCAGCGTTCCTATTATACCGTGCAACACC
>JAKSCU010000201.1 GCA_022360435.1 Bacillota bacterium
AGCTTGCCGTAGGTCTCCATGAGCGAGACACGCCAGAGCTCGTTGCCATCGCGGTCGAGCGCGACGGTCAGTCCTTGCGACATCTGGATGAAGACGTTGCCGGTCTCGGGGTCGATGGTGGGCCCGCCGATGGTGTAGCGGTTGTAGACGATGTCTGAGATGAAGTCGGCGTAGGAGCGGGACCAGTACTGCTCGCCGGTTTCTGGATCCATGCAGTAGAGGGTCTCGGTGAGTTCCGCGCCTTCGCCGGGGTAGCCGAGCACGAAGAGGCGCGGCCCATCGGGGTATTCGGCGATGGCGGCGGTGCCCCGGCCGGGGACGTTGAGCGTCCAGCGGAGGTTGGCGTTGTCGCCTTCGAGGACGGCCTTGTTGGGCAGGCCGGTCTGCCGGCTGTTGCCGTTCTGGGTATCGCCGCGCCAGTGCAGCTTGCCCGTGATCGGGGCGGCCCCGGTGGCGGTGGCCTGGTTGCTGCTGGTTGTGCCCGTGCCGTTGCAGCCGGTCAGGCCCAGGCAGGCGATCAGCAGGCAGCAGGCGGCGGTCAGGGTGCGGTGCAGGTCGGTGCGCATGGTCGTCCCTGTTCGAGGAGGAGGGGTCAGCTCAAAAAAGTAACGTACACGTACTTTATAGTCAAGGGGTATTTACAAAAACGATGGTACACGTACTTTATAGGCAAGCGGATTGACGCTAGACTGATTCTGCATCTTACGCACGATATGACGCCACCTAAACCGCCGATTGACGATCCGCACCGCCGCCGGCTGCCCCCGCTGCTGAGGCGGTGCTGGTACGGGCTGAACCAGGCGTTTCGTAAGCGTTTGGCAACACTTGGTATCACGCCCAACCAATTCACCGTGCTGCGTTGGCTGGAAGAGGACGATGGCGGGGGGGTGCGGCAGTCGGACATCTGCGAACGCATGGCCAGCGACCCGAACACGATCGCGGCGCTGGTCGAGCGGATGCACGCCGATGGGCTGGTCAAGCGGAAGGTCGACCCGAGCGACCGGCGGGCGAGGCTAATCTCGCTGACGCCCAAGGGCCGGCGGACCTATACCAAGGCCCGCCCGATCGCGGTAGAACTGCAGGCCGAGGTCTTGCAGGCGATCCCCGCCGGCGAGCGCGAGCGGCTGCTAGAGCAGATCGAGATTCTCGCGGACGCGTGCCAGGCTGCGCTGGAGGCCGAGGCAGAATCGTCCGCTACTTAGTCGCTGTCTGGTCGGTGATGCAATTTCCGAACCAACTTGGAAATCGATCAGTAAGGGTGTATAACTACTCCCGGCTAGCCGTCTGAGGTGAGGACAAACTGTTTTATCCCCCTTA
>JAKSCU010000188.1 GCA_022360435.1 Bacillota bacterium
GCCTGCTCCGCGCGCGGCACCACCGGCAGCATGGGTGCGACCAGCACCTCGTGACCCAGGGCGCGCAGCCGTTCGGCCAGCGCCTCCGCGTCAGGTTCCGGTCTGGTGACGAGCAGGCGCACGGGACCTATCCTAGCCGCCGCGAATGTCGTTCAGCAGCTCGGGGCCGGCCTTGGCCTTGATCTCTTCGCCGATCGAACGGCCGAGCGCCGCCGCGTCCTCGGCCTCGGCCCGGCCCTCGGCGCGGATCACCGTGGTGCCGTCGGGGGCTGCGATCAGCCCGCGCAGCCAGAGCTCGAAGCCCTCCAGTCGCGCCAAAGCGGCGATCGGTGTCCGGCAGGAGCCGTCCAGCACTGCGAGACAGGCCCGTTCTGCCATGACTTCCTTGCTGCTCCGCTGATCCGTCAGGGCCGCCAGCCAGGTCAAGGTCGGCTCGTCGTCGGCCCGGGCCTCCAGGCCGATGGCGCCCTGGGCCACCGCCGGCAGCATCTCCTCCGGTTCCAGGACGTGATCAATACGCTCGGCCATGCCGAGGCGTCGCAAGCCCGCCAGCGCCAACAGAGTGGCGTCGACCTGCCCCTCCTCAAGCTTGCGCAGGCGGGTACCCACGTTGCCGCGGAATGGCACCACGGTGAGATCGGGGCGCGCCGCGAGCACCTGGGCCTGGCGCCGCAGGCTGGCAGTGCCGACCACCGCACCCGACGGCAGGTCGGCGAGACCGCCGATCTCCCCGCCGTTGCGCAGAAAGAGCGCGTCCCGCGGATCTTCGCGCGGCAGGATGGAGACGATCTCCAGCCCGTCGGGCAGGAAGGTCGGCACGTCCTTCATGGAGTGCACCGCAAGATCGATCTCTCCGGCGATCAAGGCCTCCTCGATCTCCTTGGTGAAGAGACCTTTGCCGCCGATCTCGGAGAGCGTGCGGTCCTGGATCTTGTCGCCGGTGGTCGTGATGATCTTGATTTCGATGGCGTCCTCGCCCGCGAGGTCCGAGTGCGCCTGACGCAGTCGGCTTGCCACTTCATTCGCCTGCGCCAGAGCCAGGGCGCTGCCGCGTGTGCCGATCTTGAGAGGGATGCTGCTTTTCATGGCCGCAGGATGGTGGCCCCTAGGGCGGCTGGCAAGCGCCTTGGCGTCGCCCCGATGTCTTTTCCGCCGGTGGCAGTTTTTCTTTCCCTATCGGGACTCTGTTCCGTCCCACTCCCCCACCCGGCCACCCCAC
>JAKSCU010000391.1 GCA_022360435.1 Bacillota bacterium
ATTGAGAGCGGCTGGGTAAAAATTTACCGGCTGTCCGCCGACGGCAGGAGAGTCACCGTAGGCAGTATCCGCAGCCCCGGAGAGATGATGGCCTTGGCGGAGACCCTGCTGGGGGTAGAAAGGACCTGCTTTGCCGGCGCCATAAGCAACGTTTCCATGGTGGTGATGACCAAGCAGCAGTTCGAGTCACTGTTGGCCCAGCATCCGTTTATGGCCATCAAGGTGGCCAAACTGCTGGGGGCCAGAATGCGTGAAGCCGAGGCCATTATCCACGAGATGGTATGCTGGCAGGCTCCGGGCAGGCTGGCCCTGATGTTGATGAAGATGGGCGAGAAAATGGGCGAGCATACCAAGAACGGTATCCAAATCAACCTGCACCTGACCCATGAGGAAATTGCCAGCATGGTGGGCACTTCCCGCCAGACGGTGACATCGCTGCTTAATACTTTTAAACAGGAGCGCAGCATAACTTACGAGGGTAGGGTGATTAAGATAGTAAACCCGGACAAACTTGCCAAGTGGCTGGTGTAGAAAGGACCGCGGGTAATACGGCGGTCCTTTTTTTTGTACCGGTCAATTTCTCCAATTGTTGTAAATTGTAATATTGGCCGCAACCTGTTTGTTAATCCTGGTATTTTTAATACTTTAGTAAACCATATACCTTGCCATATATATGGCAAGGGCGGAGGAACAAAGTATTAAAAAGCGCACGCAGAGGGAACTGATTAAGTGCGCTTTTTAATACTTTAATAAACTATATACCTTGCCATATATATGGCAAGGACAAAGGAACAAAGTATTAAAAAGCGCACACAGAGGGAACTGATTAAGTGCGCTTTTTAATAATGTCTGCTCAATTCCGAGGCGTAGCTGGCGCCGACACTGTGGCTGTTTTTCTCCAGCCATTCACTCAACCTTGTTTCGCAGGTGGGCGGGTGTTGGGAAACCAACAGGTTATCCATCAAGCCTTTAACTTCATCTTCGGTCAAAATCACGTCACCCATGGCGACTCCAATAAGCTTGGAAAGATAATACGCCTGGCGGGGCGGCAAATGCATAATTTTACTCTTGCTTCCAATAGTATTTTTGATTAAATTAATTAACTCTAAAAATTGATAAGTTTCCGGCCCCACGGCGTCAACAAGCATGTTTTCCGAGTTTTGGGCGGCGTTTACCGCAAGCTCCGCCAGATCTTCCACAAAAACCGGCTGCAGTTTGTACTCCCCCCGGCCCGGCACGGCGAAAGCCGGAAAACGCCTGAGCAGCCAGGCGATGTTGTTAATTAAAATATCTTCTGCGCCGAAGATCAATGTGGGCCTGATTATAGCGTGGGAAAGTCCGGATTCCACAATGTCATTTTCCAGTTGTCCCTTGCCCCTGAAATAGAGTAGCGGCGAATCCGCCGCAGCGTTGGTGATGCTGACGTGCACTATTCTTTGGATACCGGCTTGTTTGGCCGCCGTCAACAATACCCGTGTGTTTTGTACCGCCTTGGCATAGGTTACATTTCCGCGGGGGAACCGGACCCAGTAGGTGTTAAACAGTGTGGTGGCTCCTTGTAAGCTTTCCGCCAGTTTATCCGGCTGTTGGAAATTGTACGGAATTGTTTCCACCCGGTCGCCGAAAGGATTGGTCCGGTCTGGATGCCCGGTCAATGTGCGCACCTTTATTCCCCGGGTCAAGAGCCGGTGGGCAATATATTTGCCGGTGTACCCGAAGGCGCCTGTGACAATATTCAGCCCGGTATCTGACATCTTGATTTCCCTCCTTTTTTCCACTTATTCTCCATGGGACGGTTCGAGCGTCCCGAAACATAGAGCGAAGGGCTGCAGGGAAGATACGCATGTATCTGAATCGTCCCCAGGTATTAATTTTATTATAATCATATGTGTCTTGAAGATGACATTTATTTTGTCACCAAGATGACTTCAGTCTGTCGTTCCGGCGACACGTAAAGCAAGTATCATTTGCTAAACTTATAATCAGCATTAAAAAAAATGATGTTTGGGTTGAAGTCAAAGCGGCAACAAAAAGTAGAATTGGTGCAAAGGGGGGAGCCGGGCCGGAGCGCAATTTGGTTATATTTTTATTTGGATGGGAGGTTTTTTAAGTTGGAACTCGCAGGTAACCCAATTCTTATTTTACTTTGGGGCATTATCGTGGGCTATGTGTTTTCCACGGTAGGAGCGGCCGGCGCCATTCTTACCTTCATCGGCCAGGTGGTTGTATTTAAATTTGACAAGGCTATGATTAAACACCTGATCGGCACAGGAATGGAAGAGGCAAAGGCCAAAGCCGCAGCCAGTAGCACGCTGAAGGTGCACAACCTGATGGCGGTTATTCTTTCACCGTTAATTGCCGTGCCAAGATACCTTAAAGACAGAAGGGTGGCTATTCCCCTTGCTCTCTGTATTGCGGTGGGTGTTGTCGCCGGCGCTATAATCGGCCCCATGATTCCCATGACCCTGGATCAATACAAGTTCTGGTTCGGGGTGATAACGTTCCTGATTGGGGTCAGGTTGTTTTATGAAACCACGGAAACCTATCGCAAAGGCAGACAGAAACTGGTCAATATTTCCAAGAAATTTGAAGAGAAGGTCAAAGAGCTCAAGCAGTCGGGTAAATGGGATGAGTTGGCGGCGGAAGGCTTTAAAGTCACAAGTTTTAGCCCGTCCAGCCTGAAGTTTACTTTTTGGGGCGAAAATTTTGCCATTAACCCGATTTACGCCGCAGTAGGCGGTTTCTTTATCGCAATTATCGCATCCATGTTCGGACTTGGCGGCGGATTTATGCTTGTGCCGTACCTGTCCTCGGTTTTCGTGCTGCCCATGTTCGTGGTTTCCGGCACGTCGGTGGTCATCGTTTTCGTCAACTCGGTTGTCGCCATTATGGGTCACCTGCAAAAAGGCGCGCAGCCCGACTTGATGTTCATGGGTATTATGCTGGTTGGTATCGCCATCGGGTCGTTTATCGGACCCGCCACCTCCAAGTATTACAAAGAAAAGTATCTTCGCCTGTTCCTTTCTGCAATCCTCCTGTTTTACGGTCTTCGTTTCATGGGGGTTTGGGCGGCTCTGGGCCTTCCCATTTAGATTATCCAATTACCGTTGCTGGCCGGGACAAAGGAATGTATAATTATCATTGGCGAGGATAGTCACAAATTATTGAAGGTAGTGATATAAAATAAATTGGACAGCCGCCCTGTTGGTAAGCATTTTCGCTTTTCTTGTAACCACTTTGGTTGTCGTAATCAGCGCCCGCCTCTCCCAACAAGAGAAAAAAAAA
>JAKSCU010000283.1 GCA_022360435.1 Bacillota bacterium
GCTGATGATCACCAGCAGGCGAATACCCATCCCGGCTCCGTAACATAAGGCTTCCAGGGTTATTGTGATTTCACCCAGCCAGGGGACCCGCGGGCCGTAAAACAGCACGGTGGTGCCGGCCCGGGCAACAATCCCGTTAACCAGCATAATTACAATAATCATGCCCAGGCTTATGAACAGGTAGGGCTTCCACTCCCGGAGGCTGTCGGAAGCGGCAATAACCGTTCCCACCGCCAGAAACAGGCCTAGCAGATAAACAGGGTGGGAAAAGAGCAGAGACAAAAAGATAATTACGGCGACATAGGCCACCGCCGCCAGGGGATGGAGCTTGTGCATCAAGTTGTCCTTTTCTCGGTAAGCCAGCATGGTTTAATCCCGTTTCCCTTCCCCTGTTTCTGCTTGTAAGTTTACACCAGTTTCACTATAATGTTAATAAGCATTCCTGTAATAAAGGGGGGGTATAATGATTCCGTCATCCAAAGTTAAAAAATATCTTATTAGAATAAAAAAAGAACAGTGGACATCTGAAGAATTGCATGAACTTATCATAGCTATTGCTAGGGATTTTAAGATTCCTATCCATATAGCGGACAAATTTGATGAAGATGACTTTTGGACGCTTTCCCCGGAGGAAGAGCGGCAATTTAATGACTTGCTGACCAAAACAACAGAGAACTTAAAGAAGAAGCAATATACTGAATACGTCAAAGCACAGTTTGACCATGAACAGAAAAATTAATTTTCGCAGAACAGCTACCTATGATGAAGAATTAGCTAATATTAAAAGATTTAATAGAGAATTATCCCAACAGATTGAACACAAAAGAGAATACTTTGAATACTGCTTAACAATCCTCCCTACCGGCCGGCACCCGGCCTGAACGTGGAATCTCTGGAGGGTAAAATCACCCGTCCCCAGTGGCTAAAAGGATACCCAAAATTGTTCAGCTTCAGAGTAACCAAATATGCCCGTGTGATTTTTTGGTGGGCCGAGGACGGGACATGCGAATATCTTTTCCCGTTTGCCAAACACTATAGAAAAACATGAACTTACCGTGGGAAGCATAAGAACCGTAGCCTTGCTTCCCCTTTAAATGGTTTTTACCAATTCGTAAAGTTTGTGCTCGTTATTTTTGCTGATCAAGGCAATCTCGTCGGTGTGATGGAATTCTATGTAACGCTTGCCGTCTTTTTGTTTAACGGCTTTAATCATTTTTAGATTGATTATATATGATTGATGTATTCTTAAAAAGACGGCATCGTTTAAATTATTTTCTATGTCGTTCAGGGTGGCGTTGATGGTATGTCTGCCTCTGACGGTATGAATGTCAACCTTTCTGCCATTGATGGAAAACATGATTATTTCATCCTTCAAGACGAATACTTTTTCGTGTCTCTTTCTAAAGCAAATGATATTGTTAAATTGGTCGTATGAATAACCGGTCAAACTCATTGGCATACCTTCCTTGCATCAAATTGACAAAAGGCTGACAATCATACCCAAAAGTATTTAATCGGCAAGCAAATACTGTTCCGCCAGGGGGCGGTATTTCTCGTTCAGCATGTCGTAGATCGAATTTTGGTTGTGCGCGTCGGCCATGCCGTAAAGGGCCTGCTCGGTGGACATGGCGTTTTCGTACACCTGCAGGGCATTATCCTCACCAAGCACGTGGGTGAAGCCACCGCTTTGCAACTGGAACCGGAGCAGGGCGCTGACCGGGTTGCCGCCGGAGGGCTTGGTCCATTCTTTACCCATGGGGTCCTGGCCCAGCAAGGTGAGGGCTTTGATCACCCAGGCGCAGCTTTCCGGGTTTTCAGTGCCCCAGGAATGGAAGCTTCCGTTGTCCAATTGCTCATTTTTCAGAAATGCCAGGGCCCGGGCTGCGGCGGGATGGCTTTCGTCAACCCCCAGTATGGCCATGGCCATCAGGGCGGCGGCCGTCATGTCTACGTCGGATTCCACCAAATTGTAGTCCTCGGGGTTGTCAAAGCGCTTGACGTCCCAGGTGAACCCGCCGTCGGGGTATTGTTTGTCGAGCAGCCATTCCAGGCACTTGTCCCGGTTGGGTATGGGCATGCCGGCGCAATGCAGGGCTATGACGCCGAAGCAGTGGGCGTTGACCAAATAATTGCCCACGGGTTGGCCGGTTTTCCTGTCGGCAATGGAGTCGGCGAAGTGGCCGTTGGGCAGCATGGAATTTTTCACGGCCTCCACCAGGTTGATGCCGCCGAAATTATACGGGTCTTTGCCGGCGGCGCACACCCCGATAATAGTGCGCTGGTAATCGGTGTTTTTGATTTTGGACAACCGTATGCCCTGGCGGACTTCCTCTTCCCGCCAGTGGGCGCCGTTTTTGCCGTTCACCGTCCACCGGGGGCCGCTTACGTCTTCGCCGAAGCCGTGGAGTCCCAGGGCGGGCCAGTCCAGTATGCCGCGAAACTCCCTGTCTTTATAATTGTCGTGGTAATAATCAATGGTTTTTTGGGCGGCCCGGTATATGTCCTGCCGGGTGACTTCGGATTTGGCGGCCTCGGCCCGGGATACGGCCGGGCCGGCGATGATCAGCAGGCTGAACAGCAGCGTGCCTAGCAACAGTGACACGTTTTTTCCCTTAAACATGACAAGCCCCCCTTTTCTTTAAATTTACCGGAGGGGACACGCCCCCTTTGGGGGAATGGCTCCGGTTGCGACATTGTGGTTTAGCGGTTGAACCAGTCGAGCCGGCGCGCGGCAATATCCAGGATGAAAAACAACAGCGCCAGGGGCAGCAGGATGAAGTCCAGGCTGACGACAGCCCGGTTTTTAAGCACCGGCTGTTCAAATACCCGGGTTTGGGCGTCGATAAATTGGCCGCCGGCCAGCCCGGCCAGGGACTGCAGGCGGTCATTGCCGCCGCCGGCGTCCAGGGCGTGTTCCGGGGCGTAATCCAGGTGTGCCGTTCTGGTTACGCTGCCGGTAACGGCGTCATTGTTTTTAGCCCGCACCGTCACCACGTAGCCCCCCACCTCGGCCATGGTGAATTGGCCGTCGTAACGGCCCGGCGCCGCTTGCCGCAGCAATGTTTGGCGTTGTTCCCCCCGGGGCGGCTGCACCACCATTTCCACCCGCTGCCCGGTTTGGGGGGATAAAGTCGCCGCCGCAACCCGCAGTTCCCCGCCCGAGCGGTCAAGTTGCACCTGCAGCCCGTTTTCCGCCCGGTCCCGCAGACACCAGTCAATCAACCGGGACCACTGCTCCCGGAAGCCCGGCCAGGTTACCCAGGGGGCGCTCCACCGGCCGCTCAGGTCCGGGGTCCAGGCCACCACCTTACCCAGCCCGTAATGCCGGGCCGCCAGCACCGGATCGTCCAGGTGGCTTTTTAGGAGCAAGGCGGCGTCATCCTTTATTCCCGTACCCACGTAACCTTTTAAAGGGGGCGGGGAAATGGCCGGGAAATAGGCGGTTTCCGTCACCTGGATCGGGGTGAACTGCCGGTCGTTGATATAGCGCCTGGTGGCCAGATAAGTCTCCCGGGTAAAAATATGGGGGATGCCGTGGGGGTCCCGGGTGAAATAGTGCCTGCCCCCGGTGTGTCCGGCCAGGTATTCCAGTTCCCGGCGCTGGGCGTCCTCTCCCACCGCCACCGCCGAGAGGGTGATTTGGTGTTCCCGCATGGCGGCGGCGTGAGGCTGGAAGCCTTCCTTTTCCCCCTGACCGTCGCTGAGCAGTATGATGTGCTTGACTTTGGCCGGAGCCTGGCGCAGTGTCCGCGAGGCTTCCGCCAGGGCCGGGATAATCAGGGTGCCTCCCCGGGAAGCCAGCCCGGCGATAGCAGCATCGATTGCGCCCTTGTCCAGTACCGGGCCGAAGGGCACCACCCATTCCAGCGTGTCGGCAAAACCCAGCACCCCCAGGTAATCGCCGGGCTCCAGCACCTCCGCTGAGCGCAGGGCCGCCTCCTTGGCCATTTCTATCTTTTTTACCCCGCCGCTTTCATCCTCCATGCTGCCGGAGCAGTCGATTGCCAGCACCAGCCCCAGGTTGGGCTGTTTTTGGCTGCCCTTCATCCGGCAGCGCACCGGCAGCATTTCTTCCAGGAGGGTGTTTTCATATCCCCCCGGGGCAAAGCTGTGTTCGCCGCCGGTAACCACCAGGCCGGTGCCCATTTCCCGCACGCACTTGGCCAGGTTGGCCTCAAAACCCGGCGGCAGGTCCCGGTGGGCTACGTTCGTCAGAAAAACACCCTCGAAACCCGACAAAAAATCCATGCTCCGGGGCACCGTGCCCGGCGGGTAATGGACGGCGTTCATACCCAGGCTTTGCAAGAGGGAATTGACCACCGTCACGTCTTCATGGCCGCCCACCACCAGTACCCGGGGGGCGCCTTCCACCGTCACCGACGCGGTCAGGCTGTTGTTTGCGTCATTGACATCCCCGGAAAAGTTAATTTCTCCCCGGTATTGTAACGCCCCCCCATCTTTCGGGGTAACGCGCAGGTTGATATGGTTTGTGCCCGGCTCCACCGCCACCTCCCTTTGCAGTACCTGTTCCCCCCGGCAAAAGAGGCGGAATAACCCCCGGGTCTGCAAATTGCTGTCCAGGGTCACGTTGACGGGCACCCGCTCCCCGGGGCGGACAGCGCCGGGCATGTCCAGCGAGCTGAGCTGCACGTCCGGCCCCCGCC
>JAKSCU010000186.1 GCA_022360435.1 Bacillota bacterium
ATATTGCACGGGCCTGTGTTGGAAGAGCATGTGGTGGTGGGAATGGGGTCCATAATCATGGACGACGTCAAAATAGGGGCCGGCAGCTGTGTCGCCGCAGGCGCTCTGGTAACCGCCGGGACAGTGGTGGGGCCGGGCAGGCTCCTGGTGGGCGTCCCGGCCAAAGATACCGGCGCGGTTGAAAAGGACCTGGCGAGGTGGCTGGAAGAGGGCACCGGCTATTACATAGCGCTGCCGCCGCGCCTTTTTAAGGGACTGCGTCAAATATCACCTTGACTGGCGGGGCTAAAAAAAATGGTTTTTATTCAACAAGCCGGAGGTTGCCTATGGAACCAAAAGTTATGCGCCATTTGTTCAACCCGCGCAGCGTGGCGGTGGTGGGAGCCACCGATTCTCCGGATCGGGTGGGGTACAACCTGCTGGAAAGCATCCTTTATGGAGGCTATGCGGGAAAGGTATATCCGGTTCACCCGCGCCTGGGAACACTGCAGGGCCTGACGGTTTATCCTTCCCTGGAAGACATTCCCGGGCCGGTGGATGTGGCGGTGGTGGCCGTTAACCAGCATGCCACCGTGGAAACCATTGCCCGGTGCGGGCGCTTGGGGATTAAGGCGGCCATATGCGTTGCCGGCGGATACCGGGAAACCGGGGATGACGGGCTGCATCTGGAGGAACGCTTGGTGTCGCTGGCGCGGGAGCACGGGATGGCCCTGGTGGGACCCAATACCCTGGGATTGATTAATACCGGCGCCGACTTTTATTCCACCTTTTACCCCTTGCGGCTTCCCAAAGGAAATGTTTCCCTGGTGTCCCAAAGCGGGGGAATGGGCTTGACCATGATGCATAAGGCGGCCGACGAGGGACTGGGCGTAAACAAGTGGGTGGGGGGGGGTAACCGCAGCACGCTGGAAATCAGCCACTACCTGGAATACTTGGCCCGGGATGAAGAAACCGGCGTCATCGGCATTTTCCTGGAGGGCACCGAGGAGGCCCGGGAACTGGTACGCGCGGCGTCACGGATAGCGAAAACAAAACCGGTGGTTGTTTACAAGGCCGGCCGGTTTAAGACCGCTGATTTTGCCGCCCTTACCCATACCGGCACCGCTGCGGGGAGCTACCGGATGTACCGGGATATCTTTATGGACCAGTTCGGAGTGCTGATGGTGGACAGCGTGGCCGAATTGGTGGCGGCCTGCAAGGCCCTGTCGCTATCGAAGCTTCCCGCCGGGGAAGGGCTGGGCATTGTCACCCATACCGCCGGACCCAGCATTGCGCTGCTTGATTTGGCCGCCCGGCGGGGGATTCCCGTGCCGACGCTGCAGGAAGAAACCATTGGCAAAATCAAAGGCGTATTGGGACTTAACCCGCCGGTGGTGCTGAAAAACCCGCTGGATACCGTCGGTGTGGGCTTTGAGGCCGGGATTTACGGCCGGGTGGTCAATGCCGTGTTGGAGGACCCGGCCATTGACTTGATGGTGGCCATATACTGCTGGCACAAGAACTGGCGCTTCCCGAGCCCGGAGCTGTTGGCCGCGCAACGCCGCAGCGGCAAGCCGGTACTGGCTTACTATGTAACCACCTGGGAAGATTGCCGGGAAGAAAGACGGATTTTACAGGAGGCCGGGGTGCCGCTCTATATTTCCCCGGAGGAGGCCGCCGGGGCCGTATCCGCCCTGGTTCATTACAGCAATGCGTCGGGGAGGGAAAAAGATGCCGGATGAAACAATCATGCAAGCCCGCCAATCGGGGCGGCACATCCTGTTTGAGGACGAGAGCAAATCCCTGGTGGCAACCGCGGGTATTCCAGTCAATGAAAGCCATACCGCCGCCACGGAAAAAGAAGCGTTGGAATTAGCCGCGCATATTGGTTATCCCGTGGTACTGAAGGTTCGCTCGGAGTCTTTCAGCCACAAAAGCGACATCGGCGGCGTTCGCCTCAATCTCTCCGGGCCCAAAGCCGTGCGCCGTGCTTTCGGGGAAATTATGGAGCGCGCCCGCCGGGAGGATCCACGGGCTTCCGTTACGGTGCAAAGCATGGCTGAACAGGGCATCGAAGTGATCATCGGGGCCTCTGAGGACCCTCATTTCGGCCCGGTGATTATGTTCGGCATGGGCGGCGTTTTTACAGAAATACTGGACGATCGTTGTTTCCGCCTGATTCCCGTCGATAAACCAGAAGCTGCGGCCATGGTGCATTCCCTCCGCGGTTCCCGCCTGCTGGCAGGGTACAGAAATAGTCCCCCGGCGGCATTGGAAAAGCTGACCGACATCCTCACCCGGGTATCCCAACTTATGCAAAAATACCCGGAAATTTTGGAACTGGACCTGAACCCGGTGGCGGTATACCCCTGGGGCGCCCTGGTGCTGGACGCCAGGGTTAAATTAAAATGAGTCCATAAAAAACCATTACCAGATGGCCATTTTTAAATATTTTAACATTCCCACCTTGCCCCGGCTTAACGATGCTTTATGGTCCGTGTATGCGAATTCTATCTCGTAACTTCTGTCGCCCCACTTCTCGATTCTTCGAATATAGTTTCTGTTAACCAGGTAAGATCTGTGACTTCTGAGAAAATCTTGTTGGCTGAGTTTTTTCTCGATTCCATCCAAGGTTTCACCGCTCTCATATACGCCACCGGTTGTGTAAAATATGCAGTTTTTTTTGTGCTTTTCAATGAAGATAATATCAGTTATATCCAGTATGACGGCGCCATTTTTATTTGTTATGGTATAAGCTTCATTATTAGAATTATGTTTTTCCATTTTATTAAACACTCTGGCTATGCAACGGCCCAGCCTTTTATCATCAAAGGGTTTTACCAGGTAATCGGTAACTTCCAGGTCAAAAGCTGTTGCCGCAAATTCCACATTTGCCGTTACAAACACTATCTGCGAGTTTGGCCTTTCTTTTCTTAAATGCTCCCCCACTTCAGAACCGGCAATGCCCGGCAGGCCCAAATCCACAAAAGCAACCTCAAAGCTTAACCCGCATTTGAGCTCGTTCTGAAACTGTTCGCCGCTATTAAAAATACCGGTGACATTTATTCCCTCGTTTCTGGCTAGCATTTTGCAAAAAATTTTGACAAAATACGGATCGTCTTCAACAATTACAGCGTCAATCTTTTTTAGCATATGGATTCCTCCGGAAAATTAAGGAATTATTGAACGCTCATAATGCTTAGCCTTAGGTTATTATTGGAGGTTTCGCCATATTCTTTTAAATGTCCTGTTTTAAAATTACATTTCTTGCAATTAAAAACCCGCCATGCGGGTGCGGAAAGCCGTTTTATAGGCGGGAAATGCCAGATTAACATAAAAAAATTAAAAAGGTGGGCGTAATGGAGAACATTTTTAAATCAACAAAAACCCGCCTGAATGGCGGTTAATTAAGCATGTTTTTCTTTTAATATAATTTTTTCCCGTTGTTTGCCGTACAGGGAGCGCAGGCTTGTCAAATCAAGAATACTAAATCCAACTTTTGAAAATATAGGCAGTACAATAAATAAAAAAGTGTCCACATTTTGTCCCACCATTCCCAACCCGGAAGGGCCAATTAACCAGGTCAGGGGATAACCAACCCACAACGCCGACAGGTAAGCGGCAACCCGGACGTACACTTGCCTTAGACGCCGACCCTGGCTTTTGGCTATCCGGTATAGAGGAGACCAGATGATATACAAAATAATCACCAGAGCCGCCATGCCTATGGAATACCATATAAACCTGTTGATTCCCAACGAAAAGTCGGCAATCAAACCGGTAAGAATCATAATTACATCTGTAATCATTATGGTTGCAATAATTGTAAAATTTTTGGGAACATAAAACATGGCGGTCAAAGACAGGGCCAGCAATAGAAGAGGTGTGGTTACAACCCAGTCCAGGTACCGCGCGTAAAAAGTGATCTGGCCCCCCACTTCCGTCATGCCCTGCCCCAGGGCCATTGACATATAGGCCAAACCCGACCAGGTGGGTATAATGATGGCAATAAGGTACTCATACCCGGGCACACCCCGGGGATTAGCCCTCATGATAACAAAGGTTATGGCGCCGGCGGCCATAACGCCAACATATAACCAGTGCAACAAGACATGGTATTCATTCGCCAACTCCTAAACCTCCGCTGTTATCGCAACATGGTAAAATAAACTATGGTAAAATAAACTAATGATATTATTATCTTGCCCAAAGTTGAATATACTCATATACTTGGAGGCATGTTTGCTCATCAAGGGCGAAAAATTGTGGATTATGGCTACAACATTAATTAGTGCATTGCAAATAAAAAAAGGCGACGTGATAGCTCTGGTGGGTGGCGGAGGAAAAACCGCCGCCATGTCGGTCATTGGAAAAGAGGCGGCGAATAAGGGTTATAATGTTGTTATCACCACCACCACCCGCATTTATGCGCCGGCCTCGAACTCAAGAACCGAAATTGTGTTGAAAAGGGACACCGGGGGACTCCTTTGCGCAATTGAAAAAAGTTTCCAAACCTGCTCGGTGGTAGTGGCCGGCGCAGGGCTTACCCCTGAAAATAAAATCATTGGTATGGACAAAGATTTGGTTGGCCTGTTACCACGAGCCGGGGCTGATTTAGTGGTGGTGGAGGCGGACGGGGCGGCCCGCAAACCCTTTAAGGCTCCCGGAGCGGGAGAACCTGTGATTCCCGGGCTGTCTACCCTGGTGGTTCCGGTGGTGGGGGTGGATTGCCTGCACAAGCCGCTGGTTGAGGCGCATATTCACCGCCCCGGGGTTGTCGCTCGCCTGTTGGGAACCAGGGAGGGGGAACCCGTCACTCCCTCGATGGTTGCAGGCGTGCTGCTGCATCCCCAGGGCTACCGCAAGGATGTCCCCAGGAATAGCCGCTGGGTACCTTTTATTAATAAGGTGCATACCCCGCAGGAATGGAAAAACGCCCGGGAAGTGGCTTTTTTGCTGGGCCGGGGGGGTGCCCGAAGAGTAATAATAGGCGCCCTCGAAGAAATTGCTCCCGTCAAGGAAGTATTGGCATTTGCTTGATAGTAAAATTTTTACCGGGAAGCAATTTTCAAAGTTTCATATAAGAGCCGTTGTTTGATTTAAATGGCTCTTAACGTTTATTGAGACAAACAAAGGAACGGCCCTTTTGTTTAATTTAATTTTTACAAATTGCTTTTTTAACCACATCTGTAAGCAAAATTTGTTAAAATAAAAATAAATTAACCGGCAATGCCGGATATTAATTATATTTTATCTTGGTATTGATTAAATTACGATTTGTTTGCTTGGAAACACTTATGAAATTGACATATGACCATTAAAAACAATAAACTCTTAGCAAAAAATAATAGACTTACTTTGGAAAATATGTTATAATAATAAAAATAAACTATATATAAAATACATTACTATAAAAAACGTATATTCCTAAAAAAATTTTACATGTTTATAAATGGTCAAGTATAAATTTTGTAGTGACAAAACAATTGCTTTGCAAGTTGTTTTCATTTTTTTAATAGCATATTTAATGCAACTTTAACAAAACGCCTAAAATTTGTTTTTGGCGTTTTGTTTTTGGCAAATAACACAAAACCGTAGGCAATTTAATAATTACGAGATGTTAAAATAAAAAACGTTTTGCGCAAAAACGTTTTCGCAATGATGCAAATATTTAGAATTGTCTGTAATCTATAGCAACCTCTGCTTTGTTTTGAAGTAAGGTTTTGCGCTGTTCCAACGGGTGAAATCTTAGGGGGTTGTGCACATGTGCAGGGATAAAAGCGAATCGGATATTATAACATCAAATAACAGCTTTAATATTAACGATAAAGAGCTTAATAAAACAGTCGGCACGGCTATGCTGCCGCGTCCCAAGACACCGTCGGAGTTATTGTTGTGTATCACAAACTACGTTAATATGTTGGATGACATTAAAGGTTTGAACACTCTGAGCAAGGAAACCCTGTTGGCGGCGGACGAAGTGCTTACCCGGGGACAGGGCTTTATAAGAAAGTCAATTAGCGATGTAAAGCGGAAAGAGGAAGCGCAGTTGCAATTGCATTTCTCGGTTCGCAACGCCTTCTACGGAGTAGCCAAAGCCTGCGGGGAAAACAACGACACCATGCTTACAAAAGCTAAGGGTGTGGCCCTATCCGTGGGAAAACAATTAAGCCTGCCCGATATAGAAAACTATGTAAATTCACTGGAACTTGAATACAAAAACGGTGTAAACAAACCCGCCGCCGTGTCAAATGCCGGCAAGGATACAACAGCAAAGTACAGGATAGTCATCGACGGTAAGACAGTATCTGAAAAATGCCGCCGAAACAACATGGAACTGGCCAGAATCCTTTATAAACACGGCCTTACCGAAGGAGGTAAAAGCAGTGACTGCAAGGCGTTGGGTATAGATATAACCGACATCAACAATCTTAACGATCCGGTTGAGTACAGAATTAAACGAAAACATCTTAAAATAGAACGTATAAAGTAAAGCAGGTTAAAACGCTTGACCTGCTTTTCGCTATTTAAAACAAAAAACAAAAACAACGGAAACACGATGTGTTTGGTTTTACACTCGTTTTCCGTGTTTTTTATTTTTACGGACCTTTTGCGCAAAAACAAACGCTCATTGTTAAAAAAGTCTAGAAGAACTGCGCCCAATTCCAAATTACGGTCTGGTAAAAAACGGTTAAGGGGGTGGTGTCTGTTCAAGAAAGATACAATCCTGAAAAGTTTCCTTGATGAAACCCGGCCCTTTCCAACCTTGAAAAGGAGGGGAAACAATGAAGTATTTGCTTGAGGAAGACTGCAGGGAGCACTGTGATTATCACCAGGTATGCGTTGGATTCGGAAAGTTATACCGTGACGGCTGCGTGCTGGATGGCGAGGGTTATGAAGAAGGCAGCCCGGATGTTTTCGAGGAGAGGGAGAACAGAATAAAGCGGCTTCAACAGAAGCTTGCTGAAATGTAAAAAATAATTTTTACGAGGAGGTTAAACAATGAAGGTCATTGACATTTATAACAACGCGACCGCGCCGGTGTTTTCCATTGAATTGTCCCCGCCCCTTAACGGAACGCCGCTGGAACCCATTTTTAACACCGTAAGCGGTCTTATGAAATACGAGCCCGCCTATGTAAGCGTAACCTGCAGCGCCCTGGGCAGCGCCAGGGGCGGAACCATCCCCATAGCGGGGAAAATTAAAAGAGACTACGGGGTTGAATCGGTGGTTCACTTGACCTGCGTGGCCAAATCCCAGCAGGATATCGATAATATGCTGATGGATGCGCGGTATGAAGGGGTACAGAACATACTGGCCCTGAGGGGGGACCCGCCCAAGGGCGAGAAGGAATTCCGTCCGCATGAAAAAGGGCACAGGTATGCCTCGGACTTCGTGGAGCAAATAAATCGTTTGAACCAGGGTAAATATATAACCTTTCAAGAGGGAGAGTACAGGGACGGAGAACCCAATGATTTTTGCGTAAGCGTGGCCGGATACCCGGAAGGACATCCCGAGTGCCCGGACAAGGAACAGGATCTGGAACACCTCAGAATAAAAGTGGAAAATGGAGCCGACTACATTATAACTCAGTTGTTTTTCGACCCCGCAGTCTACTTCAAGTTTGTAGACAGGGTGAGCAATATGGGTATTAAGGCTCCCGTGGTCCCGGGCGTCATGCCGGTAGAAAGCTTTGCCCATCTGGACTTCATCCTGAAGCAGCCCATAGGTGTCAGCGTACCCCAAGAATTTATAGATAAACTCAGGAAATTCAAGGAAGATGGGGATACTGTCTCCGCGCAACAATACGGGGTTGAATTCATTTCCACAATGTGCAAAGCGCTAATCGATGGCGGCGCTCCCGGCATACACATGTATACAATGAATACTCCCCACCGGGCGGCCAGAATATTTGACAATATCGTCCAACACAGACCCTTGGCCGATGCGGCGGTTGTGTAGCTGATTGATTGTCCGGGTGTCCCGAATAAAACCGCCCCTGGGAATGGCAGTGCCTTCCGGGGGCGATTTATGTGCTCGGCTGCTACAAAAACCAGACCGCAAGCGTCAATTGAGTAACACTTTGGTCACAACGCATATCCCAAATTATCCCGGGCAATATTAAGCTTTGAAAGGGAACAGGGCAATTTTTTTATAAAACCCAAAAACCGGCCGTCCTTGAACAAAATTAGCAAATCCAGGAGGTTCTTATTATATGTCGGAGCTAATAATGCCCCGGGTGTGGCGGATGGAAACAAAACCGCACAAGTTTTGTCCCGGGTGCGGCCACGGGCTGATCCTCAGAGCGCTGGGAGAGGCCATAGACGAGTTGGGTATCCAAAACCGCACGGTATTCGGCTGCGACATCGGCTGCTCGCTGCTGTCCTGGGACTTTTTCAACCTGGACGAAGTGCAGACCCACCACGGCCGCACCACTCCTACCATGGTGGGCGTCAAGCGGGCCAACCCGGAACTGATCGTCATCGCCTACATGGGCGACGGCGGAGGATACGCCATCGGTTCACAACACTTGGTTAACGCAGCGGCCCGCAACGAAAAAATCACCGTGCTGCTAGCCAACAACACGGTGTACGCCATGACCGGCGGCCAAATGGCCCCCACCACCATGCCCGGCCAGAAAACCGAAACCAGCCCCTACGGCAGAGATCCGGGCTATACTGGTCCGCCCATGCTGGGACCCGAGATGGTGGCCGCCATAACAGACGAAAACGCCTACGTGGCCCGGGGCACCATCGCCAAGCTGCGGCAACTTAAAGCATACCTCAAGAAAGCGCTGCAAAACCAGATGGACGGCAACGGTTTTTCCTTCGTGGAGTCGCTGGCGTCATGCCCCACCAACTGGCGCACCAACGCCGAGGAAACCTGGCGGTTCGTGGAGCGGGAAATGACCAAGATTTTCAAGGTGGGGGAAGTAAAGACTCCGGCGACAAAGGAAAAAACAGGTTGACAAAAGGCTATCATTGAGACTTTACCGGCGGCCAAACCGCTCCGGAACGGAATTTTGCTTCCAGCTCTTTTCTTAGCTTGATGGTTTTAGCCAACCTTTTACCCGCCATTGCGGATCTTTCCATTATAGCGTTACTATCCGAAACCTCACCCCGCCCAAAGAAGCCTACCGCTTTTACAGTATCCACAACCCTGTATCCCAAATCGGCCAGGGGCCTTGTCAATGCCTCGATGGCGAATCCCATGTATTGCTCGTCATGCTGTTCACAGACACTCAGGGCAACAGCGTATTTGCCGCCCATAGCTTCACTAATCCCCACCCAGCAGGAGCGGTCATCCCCGGCAAATACCTCCATGCTGTAACACCGGTCGATAAAACTCTTCATGTCAGCCGAGACGTTATAAAAATAAGTGGGGGTGCCCAGCACCAGACCATCACACTCCAGCAAGAGAGGGTAAAGTTTCTGCATATCGTCATCCAGCATACATTGGTAAGATTCCTTGCACTTCTCGCAACCACGGCAGCCGGCGAATGCATAGTCGCGCAGAAACACAAGTTCAGTCTTCGCTCCTTCCTGTTCGGCCCCCTGCAAAACTTCTTTCACCAGGCGGGATGTATTGCCGTTTCTCCTACTGCTTCCAACAACCCCAAGTATATTCAAGCGAATCTCCTCCGTAAAAGGTGTCAGGCACCTGGGATAATTTATATTCCCATAATATACTATCGATACTTGTTTCTCAACCGACGCCGGGTACTTGAAAAAATTTATTTATATTTTTGACAAATTATTTTTGACAAATATTTGATAGCAACACACGCTCAAAATATAATATGATAAAAAAGATAATGCAAGAGGGTGCAAGTTATGTACGTTTACAATAATGGAACTTCTTGCAGCGCCCAAAATCTCTGAAAAACATTATGAAACAGTAATAAAGCTGGTTCAGATATTTGAGCATGTACCTGTTGACAGGAAAATAGCAACCTTTAAATAAGAAACATTTTGTATTTATCGAAGGTGGTTATTATTAACCCATACGCGCTGGAATAAGAAATTGACTGTGCTGTTGCCGGAAAAAACAATAGGGGGTTTCCGTTATGATTAGATTGAGGGGGCATCATTTTGTATGCCTGCACTTCTACCGGGGCGAGGGATATAGCCGGGAGTATGTCAAAAACCTGGAGGACGTATTATACAGGGCTATGAACGGCGAGGAAATAGAGGCGGTTGCATGCGCGGACGACATTTGCCGGGCATGCCCGACGCTACAAGGAGAAAAATGCGTCGCCAAACCCGGGATGGACACAGAAATCAGGCAAATGGACGCTGAAGCAACCCTGCGCCTCAATGTTGAGGTTGGATCAAAGGTGTTCTGGCAGGAAATAAAAACCAAAATGATGGCTACGCCCAAAGAATGGCTGGCGGCTTTTTGCCGGGGCTGCCTTTGGGAGAAAGTCTGCGTTGAAAAAAAGAAATCCTTGGGACTGATTTAGGGACGGCTTTTGAACTAGTATGCCTTTATAATGATTAGATTGTTATTAACCAATGTATATAAAACATTAATAGGTGATATAGTTGTTTAGAAAATTAAATTTTTGGTCCTTCATTTTATCCTTAGTGTGTTTTTTACTACTTTTATTGTTTTCTATATTTTCTTTTGAGTCATATATTGCAGAAAATGAAACGCATCCGCTTGAATACATTTTATATCTAACATTTGCTGCTTTCATATTGAGTATTTTAGGCATTTGTGGTGTAAGCAATTGGAAAACAGTTATAAGAAGTTTTTTTACTATTATATTTAGTTTAGGGCTATTAATTTTTCTAGCCATTGTACTCTTTTTGGGAAAATGGATAGATGGTGATTTGGCTGTTACGTTATTTATATAAACATTTTAATAAAAAATAAATATTTTTAATTGCATGGTTCGACATATTTTTTATATGCTTCATGTTATAATTTAAAAAAATAATTTTCTGAAAATAGCAACAATTGTTTTGTTGTCATGGGTGCCGTAAGTACTATATCTCCAATAAACTCCCGCTTTTATCGGACAACCTGACAAGGGCGCGGGAGGTGCATATATATCAGTTGACCCCCAAGCGGAGGCTAAGAAATACAGAAAAGTATATCTTAGCCTTATTTATTTCTAACTCTTTATTATTTCTAGGAATGGAGGTGATAGGCTGAAAGACTGGCCGCAATCTAAAATAGTCATTATTAGGTAAAGCGCGAAATGATTACACTCTTATTTAAGGAGACCGTATCTTTAATTTTCTAACAAAAGAGGTGTGTAAAAAAATGGAATTGGAGGTTTAAAAAATGCCAAAAGGACAAGTTGTCAAATTAAGTAGCTCAAGTTATGTTCCTGAGCCGGACAGGGTGTTAATTACCACTGCTCCGCGTGACATTTACGAGGGAAGTCACGATCACAAAAAACTACCGGTCTTTACTAACGACGGCTTTTTGGATGGTTTTGCGGAATATACAACCGATATACCCGATATTTGGAAGTTCCATACCCGTCAGAGGGATTATGGTTTTGCCTTCTTGGAAGCTAATGTACCAGGTCCAACGTTTCTCCATTATCCATTTAACGAGACCATTATTGACCACTTGGAAAGCGGTCAATATGACGTTTTATGTATATCCGCCTTTACCTGGACTCTCCCCTGGGCGCTTGGCTTGGCCCGCATGGCTAAATCAGAATATGGCATAAAAGAGGTCTGGCTAGGTGGATATGCGGTGATGACAGATGAGCCTTTAATTAAAAAAGTGTTTGATCGCCTTTTTTGGGGTTACTGTGAGAGTTTATTAAGACAATCAATAGGAATTAGTCCTACTTCTAATGAAGAAATTAAGCACCCTAATTTAATTACGGAAGCAAGCTGGCTCGGTCGCAACACGAAAACCGGGCATTTAATTTTTAGAAGGGGGTGCCCAAATAGTTGCACTTATTGCGCAGATCCGGTTTTTCAACCCGGAGGTGATTATCCTCTATCAATTAATGCAATTAATCAAATATTAGATTTTTATAAATGGGAAGGCATCCGGTCGGTTTATGTCTCCAACCAGGAAACACATATGTTGAACGCTTTCGGTAAAGAAGTTTTATATGCCATAAAAAGCAGGGGTTTGAACTTTGGGATGCTTACCAGCTTTAAGGCTTTGGCATTTCGCGGCGAAGATGGCATGAAGGAATTAAGAGACAGTGGATTAAGTTTTCTGCTTATTGGATTGGAGTCATTGAGTGATAAGAATCTTGAAAAAGCAAAAAGAAAAGCAAGTCAAGAACTTATGGAAAAAACCCTTAATTTATTGAGAAAATTAAATATATCTGTGACATCGACATATATGATATGTTTTGAAGATGATACCGAAGAAAGCATCAGACAATCAAAAAAAAGAATAATTGATCTGGGAATAACTGTTTCACTTTTTAACATTACCGTCCCTCTGCCCGGCACACCTTTGTATTATTCTTATAAGGAAAAAGGATTTATTAATGATTGGAATTGGAGTCACTGGACAGGTAACCATCTGGTTTGGAAACACCCATCTATTGCGCCGGAAGTAGCAAGAGAATTGCTTGCCGAAATGCGCGGCGAGGTAAACCACCCACATTATAATCCTACATTAAAGAGTGAATGGGATAGGAATTTAAAAAACATAAGGAGGCATAGTGAACATGACTCTCTCAGAATATAAAATAACTTATACGCCGCAAAAAGAACTGCAAGACAGGATATCCAGATTTCAGGAAAAATTATTAAATAATAACATTGATGGCGCTTTGATAATTCAAAAAGCTGATTTATTTTATTTCAGCGGAACAGCCCAGAATGCGCATCTGTTTATACCGGTCCAAGGCGAACCGGTTCTAATGGTGAAAAAAAGTTTGAGAAGGGCTCGGGATGAGAGTTCCTTGGCAAAGATTGTATCCATGAAAAACCTTAAAGAGTCTTTAAAAGAAATAAATAATTATTTTAATGGAAAGGGTAAAATTGGCCTGGAACTGGATGTACTACCGGCTAGTTTATACTTTAAATATGAAAAAGCGCTTAAACCATTAGAAGTGGTAGATATCTCTACTTTTATACGCGAGGTAAGAACAATAAAATCCACCTACGAGATAAACCGGCTTAAAGAAGCCGCAAAACTTAATCATCTCATGTTTTCTCAGATACCGGAAATTTTAAGAGAAGGTATGACTGAGGCGGAGCTTGCCGGTGAGTTGGAAGCAATATACAGAAAAAACGGACATCAGGGCGCTATTCGGATGAGAGGATTTAATCAAGAACTTTACTACGGTCATCTTATGTCGGGATGGAATCTGTCTTATCCCAGCTTTTTTGACGGGCCGACGGGAGGAACGGGCCTTAATCCTTCATATCCTCAAAGTGCCGGTTACAAAAAGATAAATAAAAATGAACCTATAATGGTGGATTATGTTGGAGCGTATAACGGTTATATGGTTGACCAGGCCAGGATCTTTTCTATCGGCGAACTACCAAGTGAACTGGTTGAAGCTTATCAGGCGGCTGTAAAAATTAAAGCCGAAATCATTGAACATACCAAGCCTGGTATAAGTGGTAAAGATTTATTCGAAATGGCTCATCACATAGCCATTAACACGGGATTTCAAAATTACTTTATGGGCTATGAAGACAGAATAAGTTTTATAGGTCATGGAGTAGGGATAGAACTGGACGAATGGCCCGTCATTGCAAAGAACCTTGACATAGTTTTAAAGCCAGGCATGGTCTTTGCCTTGGAGCCAAAGTTTATTTTTCCCGACCTCGGCGCGGTAGGTATTGAGGACACATTTGTGGTCACAGAAGATGGCTTGCAGCAAATTACTTTTTTTGATGAATCTATACAAATAATATGATTTCCGTCCAGTTAGGGGGGGTTATCGAAATGGCGCACATGACTGATAAAAAAGAGATACTTTTAAATCTGCGTGAAAGATTGGACCACAACCCTATAGGTCTTCCGGAAGATTTAAATGTATATGAAATATTGTCAATACTTTTTACTGACGAGGAAGCCAGGCTTGCTTCTTCTTTTCCACTGCATCCGACTACTCTTGAACAACTGGAAACCATAACTCAAACACCCGGCGCGTATTTGAAAAAGCTTCTAGAGTCCATGCTAAAAAAAGGTTTGGTTCTCGAATCTAAGAAGAAAGGCAAATCCAGTTATATTCTATCAATGGCGCTGGTAGGTTTTTTTGAGTTTATCTTTATGCGTACTAACCAAGCTTTACCTATGAAAAAATTGGCTGAGTTAATCCATGAATATCGTCTGGGGACTAAGTTTACCGAGGAATTGTTTAATCCCGCCACTCCTCGCGCAAGAGCTCTTGCTTATGAAAAAATATTACCGAAAACTGAAATTTTGACTTTCGAATTTGCAACCGAGCTTGTACAGGAAGCCGGGAGAGGCGCCCTAACGAAATGTTACTGCCGACATGAGACTTATCATTTGGATCAGGCCTGTGGTTATCCTATAGATGATATATGTATAAGTCTTGGTAATGCTTCAGATTTTTTGGTGGAAAGAGGTTTTGCAAGAAGAGCTTCTATAACTGAAATAATGGAAAAATTAGGTCTTTCAAAAGAGCTAGGCTTGATGCATACATGTGACAATGTTAAACACAACGTTGCTTTTATCTGTAATTGCTGTGGATGTTGCTGCTGTTTTTTGGCAGGCATAACAAAACATCGACTACCGTACGCCGTTGCGACAACTAATTATATCGCAACTATTAATAATGATAGCTGTAATGAATGCGCCGAATGTATTGGTCGTTGTCAAATAGGAGCAATAAGCTTTTTAGAAGGCCATACCAAACCTGCAGTTGATGCAAATTACTGTTTGGGCTGTGGCGCATGCTCCAGTTTTTGTAATCAAAAGGCAATTTTAATGGAAAAACGAAAGAAGCAAATAATCCCGCCGTCAAATATGAGCGAGTTATTTAAAAGACTGCGGCATGACAGGGGTAAAGTAAATAAATTGGATTAAACGGTGAGTATGGCCTCCTTGGGGCAGCGGGCGATACAGGCCCCGCACTTTAAACACTTTTGCCGGTCGATGAAATAAGGCCGGCCCTTTTGTTCCCCACAGATGGCATCCACCATGCAAGCCTTGGCGCAGATGCCGCAGGAGACGCATTTTTCCTCGTCAATGGCATAGTCCAGCAATGCCCGGCACACGCCCGCCGGGCATTGCTGGCCCTTTATATGGGCTTCATACTCTTCCCGGAAATAGCGCAGCGTGGAGAGCACCGGGTTGGGCGCCGCCACCCCCAGGCCGCAGAGGGAAGCGTCTTTTATTTCGCCGCCCAGTTCGGCCAGTATGTCCAGGTCCTCCATCCTACCCTTGCCCTCGGTGATCCGCTCCAGTATCTCCAGCATGCGCTTGGTGCCCACCCGGCAAGGTGTGCACTGGCCGCAGGATTCGTCCTGGCTGAACTCCAGGTAAAACTTGGCAATGTCCACTATGCAGTCGGTTTCATCCATTACAATCAAACCGCCGGACCCCATCATGGAACCCTTTTCATTCAGGGACTCATATTCAATGGGTGTGTCCAGGTGCTCGGCGGGCAGGCAGCCGCCGGAAGGGCCGCCGGTCTGCACCGCCTTGAACTCCCGCCCGTGGGGTACGCCCCCGCCGATGTCAAAAACCACGGTGCGCAGAGTGGTGCCCATGGGCACCTCAATCAGGCCGGTGTTTTTGATCTTGCCCGCCAGCGAAAACACCTTGGTGCCCTTGCTGGACTCGGCGCCCATGGAGGCGTACCACTGTGGCCCGTAGCGGATAATCACCGGGATATTGGCGAATGTCTCCACGTTGTTCAGCAAGGTTGGCTTGTCGTACAGACCGCGCCGGGCGGGGTAAGGGGGGCGGGGGCGAGGCTCGCCCCGCCGGCCCACGGCCGAACGCAGCAGGGCGGTCTCTTCGCCGCACACAAAAGCCCCGGCCCCCAGGCGCAGGTCGATGTTAAACTTAAAGCCTGTTCCAAGTATATCGTCACCCAACAAACCCTGCTCCCGGGCCTGTCCGACGGCGGTCTCCAGCCGGTCCACGGCGATGGGGTATTCCGCCCGCACATAGATGTAACCCTGCCGGGCGCCGATACAATAACCGGCAATGGCCATGGCCTCCAGCACGCTGTGCGGGTCGCCCTCCAGGATGCTACGGTCCATGAAGGCGCCGGGGTCGCCCTCGTCGGCGTTGCACACCACGTACTTCTCGTTGCCGGGGACGTCCGCCGCCAACATCCGCTCTTTGCCCACCGGGAACCCGCCGCCGCCC
>JAKSCU010000185.1 GCA_022360435.1 Bacillota bacterium
TCGGATTGACCATTAGTATAAACGTATTGATTGCAATTATCGTATTAATTCCGGTGGCAGTATTATTTATTGCCATAGGTTTGCTTTGCGGAACGCTGCTTACTGATAAGCAGGTAAGTGGTGTTTGCGGTGCGCTATTGATAAATTTAAGCGCATGGCTTTCCGGCATTTGGTTCGACTTGGATTTGGTTGGCGGAACATTTAAAGTAGTTGCCAATTTGCTTCCGTTTGTTCATGCGGTGAATGCGGGAAGGGCTGCGATAGCAGGAAATTATAGTTCCATATTTCCAGAATTATGGTGGGTGGTCGGATATGCTGTTATTATTATGACTATTGCTATTTTTGTTTTCACTAGGAAAATGAACAGTGATAATGTATAACCATGTATCATCACTTTTATGCAGAATTAATATTTGCATGATTGTAAAAGGAATTCCCAAAGCTATGAGGTACTGCAGTGTTAAATAAGATAAAGAATAATTGCCTCTAAATAAAACATGGCGTCATTTTTTTTATACTCTTAGGAAAGTATACTATCCGGCCATATTAATGGCCGGATTCAAGGATAAGAGTATCAAAAAGCGCACGCAGAGGGAACCGAATTAGTGCGTTTTTTGATTGTTTGTTTACCCGCCATGTGCCTATTTGATTACCAGGCGGCGCATCAGATGAATGGCCACCGGCGCCAGCACGATCGCGACCGCTACCAGCCAAAGGAAGTTCCAGAACAGGTGCAGTCCCACGTCACCCAACACAAGGCTGCGGGTCAGGTTCACCACATGATACAAGGGGCTGGCCCAAGCCAGCGTTTGGACGATGGCCGGCATGCCGCTCAAGGGGAAAAATACGCCGGAGAACAGGAAAAGCGGCGTGATGATCAGGGTAAAGTAATAATTAAAACTGTCGATATTCGAAAACAACCCAATCCAGATCATGGACATTGCCGAAAACAACATGCCGCTTACCAGCAGAACAACGGGCACCAACAGGGCCCAGGGTGAAGCAACCAAACCCAGCATTAAAATAACCAACAGGATCACGGAGCCGTACAGAAAACTCTTGAAAGACCCCCACAGGATTTCGCCCAGCGCTACCTCGTCCATACTTACCGGAGTGGCCACCATCGCCTGGAAGGTCTTCTGGAATTCCATACGGATGAATGTGCCGTAGGTGCATTCATAGGAGCTGGAGAACATGGCCGATGAAGCGATCAACGCGGGAGCGATGAACTGGATGTAGGTAAGGCCCTCGATGGCCTGCACGTACACTCCCAATCCGTAACCCAACGCTGTCAGGTAGAGCAAAGGCTCAATGAAGTTGAATGTCAGGCTGACCTTCCAATTCCGGCGATATACCGTCAGGTGACGCCGGAATACCTTGAACACCCGGGGGGAGATGTCCATGCGCGGGGCTTTGCTCATTCCGCAAGCCCCCTTCCGGTGAGTTTGAGGAAGACATCTTCCAGTGTGGCCGGGCGGAGCAGGTAGTGGTCGAACTGGCGCGGCAGTTCCTGCAGCCGGGACAGAAGTTCCCTTCCGTTGAGCGGGTAAAGCACCAGGTTGTCCCCCACCACCAGATGGCCTCTAATTTGATTTGAAAATTGCTTGAGCAGGGTGTCCGCCGCCGCGGCTCCCTGACCCACCTCCAGCACTTCGGCGCCTATATGCTTATCAACCAGAAAGTCCGGGGCGCCCTCGTCCAGGATGTCCCCGTGATCCATGATAATCAGCCGGTCACAAAGCTGCGCGGCCTCCTCCAGGTAATGGGTGGTCATAATCAGGGTCACGCCCCGGCCGCGCAATTGGCGAAGGCGCTGCCAAACCGTGTGCCTGGCCTGGGGATCCAACCCCGTGGTGGGTTCATCCAGGATGACAATCTCGGGGTTGTTGATCAGCGCTCTGGCGATGGTCAGGCGGCGCTTCATTCCGCCGGAAAGTTGGTCTATCTTGGCGTCCTTCTTTTCGGACAGCCCGAAGAACTCCAGTTGGGCCAGGGCCCTATTCCGGGCTTCGCGTTCGGGGATGTTGAAAAAGCTGGCGTATACCAGCAGGTTTTGCAGCACTCTAAGATCGGGATCCAGGTTGTTCTCCTGGGGCACGATACCCAGCCGGGCTTTTATTTGTCTAGCCTGGCGGGTTACATCCAGACCCAGGACTTTTAATTCACCCGCGGTGATGGGCGAAAAGTTGAATACCATCCGCACCGTCGATGTCTTGCCGGCTCCGTTGGGGCCAAGGATGCCGAAGCACTCTTGGCGGCGGACGGAAAAGCTGATGCCATTCACGGCTCGCAAGCCGTTAAATTCCTTAACCAGGTTTCTGGCGGCGACAACCTCCAACAGACTCGTCTCCCTCTTAACCGGTATGATGCCAAGAAGAAGAATTCTCTTGACTTGACAATTATAATTACATGCAGCCATATATGTCAATTGCGTAAGTATTTTATAAAAGTCATGGGCGGGCATGGTTGAAATAAACAATATCACACTGTTGTGATATGGTGATATAATAAAAAAGTAACACAAAAAAACTGATTTTGTCGGGAAAGGGACTCGCATATGGACATAAATAAATTTGTGGCTCCGGAGATCATTTTCGGCATGGGCGCTATCAGCCAGGCCGGTGAAAGCGTTCAGAGGCTGGGTGCCAGAAAAGTATTCATGGTTACCGACGAGGGTGTCATAAAATCCCGCTGGGTGGAAAAGGCGCTTTTTTACCTGGACCAGGCCGGGCTGGAATACGAGGTTTGGTCCGATTTGACCACAAACCCCAAAGACAACGAGGTGGAGGTCGGGGTAAAAAAATACATTTCATCAGGTTGCGACGCGGTGATGGCCATCGGCGGCGGCAGCCCCATCGACGCGGCTAAAGCCATTGCGGTTATTGCCACCAACGGGGGTATCATTCAAGATTACGAAGGCGTTAATAAAATAAACAAACCCCTGCCGCCGATGGTCATCCTGCCCACCACCGCGGGGTCGGGTTCCGAGGTGTCCCAGTTTGCCATAATCGTGGACAGGAAACGCAAAGTTAAAATGACTATAATCTCCAAATCGCTGATGCCGGACATTGCCATCGTGGACCCGGTAATGCTGCAAACCAAGGACGCCAGATTGACTGCCGCCACCGGCATGGACGCCTTGAGCCACGCTGTTGAATCATACGTTTCCCTGGCGGCCACTCCGCTGTCGGACATATTCGCCCTTAATTCCATCAGGCTCATTGCAGGAAATTTGAGCGCGTCGGTGGCCTGCAGCACCAACATGCCGGCGAAGGAATCCATGTCCATGGCCAGTTTGCAGGCCGGACTGGCTTTTTCCAACGCCATCCTGGGTATAACGCATGCCATGACTCACCAGGTGGATGGCTTGTTGGACAGCCATCATGGTGAAACCAACGCCATTTTACTTCCCTATGCCATGGAATACAATCTTATCGCCAATGTGGACCGATTTTGCCATATTGCGGAAGCCCTGGGCGAGGACATTAAGGATTTAAGCAAATGGAAAGCGGCGGAAAAGGCTGTTAAAGGGATTCGCCGGCTGGTTAAAAACATCGGACTGGCCAAACGCCTGTCTGAAATCGGCATTGATGAGTCGGTGGTAGAAAAGCTGGCTGTGAATGCGCTGAAAGATGCCTGCTTGATTACGAATCCAAGGGATAGCAATTTACAGGATATTGTATCCATTTACCGGAAAGCCCTTTAAAAAACATTGTGCGCGTATTTCTTGATCATATCTGTCATGGGCCTGCTTGGCCGGCATATTCACCGGTTGTTCCCGGGAGGGTGTAAATTATGGACTCCAAAAATAGCGTCGAGGTAAGAGGATTTTCATATCTAAAAGAAATATTTGACCAGCGCGGGTGGCCTTTTCCGGTATGGTGGCCTTTGGAGAGAGAGTGCAGCGCTAAACAGTTGGCGGCGATGATGGAACTGCCGGGAGAAAAAATTGAAACCGTATTTGTTAACGGTAGGGCGGGGCCTTTGAGCCGGACTATAAGTCCCGGAGACAGGGTGGCTTTTGTGCCGCCGGGTACTCCCGGTCCGTACAGGGTAATCCTGGGATTGATTAATTCCGGCCAAGAAAAGGAAAAAGTATGACTTTATCCAACTCGGTCCGTTATCTTCAATTAGGGACTGCTATCATACCGTTTGCAGGAAACGGGTTGACAAATGACAATGGAGACAATGTAATATACTATATAACAGTAAAATGATGTTTCATTTAAGCGCAGTTGTGCTGTTTAAGCGGTATCTCCTGTTCCGACATGGAACATGGCAGCCGGCGGCTAATGAGGGACCAACTGTCTGGTGCCGCATTTTGACAGGGTTTGTCGTAACATGTATATGATTGATTAATCCGGAACAAATGTTGCATAGGGTAACTAACACTATAGCATGGTTAAAAGGTTGGCAGGGCTGTGGACACCATCAAATATTGGGGTATAGTGGCGGTTTCCATATTTTAATCAAGTTGTTGGCAAATACAAAATTTTTCTCCGAGTCCGGTTACCTTCATTGGAAACAATGGTGGTTACGGGCCTTGGGTATGGCGGGAAACTGCCATGCCTCCCATTGTGGAAAGGGGATGATAGGTTACTAAAAAAGGAGGAAAACAAATGGCTAAGTTTATCAGAGTGGATATGGCGGCAAAACAGGTCAGGTTCGAAGATGTTGCGGATAAGTACCTTGCCCTTGGCGGACGCGCGCTTACTTCGCAATTGGTGGCCGATGAAGTTCCGCCCACTTGTGACCCGCTGGGACCATTCAACAAGCTGGTCATAGCTCCCGGCCTGTTGTCGGGCACCAGCGCTCCTTCTTCCGGGCGCCTTTCCGTGGGCGCCAAGAGTCCCCTTACCGGTACCATCAAGGAATCAAACGCCGGTGGCATCACTTCGCAAAAGCTGGCCAACCTGGGCATCAAGGCGGTTGTTATTGAAGGTAAACCCGCTGAAAAAGGCTTTTATCTGCTCAAGGTAACACCGGACGGAGCGGAAATGTTTCCCGCCGAAGACCTGGCCGGAAAAGGAACTTATGAAGTGACGGCCATCTGCAAAGAACGTTACGGCGAAAAAGTTGCCGTGGTTACCATCGGTCCCGCCGGTGAAATGCTGATGCTTTCCTCCGGCATCACCAACAACGATTCCGAAGGCAACAGCAGCCGTTATGCCGGTCGCGGCGGCCTGGGCGCCGTGATGGGCTCAAAGGGACTGAAAGCCATCGTGGTGGACGCGCCCAAGACGTTTGACGCTCCGGTTGCTGAACCCGGGCGTTTTAAGGAAGCCGCCAAAAAATTCTCCAAAATATTGCTTGACCACCCGGTTACCGGGCAGGGCCTGCCCGCGTATGGCACCAACGTGCTGATGAACGTCATCAACGAAGCCGGCACTCTGCCCACCCGGAACTTCCAGTCGGGGCGTTTTGACAAAGCCAGTGAAGTCAGCGGCGAAAAACTGGCGGAAGTGGCTGTGGCCCGGGGAGGAAAAGCCACCCATGCCTGCCACCCGGGTTGCGTAATGCGCTGTTCCAACGTGTACCCCATGCCCAACGGCAAGGTATGTGCCCCGGTTGAATACGAAACCGCCTGGAGCTTCGGCCCCAACCTGGAAATCAGTGACCTGGACGTGGTGGCCTGGCTGAATTACATCTGCAACGACGTGGGCCTGGACACCATCGAGGCCGGCTGCACTTTGGGCGTGCTTATGGAGGCCGGCGTAATTTCTTTCGGTGACGGCAAGGCCGCCATCGCTGCCCTGGAAGAGGTGGGTAAGGGCACTCCGCTGGGGCGGGTAATCGGCGGCGGCGCCACCAATGCCGGTAAAATTTATGGCGTTACCCGGGTTCCCGCCGTCAAGGGTCAGGGCATCCCGGCTTACGACCCGCGCTCCTGCAAGGGTAACGGCGTAACTTACGCCACCACCCCCATGGGCGCCGACCATACCGCCGGTTATGCCGTTACCGCCAACATCCTCAAAGTGGGCGGCTATGTGGACCCGCTAAAATCGGAAGGACAAGTGGAGCTTTCACGCAATCTGCAAATTGCCACCGCCGCTGTGGATTCCACCGGCCTGTGCCTGTTTGTGGCCTTCGCCGTGCTGGATAATCCCGAAGGGCTGCCTACCGTTGTGGAAATGTTAAATGCCCAGTATGGCCTAAGCCTGACCACCGACGACGCGCTGGCGCTTGGCGCCAACGTTCTCAAGGTGGAGCGTGAATTCAACAAGCAAGCCGGTTTCACCTCTGCCGACGACAGGTTGCCCGAGTTCTTCACCACCGAGGAACTGTTGCCGCACAGCACCAGGTTCGACCTCAAGGGGGAGGAACTGGACGAGGTATTTAACTTTTAATTTCAGTTGCTGCTAGTTACTATTTGTTTTTTGATTTTTAATTCAGTTCGATTCTGCGCCGCTTACCTTCCCAAAAGAGGGTAGCGGTTTTTTCTCACTCAGGAAAATATACCCAATACCCGGCCATAAGTTGGGGACATTCCCCGGAGAGGAGCGTATCAATCCTGTCATCTGTTGGGGACACGCATTAAAGGGTAATAAAGGAAACCAATGAGCATGCATGGCCTATTGGTTTTACGGGTATAGCGATGCCGGCCCGGCAACATACTAAAAATGCACCTGCGGTATCCTGTCAAACCCAAAGGAGGTAGGCTAATAATGGCACGAAGGCGCGGCGTTATGTCCGACAAGCTGAAGATGGAGTTAGCCGAAGAACTTGGGGTGGCCGGCATTGTGCGCAACGAGGGCAGTTTCGGCAGCGTTAGTTCCAGAGATTGCGGAAACCTGGTCCGACTTGCCATTGAGAGGGCTGAAAGGTTGATGGTTTAGGGACCGCAGGGGCTTGGGGTGCGTCTTGTAGAGGCGCGCCCCGCTCAATTGCCATACTTTTTCATGTCTACGGATTTGATGCAATAAGTTTGTACCATAATAGAACGGTAACCGGATGCAGCAAAGGTATTTGAACAACCAGTCAATCCTGAAAGGATATGAAGAAATGGAAAACAAGTACCTGGTTAACGATAAAATGCGCCTAATCAAGCACTTAACAGGCGTTAATTCCTCCAAACTCAATTATTATCTGGAAGTAAAGAAAATAAACGAGGAAATAGTCAAGCAAAACAACCGGCTGGAAATTATTCACCAGATAATTAAGGATATCAATATCGACATGTCCCTGGCCGACATCATTGAGCGGGTTTACCGGCGTCTGCCGCTGGTTATACACTGCGACTTTCTTGGGTTGGCCCTGATGCGGGGCAATGAGTTGGTAATGGCCGCCATGGTGCCCGAATGCGGCTGCACCGGGCATCCGATACCTTTTAGGTCCCTTCTCCGGCACGCGGTGCGGGACAAAAAAAGCAAGGTGTATTCCCTTGGCCGGGAAGACAGCGCCATTTATCAATGCCCGCCGGTGAGAGAATTAAGTATACTGTCTCTTTCCCTGGACCCTTTGTTTGTCAAAGGGAACGTAATTGGCGCGTTGATGATCGGCAGCGCCAGAGAGAATGCCTACTCCGAGGACGAGATTAAGTTTATCAGGCAGCTGGCCGACCAGTTGGCCATATGTATAGAAAACGCCCGCCTTTACGAGCAGGTTTTATCCAGCAAAATTGAATGGGAGGAGACTTTTCGAGCTCTCACCGATCCGATATTGTTGATTGACCGGAACATGGACATTATCAGATGCAACGAAAGGATGGATGCTCTGCCGGGACAGTCCGCGGGGGAATCGGAAAAAAGCAAATGCTACCGTTACGTTTGGGGGCGCGACAGCAAATGCGACAACTGTATGCTGGATATAGTGAATAAAAACAGGGCCCCTGCGTATCGGCGCATGCAACTGGAGTCGGGAAAAACTTTCGATGTTTATTATTACCCGGTGTTTAACGCGCGCAAGGAAGTATATTCGGTTATACACCACATTAAAGACGTCACCGAAAAAATAAGGATGGAGGTCCAGCTTATGCAGTCGGCCAAACTAGCCGCCATCGGCGAGATGGCGGCCGGCGTGGCCCATGAATTGAACAGCCCCATGACGGTGATTATCGGCAACTCGCAAATGATCCTGCGGGACCAAGAGACAGGCTGTATAAGCACCGATTTGATGAAAGACGTCGTCAATTGCGGTTTGCGCTGTAAAAAAATAATTCAAAACTTGCTTACCTTTTCTCGGCAAGACCAGCAGCCCATGGCCCCCGTAAGCCTGAACAATGTGGTGAACAGGGTGCTGAGCCTGATTAAGTACCAAATCACCCGGAGCGGTATCATTATTGAACTGGATCTCGCTGCTCATTTGCCCGAGGTGGCAGCCAATGAGCATCAGCTGGACCAGGTGTTGATTAATTTAATTTTGAACGCCAGGGACGCTTTGGAAAAGAATAGCCAGGATAAGAGAATAATAATATCCACCGGAGTGAAAGAATTTGAACAGGCTGAATTTGTATCCGCCATGGTAACCGACAACGGCGAGGGTATTCCGGGGGAAAATTTGATGAAAATTTTCAACCCTTTTTTTACCAGCAAAGGGGCGGCAAAGGGTACCGGGCTGGGTTTGTCGGTTAGCCTTGGTATCGCCGAAGCGCATGACGGAACCATTGAGGTGGTCAGCAAGCCCGGGCGGGGAAGCAGTTTTTCCCTGCTTATACCGGTAAAAAGCTGCGGCTGAAAAGGCCCGGAGGTGATTTAATGAGCAACGGGTACGGGGCACATGTATTGGTTATAGACGATGAAGTGGAAGTGGGCAGCTTTTTGCGCCGTCTCTTGGAAAGAAAAGGTATGGATGTCAATCTGGCCCATACCGGCACCCGGGCATTGGAGTTGATTGACGCCGTTGCGTACAATATTGCTCTTATTGATTTAAAACTGCCTGATTCCAGCGGACTGGACCTTTTGGAACATTTAAAAAACAAACAACCGTCCTGTGAAGCCATCATTATGACGGGGTATGGTACCACCAAAACGGCGGTGCGGGCTATCCAACTGGGAGCCTTTGATTATATTGAAAAACCCTTCGCGGACATCGGCGAAGTGGAAATACTGATTGACCAGGCATTGGAACAGGGGCGGCGGGTTTGGGACAAAACCGGAGCCGGCCCGGAGTGGGTGACGGCGGCTGAAAAGGTTGGGTTATACGTAGGCCACACTGCCAAAATGTTAAATTTGATTAATGTGGCCGCCAAAATTGCCCGCAAGAATTTAAACGTGTTAATTCAGGGCGAAACCGGCACCGGTAAGGAGGTGCTGGCCAGGTTCATTCATATGTCCAGCCAGCGGGCGGACCAGACGTTTATACCCATTAATTGCGGCGCTTTGCCGGAAAACTTGCTGGAAAGCGAGCTATTCGGCCACGAGAGGGGCGCTTTCACCGGTGCGGCCAGTTTGCGCCGCGGTATTTTTGAAATAACGGATCATGGCA
>JAKSCU010000141.1 GCA_022360435.1 Bacillota bacterium
AGCCGCCTCGTGTTTTTTCTCGCCTTCGATGAACGGCGGGGTCGCCTCTTCGCTATCGGAGTGCGCGATAATCGCTCCGGTGTTCCGTCGACCGTCATAGAAGTATTCGAGGGAGTCAATCTCAACCGTCGTCGGACGATTTTAGAAGTACCGGGCGAGTATCCGAGGGCCGAGTTGGTTCTCGATCCGGTTACCGGAGCCGCCTACACCACCCTCGACGATCGTGGCGGGATCCTGCGGTGGGACGGCAGACGCGTTACCGAGCTGCTTCGCAATCGCGCCCACATTCCGCGCCGTATTTTCCTCGAGGGAATGTTTCTGTATACCCTCAACCAGGACGGTACGGTCTCGGTGATCGATCGCCGAGAGGGTTCGCGTATCCTCGATTTATACGTAATGGAAAGCGGGGCGTGGCTTGCATTGCGCGAGGACGGCCGCTTCTTCGCATCCGCGGACGAGATCGCCACGCCGCGCTATTTGAGTGTGAATAGTGACGCGACCGTATTGCGCGATTACCGGTTGGTATCGGAGTCGAGCGCGCTCCCGGAATCTCAGGGGCGACGCTCACCGACGCCGGATCGCCTCCGCAGCGCAGACGACGGCGATCTGGGGGAAGAGAGTCGCACCTTCGATCCGCTCAGTGGTGAGCCGGCGCCCTCGTCGTAACCCGTCGACGCTATCGATACTCCGAGCAGATTTTTTCGATCGCCTCGCGTACCGCCGAGCGCACTTCGTCTCCGTGCTCTTCCATGAGCGTGTCGGCGTAGAGACGACCCAGCAGGTTGACCCGATACATCGGTCGCACATGATTAAGGGCGTACGTCGCCATGTCCATTACACTGTCCTCGGAAATGCACGCGTCGCCCTCACGTTCTTCGAGCTGTCGTCCGAGTTCCTCGAGTACGAGTTGCTCGGCGCTGTTGGTGAGCTCGTCAAAGTTAAACATCTTGGTGACGTCCATTTCTCTTCAGTCCTCCCTACCCTACTTCATCTTCCGCAAGATTCTCGAACTTCGTATAGCGCGGTACAAACGCGATCTTTAT
>JAKSCU010000184.1 GCA_022360435.1 Bacillota bacterium
AATAATAGTTTAAAAAAAAGGAGGTTATTTAATGCCCATTGCCGGGAAGATTGAAAAATATTTATCAGCATCGTCATGGATCCGCAAGATGTTCGAGGAAGGGGAAAAATTGCGGCTTAAACACGGCGCTGAAAACGTGTTTGACTTTACCCTGGGCAACCCCAATGTCGAACCTCCCGGGAGGTTTCACGAAGAATTGCGCAAATTGGCCCAAAATCCACGTCCCGGGATGCACAGGTACATGAGCAATGCCGGGTACCCGGAAACCAGGCAGGCCGTGGCCGAGGTGCTGGCGCAAGAGTCGGGTAAGCCCGTCACCGCCGATCATATTGTTATGACCTGCGGCGCCGGCGGGGGTCTGAATGTGGTGTTAAAAACACTGTTGAACCCGGGGGAGGAAGTAATTATCCCCGCCCCTTATTTCGTTGAATATCGCTTTTATGTAGATAATCACGGCGGTATTTTTCGCGAAGTGTCCACCCGGGACAATTTCCAATTGGACCCGGAAGCGGTGGCCGCCGCCGTGGGTCCAAAAACCAGGGCCGTGCTGCTTAACTCGCCCAACAACCCCACCGGCGCGGTTTACCCGGCCGAATCGCTGGCCACCCTTGCCGGGCTGTTGGAAGCAAAGGAAAAAGAATTCGGCACCGCCATTTATATTATTTCCGACGAGCCGTACGCTAAAATTGTTTATGACGGGATAACCGTGCCCAAAGTGTTTAAATACATTAAAAACTCAATTATTGTGACATCCCACAGCAAGGATTTGGCCTTGCCGGGGGAACGCATCGGTTACATCGCCGTGTGCCCGGACAGCGCCGACTCATCCATGATCATGGAGGGACTGATATTTTGCAACCGCACCCTGGGGTTCGTCAACGCCCCGGCCTTGGCCCAGCGTCTGGTGGCCACGCTACAGCGGGAAAGCGTCGACATTGACGAATACCGGGAAAAACGGGACGTGCTTTACAACCACCTGGTTGAACTTGGTTTCGAGGTGGTTAAACCCATGGGCGCCTTTTACTTCTTCCCCCGCTGTCCCATCGAGGACGATGTCGAGTTCGTGCGCCTGGCCCAAAAACACAATCTGCTCCTGGTTCCGGGCAGCGGATTCGGTCGGTCCGGTCATTTCCGCCTTTCCTATTGCGTGGATATGGACGTTATCCGCAACTCTCTGCCCGCGTTTACCAAACTGGCCAAAGAATTTAACATGTGAAACCGAAGAGGGGGGCGGATATCTTGCTTGCTACAAGAGATCCGTCCCCCTCTTCGCTGTTTGCCCCGTCAATCGTCGGCATCTTCCGTCAATAGGATCACTTTTTCGTGGATATGCATATTCAACTGTTCCAGTACCCGTTCCAGCAAATTGGCGTCCTTAAGTAAAAAGCCGTTTTCCCATCGTTCAATCAGGTATTTGATGAACTCCATGTAACCGCTGACAACCGCCAGGGTGTAAAGGTCCTTGTGTCTGTTGTTTTCCACCGGCTGACAACCCAAACCGGTTTCCTTCCTGTGGGACAGTTTAAAATTAGCTATTGTCTCGTCATCCCTGGCCCACGTAAGAATCCCTTCATGAAGGGCAACGTCTTGACCACAAATGTCGCAAACGAATCTGGACATAATAACCCCCTTCGGCTGCAAACAATGCAAAGACTTTATAACCCGCTTATGTTATAATATATCATAATACCGGCAAGTCAGCCATAACATCATAAATGTTTACCCAAGTGCTTTTGGTCATTGGAGACGGTCCCGGCGCCCCTGAAACGCAAAGCGAAGGGTCGTGGGAACAATGGAACCGTCCCGTAATAAAACAAGCAATATTACCCTGCAATGGTAGCCGGAGGTCGCGTATGACATACTGGTACGTTGAAGACGCGGGAGGCGGGTGCAAGGCGTTTTCAGAAGTTTTGGTATTGGTCAGTGAAAACCCGCAAAGGATATATAAAAGATTACTGCCCCTTTCCTGGGACAAAACGATAACCCTTGAGGATATGGTTTGCCGTCAGGTATTGGAAATGATAGAGGAAGCCGGCGTAACAAGAAAAGACTATCTCTACGTATGCTCCAGCAATCTTTTTCACGATTTGCACAAGTGGCTCACAGAAAACGGCTACCATTGGGAGACGGCCAAAATGGACGGCCTGGCGCATCAGGTGGCCGAGAATATGTTTCAAAGCCAGATAGTGGAGGCGGGGTTTCCCTCGGATATCCGGCTGGAAGACCGCAATTACAGTAACTTTTACCGCCTTGTGGACGCCTGGGTCCGGGAAGATAACTCCCGCTGCCGTTATGTCAAGGACATGCGCGTGCGGTGCAAACCGCCGCAGTTTCGTTACGTCTTGCGGGCCAACACCGGTCGCACCAGGAAATGCTCCCGCTGCCGCAAAAAAATAACACCCTACACGCCCGTGGTGCAATACCGCTTCAGGGAGCAGGGCAAGAAAAAAACCCGGTATTATCATGCCGGCTGCACCCCTGTTGAGCCGCATAAAAACAAACTGGAGCCGGCTCGTATAGTCTGGAAGGAAAACATTATTGCGGGGGTAGTTTTGTCGGCCAGGGAAAACAGGCCCTGCCAGGTATGCCAAAGGGAGATACCCGCCGGGGACAAAGCCGTGCATGCTTGCCTGGGAAAAGAATTGGTTTTCGGGCATCTGGAGTGCTTAGCTGTTCCGGATAAATAAAAAAAGCGCACTTATTCGGTTCCCTCTGCGTGCGCTTTTTGATACTCTTATCCTTAAATCCGGCCATTAATATGGCCGGAAGTATACTTTCCTAAGAGTAAAAAAAACGCACTCATTCGGTTCCCTGGGCGTGCGTTTTTTGATACTTTTTTCCTTTACCCTTGCCATATATTTGGCAAGGTATATTTTTCTAAAGTATGACAAACCCTTCAAAGAGTTTTAATTAAAGCAGGCGAAAAGTTTATATAATCCGCGCTCACCAGATGGAAGTTAATATCCCAGGCCCGGTCCGGAAGCCGGTACCTGCACGCCCTGGCATGTAGGTGCCCGTAGACTACATCTTGCACGTTGTACTTTTGGAACAGCTGGATAAATCCTGAATATTCATGTTTTTCATTGGTGGGCATATAGTGCATCATGACTATTTTGGGTCCTTTGCCGGCACCGGATAACGAATTCTCCATTCTAATCAATTCCCGGCAGTATATTTTTTCATCCCCTTCTTTGAACAACGCGCTATTCGGACAGATCCACCCCCTGCTCCCGCAAAAAATCAATCCGTTCAGGTTAACGTGATCGTTTTGGATCATATACATATTGGCTGTAACCGTCGCCCTGACCCGTGATATGCTCTGCCACCAGTAATCGTGATTGCCTTGCACACAGATGATGATACCCGGCAGCCGGCCCAGGAACTGCAAATCATGCCGGGCTTCCTCCAATCGCATGGCCCAGGAAATATCTCCCGGCACCAGCACCACATCTTCTTCCGCAACCTTGCTATGCCAATTGGCAAATATTCTCCGGGAGTGTTGGTACCAGAAGGAATCTAACGCTTCCATGGGTTTGTATTCGGTATTTTGATCCCAATCCTTGGTATTGACTGCTTTGCTAAAAGACAAGTGCAAGTCCCCGATGGCAAATATTCTCAAAATTCTTCCTCCCGCGCTCCTACGACCCCTAAAAATATTTCTTGTTTAGCTTTCGCCGGCAGTCCGTTTATTCCTTCCGGTTTTGCGCGTATTGGCCGTTGCCGCGCGCACCGACTGTTTATGCCAGTTTTTGTTGGTAAACCCGGTACAACTTGATTACTTTGCCACCCAAAATGGGTTTTATTATTTTTCTTTTCACCATGTCGTTACTTTCGGCAATCTGGGAAGCCTCTCCTTTTGTGTAACCCAGTTTTCGGCAGCGCGTATAAAATTCCTTTAGAACGTGCCGGGCAATGCCCCGGTGCCTGACCTCGGGCACCACCCCGCCGATGGCCAGCCTGATTAATCCGCCCTTGCCGTCAGGGCCCGGCGCCCGGGTTGGAATTGACAAAAATGTTCCAGCCACCTGGCCTTCAAGTTCAAAAATCAGAAAAAGGTCGGGGGGAATTGTCATGGACTGGCTTGACAAAAACCCCGCCGCGTCTTCCAAAGTCATGGGAATAAATCCCCAAACCTCCGCCATGGCCCTGTTGTGCACATCCATTATTATTTTAGCTTCACGGTAAACCGCCCGGTAGTTGACAGAGCGAATCACCAAACCGGAAACAGGTTTGACGGCACTGAGCAGGGCAGGCAGTTCGTCGGGTAAATGCCACTCAAAACATTCCAGTTCATGCAGTTTTTCCAAGCCGGCCTGTTCCACCAACTCCCGGTAATACGGCGGGTTGTATGGTATCTCATGCTGGGGCTCGTATTCAAAGCCTTTGATTAAAAAGCCGACTTGCTGATTGGTGTTTAACGTGGCCGGGCCGATCATAACGGTTTTACCCTGCCCTTGCAGCCATTCCGCGGCGGCGTTTAGAAGACCCTTCGCAATTTCCGGTCGTTCCAAGCACTCAAACCCGCCCCAGAATCCCTCTTCGGGGCGAGGATTTAAATGATCGATGGAAGCGGTAATTCTTCCCACCGGTCGCCCCTCTTCCAAAGCCACAAAGCTGGTTAAATGAATGTGCCGCATAACAGGGTTGGTCAGGGGCGTGTAACGCATCAAGTTCATACTTTCGGCGGTGGGCGGCACCCGGCCGGCGCCGTACACCAAACGGGGCACCTGCATAAAGGCTTGCATGGCGGCGGGGTTGTTAACCCTCGTAATACTATATTTCATTATAAACCTCCGCATTGAAATAATGTTATAGTATGCGCCGTATAATGAGCCGGACTTCAATGCGGGGGAAAATTGTGCAATTAATTGCTTGTCACTGTTCTATTCCGACAAGATGGCTCCGGCCCTGATCACAAAATATACCATAAAAGCAGGCCGACAACCAGCAACCAGAACAAGGCCACCAGCACGGCGCCTGCCCGAAACACCGGCCTTCGGTTCAGTCTGATTGCGGCCCGATGCCGGGAATCCTCCAGCACGGGCGCGGGAATCATCTTCATGGCCAGCGACACGCCCAGGGGAATAATCAACAGGTCGTCCAGGTAACCCAGCACAGGTATGTAATCGGGCACCAGGTCCACGGGGCTGAAAGCGTAACCCGCCACCAAAAGCACAAACAGCCTGGCATACCAGGGCATGCGAGGGTCCCGGTAAGCGTAGTACAAAACATAGGCGTCTTTTTTAAATCCCCGGGCCCTTTTTCGCCACCTGTTAATCAAGCCGAACAATGACAATCTTTTTCCTCCCAATAAAAACTATAAAACATTGTCTTACCGGGTCAATCTGGCGGTGTTTCTCTTATGTCGCAGGGACCTGGCAATGGCCGCCCCGCCGTAGGATTTCCACAGCAAGAAGGAGGATAAAGCGGCATCAGGGCTGCAGTGGCGGGTTCTGGTTTTCCGCTGCCAACCGGTACACCGTCCAGGCTGTTGACGGGCATAATTCCCATCAGGGAGTTGGTGAGGAAACACTCGTCAGCCCCTCGCAAGTCCCTGGTGGTAAAATTATCTTCCCGACACCGAAAGCCCAACCCGGCGGCGCGTTCCAGCACCAGTTGGCGAACTATGCCCGGCAGCAAACCGGCGGCGGCCGGCGGGGTAATCAGCTCATCATCCCGCACCATGAATATGTTGCTCACCGCTCCCTCGGCCACATGGCCCCGGCTGTTCAGGAAAAGCCCCTCATCATAACCCTGGTTCTGCGCCTCCCGCCGCCCCAACAGGTTCTCCAGGTAATTGGCGGTTTTATGCCGCACCAACGGCGATTTTTCGTTGCGGGGAAAACTTAATGTACATAGCGAAAACCCCTTTTTATACTGTTCTGCCCGGTAGGGGGCCCCTTCCCGCACGGTGAGCAGCGTCAAACCCGCCCCCCCCTCCGCCGGACCGGCCGTCACGGCGAGCCGCAGCACTCCGTCCACAACACCCGCAAGCCGTATGCTCTCCAGGCACTTGTCGGCCAGTATCTCAACATCAATGGTGGGCAGATGTAGTTGGCACGCCGATTCCTGCAACCTCTCCAGATGCCGCCGTATCATCACAGCCCGGCCTTCCCTGACCAGCATGGTTTCAAAAAGCGAAAAACCGTACAATAATCCTAGGTCGCCGGGTTCCAACGACACTTTTCCAGCTTTTTTAATTATACATCTTTCAACAATAAAATTATACAAACGGCATACCTCCTGTGACAGACCGGGATTTTCATACATATTTTCTTTGGCTCTCCGCTTGCGTTTCGGACTGGAAACGTCCCCGCGGTTCCCGGCGCAGACAATGGAATTGTCCCCGATCTGCGCGTGTTAAAAACCGTACTCGCTTTTTTCCAGCCCCAGCGCCCGTACGAGGGCCCTGGCCTTGTCCAACGACTCCACGTATTCCTTGTGCGGGTCGGAATCGGCGGTAATGCCTCCGCCCACCTGGAAGAAAAAATTTCCGCCGGCGGCCAGGATGGTTCGGATCACAATATTCAGGTCCATGCGCCCGTCAAAACCAAGATACCCGATGGAGCCGGTGTATATCCCACGGCGCACCGGTTCAAGTTCTTCAATAATTTCCATGGCCCGAATTTTAGGCGCGCCCGTGATGGAACCGCCGGGAAACGAGGCCGCCAGCAGATCGATGACATCTTTGTCTGGACGCAGCCTCCCTTCCACCGTGGACACCAAATGAAAAACGGTGGCATATTCCTCCAGCCGGCAAAGTTCCGGTACATTAACAGAACCGACCCGACACACCCGACCCAGGTCGTTGCGCTCCAAATCCACAATCATCATCAGCTCGGCCCGGTCTTTTTCGCTGGCCAATAACTCCCGGCACAGCCTTTCGTCCTCCCCGGGTGTGCGCCCCCTGGGCCTGGTTCCTTTTATGGGGCGGGTTTCCACTTTACCGCCGGCAACCCTCAAGAAACGTTCGGGTGACGCGCTGATTATTTCTATCTCCTTCCATGGCATATATGCCGCAAAAGGGGCGGGGTTAATCTTCCTCAGCCTGGTGTAAAGCTCCCATGTATCCACGGTTTGCCGGGCGCAAAAACGCTGGGTCAGGTTGACCTGGAATATATCCCCGGCGTATATGTACTCCACGCCCCTTTTTACCATGGCCATGTACGCCTCGGGGGTAAAATTGGAAACCAGGCCGGGCGGTTCAACGGTCAAGCTTTTGCCTGTCCGGTCTTTGCGGATTGGCGGTTCACCCTGAAGCAGCCCCGCAACATGCGCCATACGTTTTTGGGCCCGCTCCAGGCCTGCCAATCCCCGTTCCGGCAGGCCGGTTGATATTACCGTGGTCTCTCCGGTCCGCACATCCACCGCCACAACGGTATCGTAAAAGCCGAGGCATATGTCCGGCGTGCCTAGGTCGTCCACAGCCCGGGAGGGAATTTTTTCAAACATGCGGCCAAGGTCGTAACTGAAATATCCGGCCGCCCCACCGTTGAAGGGGAACAGGCCGCTGTCGGCGGGCATGGCAAAGCGGGCCATTAAATTGCGCAATTCCTCCACGGGCCGGCCGGCTGCAATAGTGACCTTTTCCCCTTGTTCCAGGGTTACCCGGTTCCCTTTACTTTTAAAAACCAGGAAGGGCTCGGCCCCGACAAAGGAATGGCGCCCGAGATCGCTGACTTCCATGCCGGTATCAAGGAGAAAGGGGCGGGGCAGGTGCATGATCCGCTCGAAAACCGCCGCCGCGCCGCCCGGCGGCGCGGGAATATTCTCATAAAGAGGCAAATTAACCGGCATGCCGCATATCTCCCCTGATCATGCGCAGGTAATTGTCCAGCAGCGCTTTCCCCCAGGTGGTCAATATCGACTCGGGATGAAACTGCACCCCCTCAACCGGCAGCTGCCGGTGCCTTACACCCATGATTACGCCTTGAGCGGTGCAGGCGGTGATCTCCAGGCAGGCGGGCAGACTGGCCGGCTCGATAACCAGGGAATGATAACGGGCTGCCGGCATGGGGCTGGGTATCCCGGCATAAATACCGCCACCACTGTGATAAACGCGGGAGGTCTTGCCGTGCATGGGTCTGGGAGCCCGCACAACCCGCCCTCCCAAGGCTTGCCCTATAACCTGGTGGCCCAAGCACACCCCAAAAACCGGTATTTTACCGGCCAGGGTGGAGATTAAATCCAATGACACCCCCGCCTCGTCCGGAGTGCACGGTCCCGGCGACAGAAAAATGCATTCCGGGGCCATTTCCTCGACTTCCTGAACCGTAATCCCGTCGTTGCGGCATACCCGCACGTTTTTGCCCAGTTCCGACAGGTACTGGTATAGGTTGTACACAAAAGAATCATAATTATCAATCAATAAAATCAACTTTACCCCGCCCCCCTCAAATAAAAAGCGCGCTTATTCGGTTCCCTCTGTGTGCGCTTTTTGATACTCTTATCCTTGAATCCGGCCATTAATATGGCTGGATATACTTTCCTAAGAGTATAAAAAAAGCGCACTCATTCAGTTCCCTTGGCGTGCGCTTTTTAATACTCTTATCCTTGAATCCGGCCATTAATATGGCCGGAGGTATACTTTCCTAAGAGTATAAAAAACCAGCACAAAAATGCTGGTTCTCACCCCATGGGTCTCCGAGTCGTCTCATTTATTCTCAACTCATCTAAACTACGCTCAGCCGGCTTCAATTGTTACCAACATGTTATTATAAACCTTTCGCGCTGTCAACGTTTCGGGTAACGGTGACGGTATTAAGCAGTCATTTACGGCTGCCCATCTATGTCAAGTTCACGTTTTAAAGCGTTTTGTAAGGCCTGGGAATAACTTATACCGGCCTCTTCAGCCATAATTGCCAGCCACTGGGGAAGGCTGACCGTTTTAATAATAGACTTGGTTTCCTTTCTCCGTATATAGTCGTTTAGGTCGACATCGATTAGAGTAACAATCTCAGCGTCGGGCGATGTTACAACGTCGCGGTAATTTGTTGGTGCAGGAATATCTTCTTTAGCCTGTTTCATGGCTAAAATGCAACCGGCTAAAGCTTCCCTGGCCATAGATATTGCTTCTGAAATAGATTCTCCTTCGGTTATGCAGCCAGGGATATCCGGTATTTCAATAGTATATACGGTACCGCGATCATCAACTGTGGCAGAGGTAAGGATAGCTGGAAAGATGTAAGCCACATTAATCACTCCTTTATTTTAACATTATACATTTAAAAGCCTGGGACTTATTTCAATCCCGCGGCTTTAAGGATTTTGTTTAGTGTCCCCGGAGCCATGTCTTTGTTATGGAGGGCTACAGGTATGGTTCCGGGTTTGGTTGGGTGTTTGTGTATGTGGTGTGAACCCTGTATTCTGACTATCACCCAACCATCCTCTGTCAGGAGCTTCATCAGTTCTTTTGGCTTCATACAGCAACCACCCACCTTTTGCAAATATTATATTATATAATTTTATTTAATGCAACGGAGGTTTAAAAAGACAAAAAAGCGCCTCTGGAAAACGCCATAAAAAGGGGTGAAAAAAAGGGGCGAAAATTTCACCTCTGGGAGAAGCTAAAAAAAGCGCGTTTATTAAGCTCTCTGCGCGCGCTTTTTAATACTTTACTCCTTAATTCCGGTGGTATACTTTCCTTAAAAGTATAAAAAAAGCAGTTCCTTGACTGGTATGAAGATAAACTCCAGCTTATTTAGTGCAATTGGAATCGCGTCTAGCCGAACTGAAAGCCCTGGAAAAAGACATCAGCTTTGAAGACATTCCTCTAGAGGAGTGGAAAGAGTGCTCGTCTCTCGATAAATTAGATAGCTAATTAGGGCGTGTTGGTTATTAATTACCGACGGGCGGCCCGGGAAAAAATAACCTTTACGTTAATTGTATTAATAAGGCCGGTGAAATATCTACTCCATTGCTTCCACCAGGCACATGGCCCGGGCGGTGACACCGTTTACGCGGCCCAAGTCCTCCACCAGGTTTTCGGCTTCGTAATCATATGCTTCCATGGTCAGGGTAATTATACCCCTGGACTTGGTTGGGTCCGGAATGCCAGAACGGCTTAAAATCCGCGCTCCGTACCTGGTTATGACCTCCTGCACCTCCGGCGCCCGGCAGGCCCTTTCCTCCACCATAATACCAACAATGCATATGTCTCTGGACATGACCGACTCCTGACGATACAAAATTATATAATTTAGTATATCCTCCCACAGGGATTACTTATTCAGCTGTAATGCCACCCACTCTCACGTCCGGTAATTTTACCTTGGTGCCGCCGGGGAAAATAATATATAATTTGGCTTATAGAGGTTGTTTGTATCGGAGGTAATATTTTGAGCGAACTGCATCCCGTCCTGCAAGCCGCGGCAATTACCGGCAACGGGCGCATGCTGGCCTGTCTGTCACCCCGGGGCCTGCTGACCCGGCTGTTCTGGCCCCACATTGATTACGGCCAGCACATGGGCATGTTTTTTGCCGGGGTTTTGCCCCGGGGCGTCGGCAGCGAGGCTTATACCCGTTGGCTGCACGGCGATAACTGGCAAACCGGACAAAACTACCTGCCCTCGGGAAATGTTGTGCATACCACTTTTCGGGATCATGGACAGCAATTCGGGGTGGAACAATGGAGCTTCGTATTGCCGGACGAAGACGTTTTAATCAACCGCTACCGGATTTTCAACACCGGAGGCGAATCAATAGATCCGCTGTTTTTATTGTATTTTGCTTTCAAGATAAACGAATCCGACCAGTTTGATTCCATGTTTATTGATTTCGATACCTTTACCGCGGTTCAGTACCGCCGCGACGTGCATCTGGCTGTTGGGCTGCTGGAAAATTTGCCGCCGGACGGCTATCACTGCGGCAGGGTCAATTCGCCCTCGGATCCCATGGAAGGCGCTTCCCGCGGCATTCTATGGGGCAATAATATCAACCTCGGCCGCAGCGCCGGCGGGCTGAGCTGGCGAGCCGGAACCATAAACCCCGGCTCGGCTACGCATATTACAACTTTCATCACCGCGGCCCCGGACGGAAAAAGCGCGCTGGATACGGTACGCCGAATCAGGCGACAACCTCCGGAGGAACTGCTGGATTCAACGGCGCGGCACTGGCGGGGCTGGCTGGAAAAAGACAGCCAACCTTTACCCGACACGGGTGAAAATGAAGCACCGGCCGGGTTATACCGGCGCTCGCTGGTGACAATAAAATTGTTGCAGGATGACGGCGGCGGGTTTATTGCCGCCCCGGAATTCGACCCCATGTACAAGTCAAGCGGCGGGTACGGTTACTGCTGGTTGCGGGACGCCCTTTACTCGGCGGTGGCGCTGGACGAAGCCGGGTACAACCAGGAAGCCGAAAAATTTTACCTTTTTGCCGCCGGGGTACAAAACCAGCAGGGTGACTGGCAGCAGCGTTATTTTATGGACGGCTCCTGGGCGTCCACCTGGGGTAAACAAATCGACCAAACCGGCGGTATTCTATGGGGATTCTTCCACCACCACCGGCTTCGCGGCGACCTTGATTTTGCCCGACGGATATGGCCCACAGTGCAAAAGGCCGCCGCCTACCTGTGCGCCAACTTGGCGGACAACGGCCTGCCGCTGCCCAGCATCGACCCCTGGGAAGAACGCCTGGCCCAGGGAACCTACTCGGCTGCCGCCGTTTACGGCGGCCTGCGTGCCGCCGCCGGGCTGGCTTACGATCTGAACCAACCGGCTTCGGCCAGGCAATGGTCCCAATCCGCCGACAGAATGCGCCACGCCATACTTGAACTGCAGTGGAGTCAGGAACTGCAAAGGTTTTACCGGGGCATCGGCAAACGCGTCGACGAACGCGAATATAACTACTTGCGCAACAACAACCTGGGTGCTTGGGAAAACAAAGACCCCTCGGGTTTATACACCACTTTTTGGAGCGACACCGACAGCAATATCGACAGCTCGCTATTGGCCCTGGGATTTCCCTTTAACGTGCTGCCTCCCGGGTCGAAAAAACTAACCGCCACCGCCGCAACCATCGAACAAACCTTGTGGAACCGTAAAGTCGGCGGATTGCACCGTTACGACGGTGACTGTTACGCCGGGGGCAACCCCTGGATTATCAGCACTTTGTGGCTGGCATTGCATCACCTGCGGGAAGGCAGTCGGGGACGCGCCCGGGAGCTGCTGGCCTGGTGCCTGAACCAAACCAATCATAATCTGCTGCTGCCCGAACAGGTGGACAAAGAGCATGGCGGGCCAATCTGGGTTGTGCCCCTCAAGTGGTCCCACGCCATGTTTGTAATCACCTATCTGGCCCTGCACGGTCGCGCCTCCTGGCTTGAGCTGACGTATAACGTATCACAATAAATGCAGCATTGAGTGCCTGATAAATGTACGCAGGTCCCAAAGCGTGTTAACATTTTGACTTTCCAGCTTTCGTAAAAATTTAAGGAAAATGTCCGCCGTAAGCAGCGCGTCGCCAATGGCGGTGTGCCTGCCATTTGGTTCAACACCCATATGGTCAAGTATCTCGTCCAGAGTGTGCGACCTCAGGTTGATATTTATTATCTTGGACAGAATTATTGTGTCAAGGTAAAAATTGTTAATACAAAAACTATATGGCCCAAGTTTCATGTTCAGAAAATTTAAATCAAATTCAATGCAATGACCCACGATGATACTGTCGCCCAGGCACTC
>JAKSCU010000225.1 GCA_022360435.1 Bacillota bacterium
ACTGCTCAAGACGGCGACAAGGTGGCCCTTGATATTGAAAGAGTTGCCGGGGATAAAGTCAAAGTTGAAATCAAGCTTAATGACGAGGCGCTTAAAGACATTGGAAATATAGGGCTTGCCCTTTCGGTTGAAGATGCGGGGGTCGGTATGGTGGCCGTATTGGTAAATGAAGACGGCAGTGAAGAGATTATCAAAAAATCCGTGCTTAGTGACGACAAAATGCTCGCTATCGTGGACGGTTCCAGCACAGTTAAGCTTTTGGATAAATCCAGGAGCTTTGACGATGTGGACGACGGCTTCTGGGGCCAAGATGCGGTGGCATTTGCAACATCCCGGGAGTTGTTCCTGGGCGTGTCTGAAACTGAGTTTGGCACCGGCGCGGCCATGACCCGCGGCATGTTTGCCACAGTGCTTCACCGTCTCGAAGACGCTCCCGCCGGCGGGGACGCCTCCTTTGATGATGTGGATGCGGACAGCTGGTATGCCGAAGCGGTGTCGTGGGCCGCTGAAAATGAGGTTGTTACGGGTACAGGCGACAGTTTTAACCCCGGGGCCAATGTTACGCGCGAAGAGATTGCGTTAATTCTGTACCGTTACGCCATTCATGTCGGCTTGAATACCGGTGCGCAAGACAATATATCCCAATTCAATGATGCCGATCAGATAGCTGATTGGGCTTCGGATGCTTTGAATTGGGCTGTAGGTTCAGGTTTAATGCAAGGCAAAGACAACAATATTCTGGACCCCGCCGGACATGCGACTAGAACCGAAGTGGCGGCTATGTTACAAAGGCTTATTACAAAGATTGTAATGTAAAATTTAATTTAAAAATGTGCCTGAATTGAATAGATTTGGTGCAGATGTGCCCGATAATCAAGGACGAGAAAAATAGGCTGCTGCAATAAGTAAAGTTTCTTTTGCGGCGGCCTGTTCCTTGTACCAATGATTGTTGTCGTCCATAGAAAGGACTGTAGACAGTCATGAAAAAAACCGCCTTGTTATTTATCGTATTCTTAGCCTTGAGTTTAACCGCCTGCCGGGAGGCTTCCGAGGAGGGCAAACTTGTATTGCCCGAGCCTCAAACCCGGTTGATTACCGATATGGCGGGACGTCAAGTAGAAATTCCCCAAAAAATTGAAAAGGTATATTCCACGGGGCAGCCGGGGGTGATTGCTCTATATGCAATAAACCCCGAATTGCTTCTCGGGTGGTGTCTAAAACCAGCCAAGGAGGAAGCCGAATATATTAACTCCAAATATTTGGGCCTTCCTGTGCTGGGATTAATGCAGGGAAGCAATGCCACGGCCAACAGTGAAGAAATTATGCTGCGCTCCCCGGATATCATTTTAATGATGACCTACATAGACCAAGTGGCCATTTTAGATGCCGAAGCGTTTCAAAAACGGATGGGAATACCCGTAGTCCTGGCGGATTATGCGTTGACCCGTATTCCCGAAGCCTTCAGATTTTTAGGCGATATTTTGTCTCACTCGGAGAGGGCGGAGCTTTTGGCGCGCTACAGCGAAAATGTGCTGGCCGACGCACAAAAGCAATCAGCCCTTATCCCCGAAGAAGAACGGCTCAACGTTTATTACGCCCAGGGGGCAAACGGTCTGCAGACAGCGCCCGGAGCTTCGCCGCACTCTGAAGTAATAAATTACGTGGGAGGTAAAAATGTGGTGACTCTTGCGGAAGAATCAGACGGACGGCTTACAGTTAATATGGAACAAATCCTGTCCTGGAATCCCGATATTGTCATTGCTTCCTACACCATGGCCCACGGTACTGTAAAAGGTGATAACAGTATGTTTGATATTATCTCCAGCGGGCGGGAAACATGGAATTTAGTTTCAGCCGTACAAAACAACATGGTGTTTTCAACGCCGTGTTATCCATATAACTGGCTGGATATGCCGCCCGGGGTCAACCGAATCATCGGTATTATGTGGATGGGGAATCTCCTTTATCCGGATTACTTTTCTTTGGATATTCGAGAGGAAACCCGTACATTTTACCGGCTTTTTTATAATAAGACCCTGACTGACGAGCAAATGGATACCTTGCTGGCCGGTGCGGTTAAAAACAGTTAAGAAAAATACCGGGCAATTAAATATGCGGCTCATGCATATAATGAGCCGCTTAAAGGGGAGCTGAAATAAATGAAAAAAACCAAATTAATTGTAAGGCGGCGTATTGCGGCATTGTTAATTGCCTTTGTTTTTATCCTTTGTGCGGCAGCGCCTGCCTTCGCGACACAAGTCACCGCAAGCATTACGGTAAGCGAGGAAAATGGCGGTGTTCCCGGCAAAGTAAAGATAAAGTTGGATGACAAATTTAAAAACGCTTCTATTGTGGAGATATCGGGGCAGGGTATCGAAACTTCCGCGGTGGTCGCCGAGGGAACCATTGAATTTTATGCTCGGCAGCACGGTGAGTATCTGGTAAAAGACACCCAAAAAAATGTCGGGGATTATTTTATGGAATCAATGCGCACAACGGATATGAGTGTGGGCACGTACAAGGGGGCCGGTTCCATCGAGGACCCGTATACGCTTATTTCCACCTTTGCCGATGTGCCTATGGAGCTTTACAAATTACAGGCGGCTTGGAAGGGTTATAATTATCTGGCGGGATATCCCACCATGGAATCCAAAAAAGATTCGGATTACTTGAGGTCATTTGATAAAAGCCATATTGCGGCTCTTTTGGTTGAGGACAGGGATGAAAACACGGGCAGACTGCGCGGTTCATTTTTTGTCGACGGTAATCTTTGGGTGCATGCTACGTGGAACTGCAAAGGCCCATATTATATGAATTACATGCTGGACCCCACGGATACCTATATCACCTCGGGATATGCCCTGGAAAACCACTATCTGTACAGTGACAATATCGAAAATAAGGCTGAAAGAATGGAAGCGGCCGTAAAAAAAATAAAAGCCGTGCGGGATTCAACTACTTCCGCCCTGTTTTTCAGCTACAGGATGCGTGATTTTGACGGGCCCATCGTTTTTACCGTGGATGTGAGCCGGTCGGGCAAATTTAAGCCGGGGGATGAGGTAAGTGTCCATTATCTTTTAGGGTCCTCGGACCGCAACCTTTTTCACGGCATAAAGCCGGAGCCCGCCACTCTTATAGCCCAGGAGCCCACATTCAGAAAGCATTACCAGGATGTCGGCATGACCGCCACGGTGGACGACTACGGTTATCTGGCCATTCCCCTTTATAATGGCGGATATTTTGAACTGAGAAATGAAACGTCCATCCAAGAGAAGCGCAATGTCACTGTTGCCCCCAAAGTATATGAAACAGCAAAAATTATCGATGTGGATTCCTCCCACTGGGCATATGACAGCATATATTTATTGGTGGGCAAACACTATATGTCCGCGGAAGGGGGACGTTTCGAGCCGGATAAGCATATCACCCGCGGAGAATTTTTGAAAGGTCTGATTCTATCCAGTGGCATTACCATTGTTTCGGGCAAGATGGAGTTCCAGGATGTGCCGAAGCAAAGCCTGTGGAATGATTATGTTTACACGGCTTTTCAAGAGGGTATTACCCAAGGGGTTTCGGATAAAGTTTTTGGCATTGACAAGTCATTGGACCGTGAAATGGCGGCGGTATTGATTTGCCGCGCATTAAACATAGAACCCGGCACCGACGATTTCACGGATGCCGCCCGGATATCCCCCTGGGCCGCGGGCTATCCCGGCGCCTGCAAAGCCGCGGGTTATCTGGAGGGACACTCGGACGGAAGCTTCGGGGTCCGGGATCTTTTGACCCGTGCCGAAGCGGCGGCAATCTTTAGTAAAATTTACGAATCAAAGCAATAATTGTAATTTGTATTGGAAGTGAAGACCATTAAAGACCCGCATTGTTTTTTAAAAAAAATTTTGGTTTTGACTTGCTTCATATTTCTCGGGGTTCTGCTGCTGCCGGCCAATGTTTTTGCCGTTACCATATCTGATCCATATAACGGGACGGATGAATACAGCGTAAGCGGGTCGGGAACAGCGGCGGATCCCTATGTTATCGGCATCAGCGGGACCAATAACCGCATCAAAGAGACGGGGCTGGATTTGATGAGGGAAAAGACGCCGGAGGCCCTTTGGCGGGTGGTGCACAGCGTAGACGGCAAAACGGATTATGAACTGCGTTTTTCCACTGCCATCGGTGAGGTTGTAAAAGCGCCCCTTACGCTGGATGTGACGGCTTGGCAGGAGGAAGAAGGATTCTTGCGCCTGGAAGTCGGTGAAAAAGATTCTCTTTATATGCCCGCCACTTTGCTTTTGGATGTTGGCGGGTACGCGGGATTTGACGATGGCGTCACGGTGACCGTAAGAGGAAAAACCAATTTGCGCACCAGGGTTAAGGAGAATAAAATTGAATTCGCCCTTGAAAACGGCGGCGATCACCTTTTAATAGCCGAGGGTTATGCCATACCCATAGACGAATCAAAAGATGACGTGTCCGAAGTTGAAAAAGTATGGGATGAACCCAATGAAAAGGGAGAGGCCGTAGCACGGGAATATACCCGGGCGGGAACCGCCGAACTGCCGTTCAACGTTGCATTGAACAGTATCGGATCATCCGTTGTAAAGGGGGAAGCTTTCAGTGAGCTAAAGAACAGCGGCCAGTCTCGATATTTTTTGTGGAAAGACGCTAATGACCGGGTGCTATGGTCTTATTTGGCAGAAGGCCGGCGGATGTCAACAGTTGATCCTGGAAAAAGTTTTGATCTAGCAATTAAGACCGAGAACAACGGGGGGACGGTAACCGCCCATTTCGCCCACGGCGGAGGTTTTCCAGGCCAGTTAAGCGTGAGCCTGTACGTGGGCGACTTTTTGGCGAATGCTTCCATTGTGGATATAAAGGGAGATGATCTGACCACCACCGCGGTGGTAGACCGCGGCTATATCGTGTTCTGGGTGACCCGGGGCGGTTCATACACCGTTGCGGACACGGGGGAAACTGTATTGAGCGCTTCAGTTCCCGACGCCAAAGCCGTTGACGAGGAAACTCGGGACAATATTTATACCAGGTTCAAATACAGAGGAAAAGGATACGGAACGGTTGACGAGCCTTTGACTTTGCTGGGCAAGCTGGATGACTATTTTCATGCTTCGTGGAAATCGATGAATACCATTGCCGGTTATGCCGCAACTTTTAATCCCGTGGAAAGCTCATACGACGGCACAAAACTGATGAAAGTAATGGTCGAGTACCGCAGCCCGGTGACGGGAAAATTGATTTCATCCTTATATGTCGACGGCTCCCAGTGGCGTATGACTCCGGAAAACATGAAGGGACCCTACTACCTGGATTACAAATTAAACCCAAACCCGGCGGTAATTGACGCCGTCCTGGATGCGCATTCTCTGTATACCGGGAAGTATGCCACAAGAAAAGAAGAGGCTCTGGAAACACTCGTCCATTACTCGGAAAGCGATGAGACCGTTCTTTTTCTTATGAGCAGAACACGTTCTTTTGCCGGAGTGATCAACTACAAGCTCGATGTGAGTCGTTATTTCAGCGAAGGCGATCTGGTGGACATCAACTATATTTTGGGTTCTTGCAACGGGGACTTGTATCACGGCGAAGCTCCCAATAATGCCGAGCTTCTGTTGGAGGAAGCATCCTATTCCAAATATGATCTGCAGACAGTGGTGGACGCCTCGGGATATATCTCGTTTCCCCTTTATACCGGCGGGTTTTTCATGTTTTCCAAAGGCGGTGAGACGGCGGAGCAAGAGGACAGTTTTAATTTTTCCCCAAAAGGGGATAAAAACTCGCCTGAAGCCGTGGCAGAGAAATTGCAAACCGTCGAGGAGCTTGTGGAAGAGGAAGTCGCGGCCACCACCCGTACCGAAATAGGCACGCTGGTAAATACCGGGGACAGCGGCTTAAAAGAAAGCAATTTTACCGCCCAAAGCCAGGACCCCAATGTTCGCGTCACGGGCTATCTTCACAATCCCGAGGTTTCCCTGGCGATAACCGACAAGACCGGCGGTTTGGCGGATACCACCTTCAATTTGCCCGAAGGACGGAAGGCTCTTGCCAAACATAATATCGCCTTAAAAAAGAAAAGCGGTTTCACCTACCATATGAATGAGGATGATTATTTGGATGTAACCCTTGGCCTGGGGGCGGATTATTCAATTTATGACGAAGATTTGCTTTATGTTAACCAACTGGGGAGCGACGGTCAATTAACCAATGAAGTTTTTGCATCCCACAGTGAATTGGCGGCGGACGGAAATATGTATTTTACCTTCCGCACCACCCATTTGGGCTCATTTGTAGTGCTGCGGATGCCCGAGGAAGATGATTTGACGGCGGCCATTGCTTTGAAGCAGGAATACACATCCGAGGCGACCACCGCCTTGGCGGAGCAGTCGCTGATTAAAGAGGACGAAAACAAGACCATGAAGACCATTTTAATGGCGACTTTTACAGGATTGTTTATTGGGGTAATTATTACCGATATCAGGCGCAGAAGAGCAAAAGCGGGGTAGAAACACTGTGAGACACAAAATGTGGGCATGTATTGCGCTGCTTATATGTCTAATAATGCTATGGGCGCCACCCGGGGAAGGGGCCCAAACAATCAGGGTTATTGGCGAGGTTTCCGCTCCCATGGAAGGTTTGGGAACCCGTGGAGAGCCATATCGGTACCTTATAGATGAAAATTCCAAGGTTACCTGGAAGCATTTGCTGGACAATCATGCCAATGGCGTGACAGAAGTGTATGAATACCGGGCAGGGCACACAATGGATGGGAATTTGCTTTACAGCTACACCTTCCATCCCGAGGATATCACAGCCAACGCTACGGGACCATATTTTCTGGCCATTGGCATCTATGGGCAAGAAGATGTGCAAGGGCTTCCCGGATATCCTGACGCCATGTTTTTTTCCTTTGCCACCAAGCGCGATTTTCCGGGCCGGGTGGAGGTGACCTTAAATGTCGGCGACAGGTTTGCGGACGAAACAAAGCTTAACCTTACCTACTATGGCGGTTATGATTCAACGGTGATACACGGTGCGGCGCCTGTTGCGGCTAAAGATGAGATACGGCGGGTTGATGCAAACGTGGCGCAAATAGCCAAAGAATTGACCGTGGCAGAGGGAATGGTTACTTTTGACGTGCGCTATGGGGGCAATTATATTTTGCATCAAGAACCGGTAGATTTCAGCGGTTTTGGCGGCGGTGAAGTGATTCACTATGATGCCGACAAGGTGCTGGGAAGTATTGGCAGCCTTTTCCCAACTGCCAAAATAGCCCAAACAATTGCCGGGGCCCTGGGGAAAAAAACCGGAGACACCATAACCCAGGGGGACCTGGACAGCATTAAAAGCCTGTACCTGGCGGCAATTGGCTTGGATAGCGCCCAAGAATTGGAACGCGTCTATTTTTTCAGGCTGGAATCCCTGACTTTGTCGGACAATGAGCTGGAATCATTAAACAGTCTTTCCATGCCCGCCCTGACCTATCTGGATGTGAGCGGTAACCGTTTAAATTCTGTTAATGCCTTGGCCAAGCTGGAGCTGCTGGAAAATGTGGATTTATCGGACAATGAGCTGGTATCGCTGCCTGATTTAAACAAACTTGCGCATCTGCAAACCCTTGATTTAAGTAATAATGGTTTGGAGGTCATTCCCGCCTTGGAAAGCGGCCTGCTGCGTTATCTGAATTTAAGGGGAAATGCCCTTACATGGATTGCGGGAGGCTTGGAGAAATGCCCAAGCTTGGACAATTTAGTTGTGGCGGGACAAGTTTTCAGCACCGAAGCCAAAATTAATGTTAACGAAGATTTTTATCTGGAACCAAGGCCCCGTTTTATATCACAATTTGGCGACGGCGGCAGGGTAGTGGTAACCAATTCCAACGGCAAAATGATATATGAAGAAGATTTTGCTGTTTTGGAATCAAACGACTTTTTGCTGCAGGGAGCTTTGTTTGATAAAAATGATGCATATACGGTTACCGTAACGGGTACGGTTTGGCAGGACGGCTTGGAGGAAAATCTGGGCACGTATAAATATAAGCTTATTGCGGGCGGCGGGGCGGGCCCGGCGTTGGGCGCCCGGGAAATTTCAGCTTTGGGGTTAATCACACTTTTGCTGGGATTTGGTGTGGGACTGGCATTACACGCTCGAAGGCAGAAAAAAGAAATGAGGCGAACCCATGGATCGGTTTAAGGCTGTCACCAATGAAGTAAAAAAAGCCATTATCGGCAAAGACGACATTATAGAGCTTGTATTGATGGGAATTTTAGCCAGAGGGCATATTTTAATTGAAGATATTCCCGGGGTGGGCAAGACTACCCTGGCTATGGCTTTTTCAAAGGCGATGTCTTTGGAAGGCAAGCGAATGCAGTTTACGCCGGATGTAATGCCGGCGGATGTCACCGGATTTTCCGTTTACAATAAAGCCCGGGGAGAGTTTGAATATAAGCCCGGAGTAGCTATGTGCAACCTTTTTCTTGCGGATGAAATTAACCGCACTTCCCCCAAAACCCAATCCGCCCTTTTGGAGGTTATGGAAGAGGGAAAAATCACGGTGGATGGCGTTATCCACGAGGTGCCCAAGCCTTTTATCGTGATGGCCACCCAAAACCCCATAGGTTACGCGGGTACACAGCCCCTGCCCGAATCTCAGATAGACCGTTTTATGATCAGGCTGACAATGGGCTATCCTGATGTTAAAGATGAAGTAGATATGCTGCGCAGCCGCAGGGAGAACAATGGTATTACCGAGATCAAAGGTGTTGTTGACCAACAAACACTTATTGAGCTTCAAGCAACAGCGGAAAAGGTATTTTTGGATGATAAAATAATGGACTATATAGTGAGGCTGGCAGACCTTTCCCGCAGTCATGCCATGGTTCGTCTGGGCTTAAGCCCGAGGGCGACTTTGGCGTTGGCGTCTATTGCGCGGGCCTGCGCATTTTCCCGGGGGCGGGACTATGTCATTCCCGAAGATGTGCAATTGGTATTTTCTCCGGTAGCCAATCACAGGCTGCTCTTGAAACCCCGGGCAAAAATTAACGAAACCGGCGCAGCCGATATTTTAAAAGAACTGTTGCGCCAGGCAGGCGGAGCGGAGCTTGTAAAAAGTCGGGCGATGCATAAATGAAAAGCGTTAAACTGGGATATGGAATTTTGCTGTTGGCAGCCCTGATGTTGGCAATTGTCAGCAATGCCTATCACGCTTTTTTGCTGTTGACTGTGGTGCTCCTTTTACCGGTTTTTTTTCTTTTGTATGTATTGTATGGCAGGCAATGTTTGCGCGTAAAACTGGCGGGAGAGGGGTATGCGTACAAAAAAGGGGAAAAGATACCCCTTGCCGTGGAAATTGTCAACCGGGGCGTCTTTCCCATAATCAATGCCCAAATTTCCATTCGCTATACAAACCGGTATCTTTCATATGAACGCGATGTTATGTTTGTTACGTCCGTTTTGCCGGGCAAAACGCAGCCGACAAAGTTTTGCCTGACTTCCGAGCATTGCGGGGAGTTGCATGCGGCAATAAGCGCGGTGACAATTTTTGATCCGCTGGGGCTTTTTCAAAAAAAAGTGGAGTTGGGGCATAACAAACAAGATACTGAGACAAGCGTAATTGTCCTGCCCAGCCTGAATGAGGAAAAAACAACACCGGATTTAAGCTTTAATACTGTCAATGAGATTGAGGAGGTTTATTCTTTACATAAAAGCGGTGATGATCCATCTCAAGTATTTGATATAAGAGAATACCGCCCCGGGGACAGGCCCCGGCAAATTCACTGGAAGCTGACTTTAAAGCAGGGAGAGCTTATGGTGCGTGAGTTCAGTCAGCCCATTTTTAACCGCGTTACTATTTTTATTGACTTCAACGTTAAGAGTTATTTAAAAGATGTGCTGTCCCTGGTGGATAACATGCTGGAAACGGCTTTGTCTTTGTCGTGCCAATTACAGCGCCATTATGTGCAACACACCATTGCCTGGTTTGATTTGCGGAGCCAGGACACCGACAGCATAAACATCAACTGTGAGGATGACATCTACAGAGCAATACAGCATTTGTTTGCGGTGCCCCTTTATGAGGGGGAGTCCAGAGGGAAGCAATTATATCCTGCCGGTAGTTTGGAGATATATCGAGAAAATGTTCTTTATTTTGAACCGGGCAACATACCCAATGTGTCGGATGGTGAAAGGAGCATCGTGTAATGAGCAGCACCAAAGATTTTAATGTCAATATGGGTATCACCATCGCTCCGGCTGAAAATCAAGACAGCCAAACAATCAAGCAGGCGGCGCCCCAATTGTTGATTGTGCTGTTGCTTATTGCCTTTGGTATCATGCTAACTTTGTCCTCTGCCTTCAGGTTGCCCTTAAATATGGCGCTGGCTGGCGGCTTTGTGGTATTCTATGCTTTGATTTTCGGGGCTGTATTTTTGTTCATACATAAGAAGGGCTTGGCGGTCTTAAGTATGACGGCGCTCTTTGGTCTGGTCTGCGTTTTTTTTCAAAACGTTTTGTATAAAGGGTTTAATCAGACAATGGGGTGGGTGGGCGAGGCTATCGCCGAATGTAGCGGTAAAGCTCCGCCGTGGGCTTTAAACGCGGTGACCGCCTATGAAACGATACCCATGACCCTGTTTTTTGCGGCATTCTTATTTCCTGTGCTGCTGCTTTTGAGTTATGCGGTTGTGCATCGGTTCAATATATTTTTATTGTTGCTCATTGTAGTTCCCGTTTTGGAGGTAATGTTTTTTTTTGGCTGTCTTCCATCTGTCGCCGCCTTCGTATTGTTGGTGCTCGGCAGTTTTTCAATGTTTATTTTAAACCAGTCCGCTGCCGGACGGCGCCAGAATAGTTTTGATGTGCGGGGTAATTCGGTATTGCGCAGGCAGGCGGGAAATGTAAGCCTGGTTACGGCGGCGCTGGCGGGGCTGCTTATTATAACGGCCTGGCTTCTGGTCAGTGAAAGTGATTATGCGTCGTTTACAAATAATTTTAGCGCGCGCAGCCAGGCCGGAGAAACAATAAAGAAGACCATGTCTTTTGCTTATGAAGAAAAAACGCCGCCCCAAGGGGGCATTACAGGGGGACGGTTTTCCGAAACAGATGAGTTTTCATTTAAGGGAGAAACGGCGCTCACTGTTGAAGCCGATTCATTCCGGGGCAGTATTTACCTAAAGGGCTATGTCGGGGGCGACTATACCGCCCGGGGCTGGCAGCCGCTGCCTGACGAACTTGCCAAGGAAGGAGAAAAATTATCCGGCGAGTTGCAGGCATGGAATTTGCCGGCGGAGGTTATAAAATATGACAACGCCATGCTGGCAAAACATTTTAGTGCCGAAAAAAGGCTGCTGAAGGTGACAAAAACCGACGAATCTTTATTGGACTATCAATATGTTCCGTATTTTTTGACGCAGGGATCAACGGCGGAGCTTGATATTAATGAACAGGGTGTTATAAGGGGTGGTAAAAGCAAGAATAACAGCTACTCCGCCTCATATTTCGATATTTTAAACTATGACAACAACCTTTTTTTGCTCAACAGACAGAAAATTAGAGAAGGGCTTTATGGGAATCTTGGCCTGGCCATGGGAAATGTAAGCGCGGAGCAGCTGGGAAGTTATTTCGGCAAAGAGGAGAGATATGCCCATTTTGTGCATAAAACATATACAAGATTGCCCGATAATCTTTCCCGGCGCATGGTGGAGGAGTTTTCCGCCATTAACACGGATTTAAGTACCGAATCAATTATTAAAACAGTTATGGGCAATTTATCGGGCCGCGCGGCTTATACCCTAACGCCCGGAAAAACCCCCGCTGAAGAGGATTACGTGGATTATTTCCTGTACGAGAACCGGAAGGGCTATTGTACGCATTTTGCCTCGGCCGCCACCGTCATTTTCCGCTTGTGCGGCATTCCCGCCCGTTATGTGGAAGGGTATGTGGTGACAATAGAAGATTATGCGCGCGCCACATGGACGGAAGAAGGACGCTATATTATGGATATAAAGGACACCAATTCACATGCCTGGTGTGAAATATATCTGGACGGGTTCGGCTGGGCGCCCGTAGAGGTAACGCCCGGCCTTGTTTCTGTAAATACAGGCGGTACTGCGCCCGCAGGCGGCGAGTCCATTGAATATGAAACCGATGCGGAAAGTGAACTGAATGAAATTCCCATGCGAATACCCCAGGTGGAGTACACTCCCGCCGAAGGCGCATCTGCCGATGGTTTGGGCGCGGGAACAGAAGACAATGGAGTTTTCAGTATAAAATTTTATTTATCAATTATATTGGCGATGGCTGTATCGCTGTTGTTAATCCTGTGCATTTTATGGCAGCTACTGAGAAAACGGGCGGTAAAAGGGCGTATAAAGGAACTACGGCATAAAAATTTAAATCAAGCGAGCCTGTCCTGGTACGCGTATATTATGGACGCGCTAAAAATTGCCGCGCCTCAATATCTGATTAACAGGGAAATATCGGATCTGGCTTGGGCGGGAGAATTGGAAAAAAAGACTGTATTTCCCGAAGGCACATTTTTGCATGCCATGCCTGTGATACAAAAAGCCGCGTATTCCCATGGGGAGATTAGCGCCTCCGAGCACCAATCTTTAGTGCGGCAGCTGGAAAATGCCGTGCAACATCTTTATGAAGGTTTGCCCGGGGGTAAGAAATTCAAATGGCGATATATTAAAAGACTGCCCATTTATAAAGAAATTGTACAAGAAGGAGAAAAGCATTGCATGAGCAGTCACCCAATCAAATAGCGGATATAAAAAGAAACAGGCGCATTTTGATGATTTTAGCGGTTTGTTTTTTCGTGTTGGCAGCCGGCTCGCTTTTAATAGGGCGTTACCCGGTATCTGTCTGGGATTTTATGCTATATTTTAAAGCACTGTTTTGGGGCCATGAAAGCGGGCTTTCAACCACAACAGCCTCTGTTATAAGTGAAATCCGTATACCGAGGGTTACGGTGGCCCTTATTGTGGGCGGAGCCCTTGCCATGGCGGGCGCGGCATATCAAGGGGTATTCCGAAATCCCATGGTGTCGCCGGACATTTTAGGGGCGTCGGCCGGCGCCGGCTTTGGCGCGTCGGTGGGTATTTTGCTTTCCATGCATACCTTGGGGGTCCAATTGCTTTCCTTTTTCTTTGGTTTGGTGGCGGTGGGTATGAGCTATTCAATCGGTAGAGCGGTTGGGAGCAGAGCAAACATAACACTGGTCCTTGTGCTGGCGGGTATTGTTATCTCCGCATTGTTTTCGGCTTTTATTTCCATAACCAAATATTTGGCCGACCCGTACAGCAAACTGCCCGAGATTACATTTTGGCTTATGGGCAGTCTTGCTGCGGCCACACCGCATGACCTGATATTTGTTCTGCCTCCCGTAGCCATTTCCGCAGTAGTATTGCTGCTTTTGCGCTGGAGGCTCAATGTGCTGGTTTTTGGGGATGAAGAAGCCTCTGCTTTGGGGATGGATACCCAAAAATATCGTCTGGTGATAATTGTTTGTTCCACTTTGCTTACCGCATCGGTAGTCAGCATCAGCGGGCTAATCGGGTGGGTGGGTTTGGTGATTCCACATTTTAGCCGCCTAATTATAGGGCCCAATTATAGATATTTGTTACCCGCCTCTTTTTTGGTGGGCGGTTTGTATTTGCTTTTGGTGGATAATCTGGCGCGCAATCTGTTGCGGGTGGAAATTCCCCTAGGTATTTTAACCGCGGTTATTGGCGCGCCGGTATTTATCTTTCTGCTTTTGCGTAGTAAAAGGGAGTGGCAATGATGTTGGAGCTAAAAAGCGTTGTTTGCGGCTATGGCAAGAGGGTTGTTGTGCAGGGAGTTTCTTTAAGGGTGGAGCCGGGTGAGATAATTGGCATTTTAGGACCTAACGGAGTGGGCAAAACCACTTTGTTTAAATCTATATTGGGTCATATTGCTCTTTTGGGGGGGCAGGTTTTATTATATGGCAAAAATATTCATAAAATGACCAGGCCAGAGGTTGCGCAAAAGATCGGATATGTACCCCAGGCGCACACGCCGCCCTTTTCTTATACTGTACGGGATGTGGTTCTTATGGGCAGAACTGCGCATATTTCATTATTTTCCGCTCCGGGAGCCAAGGATTATGCTATCGCCCAGGAGTCCCTCGAGGTGGTGGGAGTGAGCCATCTGGCAGACAAAATATATACCAAAATCAGTGGCGGCGAGCGCCAGATGGTGCTTATCGCCCGCGCCCTGGCGCAAAAAGCCGAGTTACTCATAATGGACGAGCCAACCGCAAATTTGGATTTTGGCAATCAATTTCGGGCGCTGCAACAGGTGCAAAAGCTTGCCGAATCCGGCCTTGCAGTCGTTATGACCACCCACTTTCCCGACCATGTTTATATGTGCGCGGATAAGGTGGTTGTTATCAAAAACTGTGCTGAAGTTCTAATGGGTAAAGTAAAGGATATCCTTACATCTGACTTACTTAGCGAATTGTATGGATTGCCTGTCATAATTACTGAAATTAACATGGCGGGCAAAAAACTGTCAGTCTGTGTGCCGGCGCATTAGCATATGATATATGCTTTATCATCAACTTGATTAGCCTGAAGATGTCCGTCATTATAGTAAATATCTGTACCCTGGGCAGGCAACCGGCAGTTTTTTTATGCCTCATGATGCTGGAAACGACCCAGGAATTGACGTTAACGTTAACGTCAATTATAATAGGTTTAGAGGGAGGAAAACATGCCAACAAAAAAAGAGGTATTTACCATATCCGAATTGGCCCAGGAATTTGAAATAAGCACACGCACTATCCGTTATTATGAGGAAGCAGACCTGATCAAACCTTTAGAAAGAAAGGATGGCGAGCAGCGTCTTTATAATCGCAAGGCCCGAGTCCGGCTTAAGCTCATTCTTCGCGGAAAAAAATTTGGCTTTTCTTTAAGTGAAATTAAAGAAATGATCGACCTTTACGATGTAAATCCAACCGAAAAAGAACAGCTTCAACGTACCCTGGAATATGGAGATAAAAAAATAATGGAAATCGATGAGAAAATTGAAGATCTGAAGATCCTTAAAGAGGACATTCTTAAAATCAGGCAAAAACTTATCAGAAAAATCACGGATAACCGCCCATAAAGCCTTGCTATCCATACATACTTCCATGATGCTTTTCCGCGATGTCGTTGTTTTAGCGCTAAATTTTCGCAATGTTTTGCATTTTGTAGCAGATCTCGATTCCTGATTTCCGAAAAGGGGCACAGCCATGAACGAAATCCGGGATTAAGAAGTGAAACAATTGTAATTACTATGTGTAATTATTATGCCAGTTGTTATTATACTTCACCATTTAATTGACTCATTTAAAAATTATAAAACGGAGGTAAAAAATGAACCTTGTGCAAATGCTGGATCGTAACGCCAACAAGTTTGGCAACAGGGATTGCCTGCGCTACGGAGGGAAGGGCATAACCTTTGCGGATTTGAAATTACAGGCTGAAAGGGCGGCGGGGTTACTGCAGTCTTGGGGCGTTGCCAAGGGGGATCGGGTAGCAGTAATGAGTTACAACACCCCGGCTTACGTTATTTCTTTTTTCGGAGCGCTTAAGGCGGGGGCGGTAGTAGTGCCGGTAAACCACAAGCTGGCCGACCCGGAAGTAAATTACATCCTGGAACATAGCGGGGCGCGGGTTTTTCTCTTTGACGGCGCCCTTGGTCAGGTAGCCCAAAAAGTAACCACCGTGGTAAGAAAAGCTGCCCTGGATACCGACGCCGAGGGATTTGAACAGTTCGAGGCGGCCATGAAACAGGCTCCGGCCTTTAAACCGGTTGATGTGACAGACGATAACCCGGCTGAAATACTGTACACATCCGGCACCACGGGTAAACCCAAAGGCTGTCTGCACACTCATAAAAACGTCATTTTTGCCGGCATTAGCGGCGCCATGATAATGAAAATGGATGAAGATGACCGGCTGCTGATGGCCATGCCCATCTGGCACTCCTCGCCACTGAATAACTGGTTCATCGGAGCCCAATTCGCCGGTGCTACCACTGTGCTGCTAAGGGAATACCACCCCCTGTATTTTCTACAGGCTGTTCAGGATGAAAAATGCACCATATACTTCGGTGCTCCCATCAGCTACATCCTGCCGATACAAATGCTTCCCAACTTTTACTCATTCGACCTCTCCTCGATGCGCTGCTGGATATACGGTGGCGGCCCCATTTCAGGGGACGTAGCGCTGCGCCTGATGGATAAGTATAAAAGCAAAAACTTTTACCAAGTCTACGGGATGACCGAGGCAGGCCCTTCCGGCACTGTACTGTACCCCCGGGACCAGGTGCGCAAGGCGGGTTCCATAGGTAAAAACGCCATTCCCGCAGCGGAAATCACGGTTATGAAAAGCGAAACAGAGGTTGCCCAGCCCGGTGAAACAGGCGAGATATGGCTTAAGTGTGCAAGCATGATGACCGGTTACTATAATGACCCGGAAGCCACCAAGGAGGCCTTTTGCAACGGTTGGTACCGGACCGGTGACGTGGCCCGGGTGGACGATGAGGGCTACCTTTACATCGTGGACCGCACCAAGGATATGATCGTCACCGGTGGCGAAAACGTATATTCCAAGGAAGTAGAAGATGTCATTTCCTCCCACCCGGTAGTGGTGGAAACAGCGGTTATCGGCAGACCTCACCACGAATGGGGCGAAACTGTATTGGCTTTGGTAGTACTCAAGACCGACACCGTTCTTACAGAAGATGAACTGAAAGCGTTTCTAACCAACAAGCTGGCCAAGTACAAGGTGCCCAGGGAAATCCGGTTTGTAAAAGAACTGCCCCGCACACCTACGGGCAAGGTAAAAAAATTCGAGCTGAGAAAAAACCTCTCATAGATTCTATCATCTAAACTCAGGAGGATAAATAAATGTTTGACTTTTTGTTAACCAATGAACAGCTTAAATTAAGGGAAGAGGTCAGAGACCTGGTTAAATGGGTGCCCCGGCAGATGATCCTGGACATGGATCAGGACAAAATCAGGTTCCCCAGGGAGTTTCTGCAGGAGGCCGGGCGGCGCAACCTGCTGGGCTGCCGCTACCCCAAAGAGTGGGGCGGCCGCGGCATGGACTGGGTGGCCACCGCCATGGTGCTTGAGGAAATCGGCACACTGGGATATATATTCTCCTGCACTTTCGGGATAGGCGCCGAACTGGTCTGTGACGCCATCATTCAGCACGGCACCGATGCGCAAAAAGAAAAATACGTGAAACCCCTCTTGGCCGGCGAAATATTCGCCGCCGAATGCCTGACCGAACCACGGGGCGGCTCGGACTTTTTCGGCACCACCGCGGTTGCCGAGGACAAGGGCGACCATTTCGTGGTAAACGGCCAGAAGCGTTTTATCGTGGGTGCTGAGGCTGCTGACTACTTCCTGGTTTACGCCCGCACCAATACCGAGCCCGGAACGCACCCGCATAAAACCCTGACCTGTTTCATCGTTGACCGGGGTCCGGGCGTTAATGTGGAATACATATACGGACTCATGGGCTGTCGGGGCGGCGGGGCCGGCCGGGTGGTGTTTAAAAACGTCAAGGTACCAAAGGAAAACATCGTGGGAGAGCTTAACGGCGCTTACGCGGTATTCAACACCATGATGATCCCCGAACGCCTGGGCACTGCGGCCATGACCATCGGCGCCGCCCGTCCCGCCGTGGATGTGGCCACCCGTTATACCAGTCGCCGCAAGGCATTCGGCCAGGTAATCAACCAGTTCCAGGGGGTCAGCTTCCAGGTAGCCGAAGCGGTAATGCTGCTGGACGCCGCCCGGTCTTTGGTTTACACCACCTGCCGGGCCGTGGACGGCGGCGCTGCGGAAGGCCGGGTGCGCCGTATGGTCAGCGAAACCAAAAAGTTCGTCACGGAAACTTGCCAGAAAGCGGCCCGCATGTCCATGCAGGTGATGGGCGGCATCGGCTATACTAATGTGTTCCCGGTGGAACGCATCATCAGGGACCTGGGTCTGGCCTCCATCTGGACCGGTTCCAACGAAGTGATGTCCATGATTATTGCCCACGAGTGGTATCGGGAGTACCATAAAGCATTGCAGTCCCGCAATGAACGGGACTACGAATTGGACGCCGTCGAGGCTTTTGCGGCGGACGAAAAAATTTATGAGTAAATTATTTATGCTCAAAGGACCGCTGCAATAAGCGCGGTCCTTTCCATACCAGTCACTGCACGGTATTCCGGCACCGAACTCCCCTGCTGCGCCGGCTGCGCAACGTGGACATATGGCTGCAGTATAACAATATAGTCAACCTGAGAATTGCCATGGCAAGTTGACAATTGATACAGGACAGTTAACCAAAAAGCAGATTATCGAAAACTGGCGGCTAAGGATTGGTTATTATTTGGAGGATTGTATGTCGGCGGTGTAGAAAAAACAAATTACATAAAAATGTTATAACATAAATTATCAGCGCCATGGGGAATATATGGTAATAGCTTGTGGCAGCTGGATTATGAGAGAAGGGAGCCGGACAATGACCGACATTAAAACCACACCGACTAATTTCATCAAGAATATCGTCAATGAGCATATGCAAACAAACGAGTTCGGCGGTCGCGTCCATACCAGGTTTCCTCCCGAGCCCAACGGTTATCTGCATATCGGTCACGCCAAATCCATATGTCTGAATTTTGGTATTGCCGCTGATTATGCGGGCCTGTGCAACATGAGGTTTGACGACACCAACCCCAGCAAAGAAGATGTGGAGTATGTGGAGTCAATACTGTCGGATGTCAGGTGGCTGGGTTTTGACTGGGAGGACCGTTTATTTTACGCCTCGGACTATTTTGAGGAACTGTACCAATATGCCGTTGGGTTAATCAAGGTCGGCAAGGCCTACGTTTGCGACCTGGACGCCGAAGAAATGAAAGAGTATCGCGGCACATTGACCAGACCGGGTATAGACAGCCCCTACCGCCGCCGTTCGGTGGAGGAGAACCTTGACCTGTTCCGGCGGATGCGGGAGGGAGAATTCAAGGATGGGGAACGGGTGCTGCGCGCCAAAATCGACATGGCTTCACCCAACCTGAATATGCGCGACCCTGTGTTGTACAGGATTCAACATTCCACCCATCACAGGACCGGGGACGCGTGGTGCATTTATCCCATGTATGATTATGCCCACCCGCTGTCGGATTCTTTGGAAAAGGTTACGCATTCCATATGCACCCTGGAATTTGAGGACCACCGGCCACTGTACGACTGGGTGCTGGACGCCCTTGACGCGTATCACCCGCTGCAAATTGAGTTTGCCCGGCTGAATCTCAGCCATACCGTGATGAGCAAGCGAAAGCTGCGGCAGTTGGTGGAAGGAAAGTATGTCAGCGGGTGGGACGACCCGCGCATGCCCACCATATCCGGGTTGCGCCGGCGCGGTTACACGCCCGGTTCAATCAGGGATTTCTGCCACCGGATTGGAGTGGCCAAGGCCAACAGTTTTGTTGATATAGCTTTGCTGGAACATTGCATCCGGGAGGATTTACATATCAAGGCCCGGCGTGTTATGGCGGTGCTAAAGCCGCTGCGGGTGGTAATAGAGAATTATCCCTCCGATAGCGTGGAAATGCTGGAGGCCGAATACAACGCCGAGAATCCCGAACTGGGGTCCCGGCAGCTACCTTTTTCCCGGGTTGTGTACATTGAGCGGGATGATTTTATGGAGGAACCGCCCAAAAAGTTCTTTCGCCTGGCTCCGGGCCGGGAAGTGCGCTTGAAACACGCTTATATCATCAAGTGCCAACGGGTGGTGAAAGACGAAGCCACCGGTGAGGTGGTTGAACTGCGCTGCACCTACGACCCGGACACCCGCAGCGGCATGTCCGGCGACGCGCGCAAAGTGAAGGGGACTCTGCACTGGGTTTCGGCCAACCACGCCGTCAGGGCCGAAGTGCGCCTTTATGAACACTTATTTTTAAAAGAAGATCCCGAAGCCGACGAAGATTTCAAGATAAACGTAAACCCCAATTCACAGGAAATATTGTCTGATTGCCTGCTCGAACCCGGTATGGCCGGTGCGGCGGGGGGCAGTCGGTACCAGTTTCTCAGACAGGGCTATTTTGTTGCGGACCCGATTGACTCCCAAGATGGCGCGCCGGTATTCAACCGCATAGTGTCATTGAAAGACACCTGGGCCAAAATGCAAAAAGGTGCGGGCAATAAATAACAGGAGCAAAAAACCGCGCCATCGGCCCCGGGTTTATATTTGATGAAAGTAAATAATAAACTTACAATTTTGTCTGATGGAGTGATTTGATGCCGGTTTTTGAGCAAACCGTCAGCCTAATCGGAAATACGCCGCTTTATGCCTTAAAACGGTATGGCAGCGGGCTTCCGGGCCGGATACTGGCCAAGCTGGAGTTTTTTAACCCCGGTGGCAGTATCAAGGACCGTATTGCCGCGGCTATGATCGAACATGCGGAAAAAAGCGGCATCCTGCGCGACGGCGGGGTGGTAATCGAGCCCACCAGCGGCAATACGGGTATTGGGCTGGCCATGGTTTGCGCCACCCGTGGTTACCGCTGCATTCTGACCATGCCCGAAACCATGAGCGTGGAACGGCGGAACCTGCTGCGGGCACTGGGAGCGGAAGTGGCGCTTACCCCGGGCGCCGAAGGTATGCCCGGGGCCGTGCGGCATGCCGAGGAACTGGCGCGGGAGATATCCGGGGCCATCATTACCGGCCAGTTCGTCAACCCGGTCAACCCGGCCGCCCATCGCCGCACCACGGCGGAGGAAATCTGGCGCGACACAAATGGGAAAGTGGATGTCTTTGTGGCTGGTGTGGGTACCGGGGGCACCATCACCGGTGTGGGGGAAGTGCTGAAGGAGCGAAAACCGGGGGTACGGGTGGTGGCGGTGGAACCCGCCGGGTCGCCGGTGCTCTCCGGCGGTGAAGCCGGGGCGCACGGTATCCAGGGCATTGGCGCCGGTTTTGTCCCCGGCGTGCTTAACATGGATATTATCGACGAAGTGATGCAGATTACCGACGAACAGGCCTTGTCGGCGGCCCGGCGGCTGGCCCGGGAAGAGGGCTTGGTGGCGGGTATATCTTCAGGGGCGGCGGCGCACGCCGCCCTTGAGGTAGCCGGCCGGGAAGAGAATAAAGGCGGCACCGTGGTGGTTGTTTTCCCGGACACCGGGGAAAGGTACCTGTCCACGGAACTTTTCCAGTTTAACAATATATAAGTGATGGGTGGGCTTAGCGTTTGCAATTAGCTAGTTCGCCTGAAAAACAAGCTTTCATAGAGGGGTTTTGTGTATTGGAAGGATGCGTAGGAGCTTAGTTCAAAGAGCGAGCGAGTCTGAGGATAAGCGCCGGTGCATGTTTGAACCCGGCACTCAGGCTAATATGCATAGCCTTTCGTTTGCAGTTCTTACAGCTGCTAACATCCTGAGTGTCGGGTGAGTTCTCCGGCGCCCGAAAGGCGAGCTCGCTCAATTATGAAGGCGAGTAGCATCCTGTATATACACCAAACCCCTAACTAAGATTTTTCAGGTGACACTGGTCTAGCTGACGGGGGAAAACAGAAAATGTCTCAACCGGGAATTAATCCTTATATGGCGGTTATCCTGGCCGTGTGTGCCGTGTCCTTCGGCGCCATTTTCACCAAGGCCGCCGAGGCGCCCCCTTTAATTGTAGCCCTGTACAGGATCGGGTTTACGGTGCTTTTGCTTATGCCGGTGACTTTGGCTACCGGCTGGCGGGAATTACGCGCCATGGGCCGGCGGGACCTGGCCCTGGCCACTGCCGCCGGCGTTATGCTGGCCCTGCACTTCGCCGCCTGGATTACCTCGCTTAGTTATACCTCCATCGCCAGTTCCACCGTGCTGGTGAATATGCATCCTTTATTCACCATTGCCGGGGGATACCTTCTTTACAAAGAAAGGGTGAGCGCCAAAGGTCTTTTGGGTGCGGGGATGGCCCTGGCCGGTAGCGTGGTGGTGGGCTACGGCGACTTTCGTATCGGCGGCCAGGCCCTTTATGGCGACTTACTGGCTTTTGCCGGCGCTTTTTTCGTAGCGGGCTACATGTTGGTGGGCCGCGGTATCCGGGGTCGTCTCTCGCTTTTTCCGTACATAATCGTGGTTTACG
>JAKSCU010000527.1 GCA_022360435.1 Bacillota bacterium
AAAAGTATCAAAAAGCGCACACAGAGGGAACCAGAAAGCAGGTTGTTCAGGCCCATAGTTGCGAATATCTTTCTGGTGGAGTTACATCTTTATAAATAAGAAAGAGATTGACAATGAGCAAAAACGGCTTGTATAATGCCAATATAGCAGTGGTAATACCACAGACCTATGATGACATACTTATACTAACCCATCTTATCCCCGCAGGTTTTCCTCTATTTTATAGTGCGCCGTTCTGGCGCAAAAAATAATGTAGTTAACTTAATAGAAAGGAAAGGAAATCGGGTAATGAAAGTATTGATTGCTGATTACAAAAAATGTATTGGGTGCAGAATTTGTGAACAATGGTGCAGCATCACACATTTCAATGTTCTGAATCCTAAAAAGTCGCGGATCAGTGTTACCAGGAGCCACAGTGTTTTCAATGATTATCCTGTTGCTTGTCACCAGTGTGTTGACGCGCCGTGCATAGAAGCATGCCCGGATAAGGTTCAAGCTTTAAGCAGGGATGAAAAAACCGGCGCCATTAAAGTTGACGCGGAAAAATGTATTGCCTGCCGGCTGTGTCTGAAAACATGCCCGTATAATGCCATTAAAGTTCATCCCACGGAAAAGTACGTTTTAATTTGTGAACTTTGCGGCGGCGATCCTCAGTGTGTAAAACATTGCCCGGAAGAAGCCCTTTTGTTTTTAGAGAGGGAAGAAGCGGGTAAATTTTATCAAGCATAAAAGGGGAAAACAAAAAATGACTAAAAAATACGGCATCGCGGGGCAAATTCTGCGGGTAAATTTAACGCATGAACTAATAACCAAGGAAGAACTCGACATTGAGTTATTTAAAGAATACATGGGGGGCCGCGGTTTAGGGGCTTACTACTTAACCAATGAAGTTAATCCCGCCTGCGACCCGTTGGGTCCTGAAAATAAACTAATATTTTTCAACGGGCCTTATTCCGGCACCATGGTCCCCGGGAACAACAAAGTAAATGTTACTTTCAAATCCCCGTTGACGAATACCTACTCTTATTCGCTGGCAGGTGGACATTGGGGGCCGGAACTGAAATTTGCCGGTTACGACGGAATTATAATCGAAGGAAAAGCCGAAAAGCCCGTTTATCTTTGGATAGATGACGATACGGTGGAAATCAAGCCGGCGGAAAAAATTTGGGGTAGAGCTATACCGGAAACAGACCATCAGATTAAAGAAGAGCTGGGTGGCGATCCCAATATTCACGTCGCTTGCGTTGGCGTTGCCGGTGAAAATTTAGTCAAGCTGGCCTGCATTACTGAAGACGTTTACCGTGAGTTCGGACGCGGCGGCGGCGGCGCCGTGATGGGCTCGAAAAATCTCAAGGCCATTGCCGTCCGTGGCTCAAAGGATGTTGAAGTGGCAGATCCCCAAGGACTCATGGCATTGGCGGAAAGGTTATACCCCAACTTCAAAAAGAATCCTAAAGCAAGGGTCCGCAGAAAACACGGCACCAATGAACTGGTGGAAATTATTAACCCGGCGGGCTTTATGTGCACCAACAATTTCAGCCGGGGTTATAGCGACGCCAATAAGGAGTTTGAAGGGGAAACTCTGGTCCAAAAGGTTTTATACAAATCTGCGGCATGTTATAGTTGCCCCATCGCTTGTAGTAAAAACTGCGCTATTGATTCCGCAAAATACGGTGAAATTAAATTGGAAGGACCGGAATTTGAAACGGTAGGCTTGTTGGGGACCAACTGCGGTTTAACCAACTGGGAGGATATGCTGAAAGTGTCGGCGGTTTGTGATGAACTGGGCCTGGATTCCATTACTGCCGGCGGTTGCGTAGCCCTGGCCATGGAATGCTTTGAAAAAGGTATTTTGACCAGGGAAGATACCGGGGGGCTGGAACTAAGGTTTGGAAACGGTGCAGCCGAAGCCAGGCTCTTGGAAATGATAGCCAGGCGCGAGGGGATAGGCGCCGACCTGGCGGAAGGTCCTGTTTATGCGGCGCAAAAGTGGGGAGCGCCTGAATTGGCAATACATTCCAAGGGAATGACCCCCGCAGTATATGACCCGCGCGGAGCCAAGGGAATGGCGCTGACCTACGCGACTTCGCCCAAAGGCGCCCATCATATGGTGGCGCCGGTTTTCGGGGCGGAAATGGCCGCGGGCAACCGTTTCGAAGAGGACGGGAAAGAAGGACTGGTGAAGGGGACGCAAATTAATTTTTGTATCATCGACTCCCTGGGCATTTGCTCCACCAACCAAACCGGGATGCCGAGGCCGGAACAGTTGGAGGCGTTTAAACTGGTGACGGGCCATGATATCACGGAAGAAAAGGTTCTTTTCAACGCGGAAAGAATTTTTAACATGGAGAGAATGTTTAACGTCAAAAACGGTTTTTCCAGAAAAGACGATACCCTGCCCAAGCGGTTCACCCAAGAGCTTATGCCGGACGGCGAGTCCAAAGGCCAAACCGTGAACTTGGAAAAGATGCTGGATAACTATTATGCTGTTATGGGCTGGGACGCCAATGGAATTCCCACGCCGGGCAAATTGCAGGAAATGGGCTTGGAGGCATGATCTATTAATACCGTGCAAGCAAAGCGGAAGAGCAGGTATTGATACCCCCCGGTGCGGGAAACCTATGTCTATTTTAGCGGATAAGGGTGTTTAATATGCTTAAAGTTAAGTTCAGCCCGGGCACACAAGGGTATAAAAAGTACGGGCCGGAAATAGAGATTGAATGGCAGGGTGGAGTGATAAAGGATTTAATTGCCCAACTGGCCATAGAGACCACGGAAATTGGCGGCGTGCTGGTCAATCATTCGCACCAGGGTTTAAACGCCAAGTTGGCGGACGACAGCTTGGTTGTCTTTTTACCGGTAGCTTGCGGAGGCTAAGTACCGGCTGTTCGGAGCCGGGCATTTAACCGGTTGGAGCGTGGCCGGGCTTTTGTGCTCAACCGGCTGTTATGTTAGGCAAATGTCTAAAGTTTGGCCCGCAACAGGACAAGGTTATGTCGGAGGACAGCTTGAGCGCCGGCGGGGTTAAGCGGGGCAGCCTTATGGTTGCCCCGCTTAACCTTCGCTTGGCTTGACCCTGGAGTTGGCTTTTAAATCCAGATTTCCATCTCGGATAATTACTTCCCCGGCTTTTAGCCCCTGGGTAACCGCAATATTTTCCCTGTCTCCGATACCTGTCAGCACCGACCTGTGTTCCACCCGGTTGCCGATTATCACCATCACTTGCTTGCCGCCGTCCTTTAAAGTGCGCACGGTTTCCCTGGGAATTACCACCACGCCCCGGCCGGTGGAGGTTTCAATGGCCACTTTTACCTCATACCCGGGTTTCAGGTTGGCCGGGTCGGCCAGGTTGACTATGACGGGCACTCGCCTTTGGATAACACCCAGGGCTGATTGTTTTTCCTCGGCCAGGGGATATATTTCCCCGACTTTGCCGTACAATACCTTGGGACCAAGTACCGGGGCGGTGATTTTGACCCGCTGGCCCGGTTTTACCTCACCCAGGTCGTCGCTGAGTATGTCCGCCTTGACTTCAAGTTTGTCCGGCACCGCCACGGTGACCAGCACCGTGCCCGGGGCCACCACCTGTTCCCGTTTGGCCGGCAAACTCAGGACCAGGCCGTCCACGGGACTTTGCAGCGTCAGCTGCCCCTCTTTGCGGTTGAGGTCCAGCAGTGACCGGTTCAAGCCCGCTTCCCGGGCCCGGGTGCTCTCCAGCAACGATGACTGTTCCCGCAGGCTTTGCTCCAAGGTTTCCACTTTTAGTTGGGCTTCTTCCAATGCCACCTTGGAAGTAGCACCGGATGCATACAACTCTCGGTAACGCTCCAGGTTTTCCCCGGCGTTTTTCAAGGCCAACTCGGTACGCTGGGCGGCCGCTTGGGTGGCGGAAATAGAAGCTACGGTTTGGGACAATTGGGAGCGGGTATCTTCAATTTGCAGTGACAGGTCCAGGTTTTCCAGCACCACCAAGGTTTGACCCGCTTTAACCCGTTGACCGGTTTCGACGGGTACCTGAAAGACTCTGGCGTTCTGGGCGGCGTGCAAGTCGTATTTGGTGACGGGCTGAACATATCCGGTATCCTCAACGGCCCGGATTATGTCCCCGGTCCGGGCCTCTACCGTTTCCACTTCGGCTCCGCCGGTTAAAACAGCGGCTGCGGTAATTGAGCCCAGTATTACCACCATGCCCGCCAGGAGTAACATTTTTTTTCTTTGTCTGACCACCGGTTTCATAATTAAGCCTCCCGTTAATCTTTATTCTTCAATACTTCCACCAACTTCAACCGCCGGACACCCCTGACTGCCAGCAAGTGGGCCACCATGATGAAGAAAAAACCGCCCAGGGCGGAATAGGCGTAAGTGGCCGGATAGATTGTCACCGGCAAGGTAAACAGGTCGGTGCTTAACGCGCTGGTATAGCCCTTTACCATCAGGTAGCCGAAGGGCAGGCCCAGGGCTACGCCCAGCAGGGATTGCAGCAGATTTTCCTTGAGTAAAATGCCCGAGACCTCATGCACCGAAAAGCCCAGCACCCGCAGGGAGGCCAGCTCCCGCTGCCTTTCCGAGAAACTGATTACCGAAGAGTTGTACACTATGGCGAAGCCCAGCAGCAGGGCGAATATGACCATAATAGAGATGGCGTAAATCATGGCGTCCAAATTTTGGTTGAAATTATCCAGTTCCTTTTGGCGGCTGAGGATGGACGACACCGCGGTCATGTCCTCAAGTTCCCCTTCCATCCGCGGGGCGAAAGCCGGGTCCACCTTCAGCATAACACCGGATGCCAGCTGTCTTTCCTGCAAAATGCGGTTGGCCTGTTGCAAGGAAACAAAGGAGCCTCCCCCCACCAACTGCCGGTTCAGGCCCACAATTTTGATCCGGGCGTGCCTGGCGGGGCCGATGCCCAGCAAGGTTTCCACTTCCACCGTATCGCCGATCTTTGCCCCCAGCCTGTCCGCCGTTCTCTGGCTGATGAGCAGGCCTTCTTCGGGCACTTGGACGGGCTGCTCCCGGTGGTCCTTCAGCTTTTTCAAGGTGGCCCCGGGGTTGAGCCCGGTGACGGAGTCGTTTTCGCTTTTGCCGTTAAACCAAATTTTTGCCGGTATCTCCAGCAGGGGTTCGGATTTTTGCACTCCCTGCACACGGTCTATGTTTAGGATTTCACTTTCCTTTACCGGCGTGGTGAAATGGACAAAATAATCATAACGCTGGTTCTGGTTAAAATGAGATTCTATCATGTAGTCCACGGCGTCGATGGTGAACAGGGACACCACCAGCATACCCACGGCAAAAACAACACCCACCACGGTGATGACGAAACGGCCGCGGTTTCGGGCGGCGGATCTGATGCTCATTTTCCAGGCGCTATCCAGCCGGCGCCATAGCCAGGATAAATTTTCTATCAGAGTTTTGCCGCCGCTTTTGGGCGGTTCGGGGCGCATGGCTTCGGCGGGTTTGATGGCGGTAACGCCGCGGCTTGCGGTTAATCCGGCCAGGGTGCTTATCGTCAGGCTGAGGATGAAACCGTACAGTATGGCTTGGGTGTTCACTCCTCCAATGGTTGCCGGCAGGTTGAAAAATACGGCATAGGCCTGGGACATGACTGAGGCCAGGGCCAGACCCAGCACAGTTCCCAGCCCGGCGCCGCATAAAGCCACCAAGACGGAATAACCGGTATAGTGCAGCATCACTTGCCTGTTATTGTAGCCCAGGGCTTTCATGACCCCGATTTGCAGCCGCTGGGAGCGGATCATGCGTCCCAGGATAACGAACTGGATGGCGGCGGCGATACCCAAAAAAATCACGGGCATAAAACGCGAGGAAGCCCTTAGGCCGTCCAGTTCCCCTTTCAGCATGGCGTTGCTGAGTTGTTGCTTGCGCGGGTAAGAGGCCAGGTTGCCGTAAGGTTCCAGGATGTTTTTAACCTGTGCCGCCACTTTTTCGGCGTCTGTGCCCGGGGTCAGGGTGACCAGCACCTGGTTCACCTGCCCCTGCATGTTCAGCAACTGCTGGGCCCTTTCCCGGGACATGGCGATAACGCCGAATGATCTGGGGTCGGGCAAAAGGGTGGCGGCGTCCTTCATCAGATAAACGAATTCCGGCCCGGTGGCGGTGCCCACCATGGTCAGGGGCACTATTTTCCCTTCGGCCACGATATTAACGGTGTCGTTGAAGTCCAGACGGTTGGCCGCGGTATACTGGGGGTCCACCAGTATTTCGATGTCCCCGGTCCGGGTATGTTGTTCCCCGGGCCGGGCGGCCATCCCCTCGGCGGTGAAAAAACGGCCGGTGAGCAGTTGCAGGCCGTTGATTTGGCGCTCCATGGGCAGGGAATAGCCTGTTAAGCGGGCGGTGGCCCGTTTATTGTGGTCGTTGATCAGAGTAACGTCCTTTTGTATACGCCCGGTGACCGCGGTTACCCCGGGTAGGTTTTCAATCTGTTTGGTCACCTGTTGCGGAGCCTTGACTACGTGGAAGTAATAGTCGGCAAAATTATGCTCCCGGTAAAAATTCTCCTTTGATTCATTTAAGTTGAAGTATGCGGTGGTCATGGCTATGTAAACGGCTATACCGACGGTAACCACCGCGACCACGGCCAGGAACTGCCCCCGGGTTTTGCCGACGGTGCGCCACAGTTTTTTGTTCAAGACGCTCATTACCACTCTATCCTTTCCGGCGGCAGGGGGGAGGCGTTCTCAATGATGTCAACTATGGCGCCGTCGCGCATGCGGATAACCCGGTGGGCCATGTCCCCGATGGGGGTGTTGTGGGTGACGATGACCACGGTGCTGCCCCGGTCCCGGTTGATTTTCACCAGCAGGGCCAGGATGAGCTTGCCGGTCTGGTAGTCCAGGGCGCCGGTGGGCTCGTCACAGAGCAGCAGGCTGGGGTTCTTTGCCGCCGCCCGGGCGATGGACACCCGCTGCTGTTCACCGCCGCTCATTTGGGAGGGAAAATGGTCCATCCGGTCGGCCAGACCCACGTCCTTCAGCACGCCGGTCACTTCCAGGGGCTCGTCCACCAGGTCGGCGGCCAGTTCCACGTTCTCCCTGGCCGTCAAGTCCGGTATCAGGTTGTAAAACTGAAACACAAAACCAATTTCATTTCTTCTGTAACGGGTTAACTGGTTGTCATTGGCCAGGCCGAGATTATGTGTTTGGAAAAACAACTCTCCGGTGGTGGGGAGGTCCATGCCCCCTATGCTATTAAGCAAAGTACTTTTTCCGG
>JAKSCU010000180.1 GCA_022360435.1 Bacillota bacterium
GCAGATGTGGAATTATTTTTTTGTAATCAGCCATGTGCGAAATAAAGCAACAACATATAGTCGCTTTATATTCTGTTTCCGGCCTGACTAAGGCTAGTTGGCCAATATAAATAGACATTAAATCAATCCTTCTTTTTTGCTACAAAATAAAATACATGGTAAACACATTGAATTTACGAGTTGCTGCCCGGGTTGGTTTTCTCTTTACTTTAAGCCATAGATATGGCCGGGTATACTCCCCTAAAAGTACAAAAAGGCCGGTTGCTTGTCAATAACAACCCGGCCTTTTTTACATTATAAAAAAGTATGCTGCAATAACTTGCAACAGGTAACTTACGGCAAATTACTCCGCTCGCTCCAGATGCCTGTGAAAACCACTTTGGCGACTTTGTTTTTTTACGTTAAGCAACGTCGGCTAAATACGCGCTAACCCACTGCATTCAGACGGTTGAGGGCGCGCTTCAACGCCACCTCGGCCCGGGCCACGTCAATTTCCGGGCCCGGCGCGGCCAGGCGCTGCTCGGCCCGCTCCTTGGCGGCCGCGGCCCGCTCCTGGTCGATCTGGTCTTCCCGCTCGGCAGAATTGGCCAGCACCGTAACCTTGCTGTCGCGCACCTCGACGAAACCGCCGCTGACGGTTATTTTGAACACTTTGCCTTCGTGGTGCACCCTAATGACGCCAATCTTCAAAGCGCTAACCAGCGCGGCATGGTCCGGCAGCACGCCGAACTCGCCCTCGCTGCCGGGCAGCACCGCCATCCGCACATCCTCGGTATACACTTTACGCTCGGGTGTGACGATTTCCAGGCGTTGCAGCTTCTCATCCGCCATATTTAAGCACTTCCTTCTTCTATGCGCTTAGCCTTCTCCACAGCTTCTTCAATGGTCCCCACAAAGTGGAAGGCATGTTCCGGAAGTTCGTCGTGCTTGCCGTCCAGTATTTCCTGGAAACCGCGGATATTATCTTTGAGGGAAACGTATTTGCCTTTGTAACTGGTGAAGTTTTCCGCCACGAAGAATGGCTGCGACAGGAAAGTGCGCAGTTTCCGGGCCCGGGCCACGGTTATTTTATCCTCGTCGGAAAGTTCCTCCATACCCAGGATGGCGATAATATCTTGCAGTTCCTTGTAACGCTGCAAGACCTTCTGGACCCTCCGGGCGGTGGTGTAGTGCTCTTCACCGACAACATTGGGGTCCAGAATCCGCGAACTGGAGTCCAGCGGGTCCACAGCCGGGTAAATCCCCAGGTCGGAGATGGCCCGGGACAGCACCACGGTGGCGTCTAAGTGCGCGAATGTGGTGGCCGGAGCCGGGTCGGTCAAGTCGTCGGCGGGCACGTACACCGCCTGCACCGATGTAACCGACCCCTGCTTGGTGGACGTAATACGCTCCTGCATCTGGCCCATCTCGGTGGCCAGCGTGGGCTGATAGCCCACGGCCGAAGGCATCCGGCCCAGCAGCGCCGAGACCTCGGAGCCGGCCTGGGTGAAACGGAAGATGTTGTCAATGAACAGCAGGGTGTCGGCCCCCAGTTCATCCCGGAAGAATTCGGCCATGCACAGGCCGGTCAAGGCCACCCGGAGACGCACTCCCGGGGGCTCGTTCATCTGACCGAACACCATGGACATCTTGTCCAAAACGCCGGATTCGGTCATTTCATTCAACAGGTCGTTGCCCTCACGGGTACGCTCACCCACGCCGGCGAACACGGAGATACCGCCGTGCTGCATGGCGACGTTGTTGATGAGCTCCTGCACAATAACCGTCTTGCCCACGCCGGCGCCGCCGAACAAACCAATTTTGCCGCCTTTGAGGAACGGCACCAGCAGGTCAATCACCTTGATCCCGGTTTCCAACTGCTCTTCCTGGGTGGACTGATCCACCAGCGGGGGAGCCGGGCGGTGAATGGGAAACTGGTTTTCGCTTACCACTTCACCTTTGCCGTCAATGGGCTGCCCCAGTACGTCCACCAAGCGCCCGAGCACCGGCTTGCCCACCGGCACGCTGATGGGTTTCTCCAGGTCAACCGCCTGCATCCCCCGCACCAGGCCGTCGGTTGCGGACATGGCCACGGTGCGCACGATGTTGTTGCCCAAGTGCTGGGCCACCTCCAGGGTGAGGTCGAATTTTTTGCCAAACATGTCTTCTTTGTCGCTGGTTATTTTAACAGCGTTGTATATGTCGGGTACCTGTCCGGGCGGGAAGCGGATGTCCACCACCACGCCAATGACCTGTACCACTTCGCCAACATTAGCCATTAGCTTCTCCATACCTCCTTTGCCTTCAATAAACGCCCCCTCAGTGGGCGCCCCGAATTACTCCAGGGCGGCGGCGCCGCCGACAATCTCGGAAATCTCCTTGGTGATGGCGGCCTGGCGGGCGCGGTTCATGGACAGCGTCAACCTGTCGATCATGTCCGCGGCATTGCTGGTGGCGTTGTCCATGGCCGTCATGCGGGCGCTGTGCTCGCCGGCCTTGGATTCCAGCAGCGCCTGGAAAAGGGCGTTTTCAATGTACATAGGCAGCATCTTGCCCATGATCTCTTCGGCTTCTGGTTCAAAGATGTAGTTGGCCTGCTTGTCGCCCTCCCGGCCCTCCGGGGGTTCCACGGGCAGCAGTTTCAGGACCAGCGGCTTTTGCACCAGCACATTGACGAACTGGCTGTATACCAGATACACCTCGTCGTATTCTTCGGCCGTGTACTTATCTATCACGTACCCCGCCACCTGACGGGCGAATCCCACATCCGCCGTTTCTCCGAGGCCCACGTATGACTGGGGGATCTTGTAGCCGCGGCGGCGGCAGAAATCACGTATCTTGCGGCCCACGGCAACAACTTCCACATTCTGGCGCTTATTCATCTCCTGAACGGATTTCCTGATCACGTTGGCATTAAAACCCCCGCACAGGCCGCGATCCGCGGTGACCACCACGAAGGCCACCTTTTTGGGCTCGCGCACGGCCAGCAGCGGGTGTTTCATGCCCACCGAAGCCGACCCGACCCGGCCCAATACGTCGCGTACCCGCTTGGCAAAAGGCCTGGCGGCCAGCACATTATCCTGGGCCCGCCGCATCTTGGCCGCGGACACCGCCTTCATGGCCTTGGTGATCTGCTGGGTGCTCTTGATGCTTTTAATGCGGCGTCGGAGGTCGCGCAAACTTGACATCTGATTATCTCACCACCTCGCTGTATACTCTGCCGGGTGCTTACTGTACAAAGTCATCCTTGAATGCCTTGATGGCTTCTTTAAGCTTGGCCTTCAAGTCTTCGGTAATCTCTTTCTTGTCGCTCAATTCTTGACGCAGTTCGGCCTTTTCGGACTTGATAAACTTGAGCAGGCCGGCCTCGAAGGGCTGCACCTGTTCCACCTCCAGGCTGTCCAGGAAACCGTTGGCGCCGGCAAACAAGGAAATCACCTGGTCTTCAACATCCATGGGCACGTACTGGTTCTGCTTCAGCAGTTCCACCATGCGCTCGCCACGGACGAGACGGGCTTGGGTGGATTTATCGAGGTCCGATCCGAATTGGGCGAAAGCCGCCAACTCCCGGTACTGGGCCAGGTCCAGGCGCAGAGTGCCGCCCACCTGCTTCATGGCCTTGATCTGGGCCGCGCCACCCACCCGGGATACCGAGATACCCACGTTGACGGCGGGGCGGATACCGGCGTAAAAGAGGTCGGGCTCCAGGTAAATCTGGCCGTCGGTAATGGAAATGACGTTGGTGGGGATGTAGGCCGAAACATCGCCGCCCTGGGTTTCAATAATGGGCAGCGCGGTAATGGAACCGGCGCCCAGCTCGTCGTTCAGCTTGCAGGCCCGCTCCAACAGGCGAGAGTGCAAGTTGAACACGTCTCCCGGGTAAGCTTCACGTCCGGGGGGCCGGCGCAGCAGCAGCGACATTTCACGGTAGGCCGATGCCTGTTTGGACAGGTCGTCGTAAACGATTAACACATGCTTGCCCTGCTCCATAAACTCCTCGGCAATAGCCACTCCGGAGAAAGGAGCAATATACAGAAGCGGCGCCGGTTCCGAGGCGGTGGCGGACACCACGACGCTGTAATCCATGGCGCCGGTATCCTTGAGCCTTTGCACCACATTGGCCACGGTGGAATTTTTCTGGCCCACCGCCACGTATACGCAGATAACGTCCTTGCCCTTCTGGTTGATGATTGTGTCTACTGCGATGGCGGTTTTACCGGTCTGGCGATCGCCCAGGATTAATTCCCGCTGGCCCCGGCCGATGGGAATCAATGAATCAATAGCCTTCAAGCCGGTTTGCAGCGGCTGGTGCACCGACTTACGCTCAATAACACCGGGGGCAATTCTTTCCACCGGGCGGAATTTGTCGCTGTTGATGGAGCCCATACCGTCGATGGGCTGGCCCAGCGGGTTCACCACTCGCCCGATCATGGCGTCGCCAACGGGCACGGAGATAATCCGGCCGGTGCGCTTAACGGTGTCGCCCTCCTTAATGTGGGAGTATGGACCCAGGAGCACGCAGCCGATGTTGTCCTCTTCCAAGTTCAGTGCCAGGCCCATGGTGCCGCCGGGGAACTCCAGCAATTCCATGGCCATGCATTCTTCCAGGCCGTAAACCCTGGCGATGCCGTCGCCGACCTGGATTACCGTACCCACGTCGCTGACTTCAACTTCGGCCTTATATTTCTCAATTTGCTGCCGAATAATAGAACTGATTTCTTCAGGTCGCAAATTCATCTACTGTTTCACCCCTATCCACATTTAACTTATTTGCCTGAGGTGTTCGCGCAGGTTTTGCAGGCGGGCCAGCACACTGCCGTCGATAACCTTGTCGCCGACGCGAACCACCACGCCGCCCAGCAGTTGCGGTTCCACATCATAGCTGAGCCTCACCTTTTTACCGGTACAACTGGCCATGGCGTCGGTCAGCGCCTTCTTTTCACCTTCGTTCAGTTCCACCGCCGAAGTCACCTTGACGTCGCTGATATTGCGCGCCTTGTCGGCCAGATCGGCGAAATAATCGGTGATGTTGGCCAGGTAAGCCTCCCGCCGGCGTTCCACCAGGATGCCCAAAAAGTTCATGGCCACCTCGGAAACCCGGCCCGCAAAAAGGCCTGCCAGCACTTCCTTTTTCTGCGCGGCGGTTATGCGGGGATGGAAAAGGACCTTTTTGAGCTGCACCGACTCCTCAAGCACCCCTACCACAGCCTTCAATTCCTCTTCCAGCCGGTCGACAAGTTTATTCTCCACCGCAATCCCATAAAGAGCCTCGGCGTACCGCCCGGCCACGGCCCCTTTTAACATGGCAGATCCCCTGCCTCTTTAATAAATTCATCAATCATACCGCGCTGAATGTCGGCGGTGATTTTTTCATTCACAACCTTGCCGGCAACCAGAATAGACAGGGTGGCCACCTGCTCGCGCAATTCGGCAACAGCCTTCTCCTTCTCCCGATTTATATCCTCCAAGGCGGTTTCTTTGATGCGGTTGGATTCTGCTTTGGCGGCTTCTATAATTTCGCGGGCCTGCTCTTCACCGGCCTTGGTAGCCTTTTGGATTATGTCCCGCGCCTCCTCCTTGGCTTTCTGCATATCAGCCAGATATTGCCGGCGCAGTTCCTCGGCCTGCTTGCGCTCTTCCTCCGCCGCGGTTACACTGTTTTCGATATAGTTCTGCCTTTCTTCCATGATGCGAACTATATGCGGATAAACAACGATACGCAGAAACACAAGCAACAAAGTAAAATTAATAACCTGTGCAAAAATCGTGGCGTTAAGGCCCAAAGAATCGAAAATTGATTCCACAACCTAACCTCCTTCCTTTGACCTTTCTTTCCCCTTGTGACAAAAGGAAGGCGATAGCGGTTGACACTATAGGCGCCAACCCGCCATGCCGCCCTTTTACCACAACGCCCGGGTTGTGGGTTAACCGATATGACCCATTAAAATAAACGCGATAACGACACAGATAATGGGCAGCGCCTCAATCAAACCTACAGAAATGAACATCAAGGTCATCAGTGTACCCCTCATCTCAGGCTGGCGGGCGATGGACTCCACGGTCCGGCCGGTTACCAGACCGTTACCGACACCGGCGCCGACGGCGGCCAGCCCCACGGCCAAAGACGTGCCAATGGCAGCAGCAGCTCCTAACTCCATACTTTTCCCCTCCCTTCAAAATAAAATTTAACATTAAATGGCATGTGCATATCGCAATCAATTAGCGAGATACAAGCTTTAAATTATGTTCTAATGATGATCGGCCGCAGCCATGGAAACATAAACTATAGTAAGCATGGTAAAGATAAATGCCTGAACCGTGCCGACAAAAATGCTGAACGACAGCCATACCACCGTCGCGGTAAACCCGCCCAGTATCGTGGCCGTAAGCGGGATTAACCCCAACAGCACAGCGATCAGCACCTCACCGGCGTAGATATTGCCGTATATACGGAAGCCGTGCGTAAGCGGCTTGGACAGTTCTTCAACTATGTTAATAGGCAGGAAAAAAACGAAAGGTTGCACGAAGTGCTTGAAATAACCAAACCCCTTGTAGTACAGGCCCATCAACTGCGCTAGAATAAATATCGACACCGACATGCCCAATGTGGTATTGGGGTCCGCCGTGGGAGACATCATGGTGGGCACCAGACCCCAGAGGTTACAGAACAACAGGTAAATGAAAAGGCTGAAAACAAGAAGCATCATGGAATTGGCCTTTTTCACACCCAGGTTCTCCACAGCCAATCCCCGTAAAAACCGGAAAACCTCCTCCACCATCAATTGCATTTTGCCCGGTCGCCTCAATTGCATGTTCCGGGTGGCCAAAACAGTGAAGATAATCACCAGGATCATGACAACCCAGGTCATGACAATGGTTTTGAGGTTCATCGCCCCCAAGCCGAACAAGTCCACCGGCCCGTGGGGGAACCCCCAAAAGTTCAACTCGTGGTGCACTCTGGTCAGGATATCCTGACTGTGCGGATCGTAATCGCCAGCAGCCAACTTTTCTCACCCCTTTCCCTTGATAAATTTTACATATCTATATTTTGTCAACGGCATCACGGGCCGATCTATACCGGTATAACGCCAGGTTGGCGTCCACCACCGTGATTGCCGTGGGCA
>JAKSCU010000177.1 GCA_022360435.1 Bacillota bacterium
TAACCGGGTGCTGCCCTAACTTTTTCTCCCGGCACCCCCAACCCCTCGGGAACGTGCAACACCAACACCCCATAAGATAAAGACAGAATTCCCACGCGCACATCCAACCGGTCGTTAAAAACCACGGTTTCAGCCGACGCAACCATAAATCCTTGGTATGTGTCAATAGGGACAACCCACCACCAATCAGTATATAAACGAAGATCTACGGCGCTTTGAAAAAACAGGTGCTGGGCTATATACGCCACTTTGTTGTTATCATTGTCATTTTGCATCTGCAGAGTATTTTTGGATTCCACCAAAGCCACTCCCCTGACCTCGTCATGGTACATCAAGTTTTCGTCGAAATCGCTCAATGTTTGGGTATTCGGTCCAGGCAAAATATTATCATCTTCTTCATTATACCAGGGCGGCTCCAGTTCATGACCATAAACAAGCGGCGTAGAAGTTGCATTCACTGTTTGACTGACGCTGTCTACCTCGCCTATTGAAGTAATCGTCCATTCGCCTTTATCATGTGATACCGTGGCACTTACATGACCGATGGTTTGACTTTTTATCTGCTCTTTTGATAGCGCACTTTCTTTTTGAAAAGTCCCGTCCAGCATTAAATATACTGTTTCGACTTTCCCCGTGGGTTTGTTACCCAGGCTCGAATCAAGCCAGGCATCCCTGACGGCCTCAACCCCGGCCCGGGCCAAATAACGCGCTTGCATTTGCTTCTCGTTTTTGGTTACTTGTAGATTTTCAGCTACGCTGTATTGCCATAGAGCCGTGCCCAGAAGTGTAACAACTAACATAACCATCAGCACCGTAGGCAGAGCCCAACCATTTTCATTTTTTATAAAAGCCACTTCTTTCAACACCCCAGTTGAAAGTTCTTTTTCACAAACGGACTTGGCACTAGATGATGGATGATGCTAAATTCTTCAATAGTTGGTCACCTGTTAACTATTTATTACAAGTTAACTATTTATTATAATATAATAAAATAGAATAGAATGCTAGTTTATGCCTTTACAAATCTTATCCCTATGGGATACTAACGTTGGTATTATTTTTTGATATCAAAAAAGCGCAATTTAATGTGTTGATAAAGGAGAAATGTAAATGCGGTACAACAACGGCTTTTGGCGGGTCATATTGTTTGGCGCATTACCGATTTTGTTTACATGCTTTATAGTGGCAAACAATGCCTTGGCCGCAATATCCCCGGAGGTGGAGTGGGAAAACACCATGGGCGGCAAACAGGCCGACCGCGGTTTTTCCGCTTTGCAAACCCCTGACGGCGGCTATATTGTGGTGGGCGAAACATATTCCAGTTCGGCTCGCCGGCACGGCGCCGGTGGTTATGACGCCTATCTGGTAAAGCTGGACGCTGCCGGTCAAAAGCGGGGGAAGCACACATACGGTGGCTCTAAAAACGACAGTGGCGCTTTTGTGGCTCGAACCACCGACGGTGGTCTGATTATTACCGGCACTACGCAGTCTTATTCCGAGGACAGGGATAAACAGGTTTTCCTGGTTAAAACCAATGACCGGGGCGAAAAGCAGTGGCGGCGCGCATTGGGCGGGGCCGGCGAGGACACCGGCGCCTGCGTGGACCAAACCGCCGACGGTGGTTACATAGTTGTGGGGGAAACCAATTCCTTTGGCGCCGGTGATTATGATGTCTACCTGATTAAAACCGACGCTTCGGGCAAAGTGGAGTGGGAAAAAACTTTCGGCGGCAAGGAAGACGACCACGGCACATGGGTGCGGCAAACCGGAGACAAAGGTTACATACTGGCCGGTAAAACAGCTTCATTCGGCGTCAGGGGGTATGACGCTTATTTGGTCAAGATCGGTCCGAACGGCGATACCCGGTGGGAGACCACCGTAGGCGGCGAGGGCTGGGACATACCCGAAGTTGTGGAACAAACATCTGACGGCGGATATATTGTGGTGGGTAAAACTTCATCTTTCCAATCCGGCAATTTTGACATACATCTGATCAAGATAGACTCCTCGGGGAATATCCAATGGGAGAATGCCATCGGTGGAAAGGGCTGGGATATAGGTAAAACAGTGCGGCAAACTGTCGACGGCGGATATGTGGTGGCCGGGTTTTCCAATTCTTCCGACGCCGGTGAATTTGAGTTTTATCTGGCGGGAACCGATGCCGGCGGCAAAAAACTGTGGGAGAAAACCCTGGAAGAAGGCGAATATGATGAGAGATTTTCTGTCCGGTGCACCGAAGACGGGGGATACATTATAGCCGGCTGGTGGGAAGACCATTTGAAAAGCTGGCAGCGGCGCAAAGAAGATGTTCAGGTATATGTGGTTAGAATAAAGGCTGAATTGCCACCGGCCAATAAAAAATTGCAAGCCGGCCCCATTTTGTTGGATGTGCCGGTGATTATGAAAAACGGCCATATCCTGGCGCCGGTTGGTTCCATAGCCCAACCCCTTGGAATTAAAGCGCACTGGGACCGGGACACCCGGATAATAACCTTAACCGCCGGGGAAAGAGAAGTCAAGCTGAAAACCGGCGCCCACACGGCGCTGGTGAATGGCGAACCTGTTGAAATCAACGAGCCGGTCTTTACTGATAAGGGCTATATATATGTGCCGCTGGAGTTTGTTGCCGAATTCCTTGGGGCGGCAATGACCTGGAACGAAGTTACCAATACCGTTAGTATTGATACCGCACCTTGAATGAGCTTGATTCAGTAAAGATAATATATACTATCTCATGTCTGAATCGTCATGGTTAGAAGGCTCGGGGATTTTTATATTATCCCCGTATGCTGCCCTTATCCAGTTATTTTTTAAATTATTGCATCATTAATGGCATCTTCCATGGTGTCTCCGGTGCCGGTGCAAAACTGCAGGTCTGGAAAACTAACTATAAAGCCGAACCTCAAACGTTATATGAAAAAAACCAAGAAATAAAGTCTGTATACTATTTATGTACTGCCTTGCTGTCAAATTTCCATTGAAACTACCATAAATAGTCTAAGATTATCAGTTACGCAAAAACAAATAAAATCCTTTAGAAGGGTCACTGCTATCTTCAATTGGAAATAACCATAAAATGTGCTTTTATTTGCAGCATGTGTGGGTATTTGGATTCACCCCACAAATGGAGCCATTTTCAAAAAAACACCACCCGCCAACAACATTCCGGCAGGAGGTGTTTCCTTTTTAGTAATAATTTTATAGGTTTGGTGCCTGACACCCACAACTTGGGAATTAGGGCGGCTACGGATTCCAATTCACAGGTAATGATACTGTAGCACCAGTAGCTGTCCACCAACCCGGGGTACCATCTCTTGTGGCCTCTGCTCTCCAGGTATTAGTATTTAAAGCATATGTTGTGCCACCCGGTCCCACAGGAACTGCTTGGATATAATCGGTTGCCAAGTCATCAATGCCGGTTGGATCATCCCCATTATTGGCTTGAAACTGTGCGACTGCGCCATCGATTATTCTTAAATTTGCCTCTACTGCGTTTCTGTTTGCGTTATCAGTGACATTCTGGTAAACAGGCACGGCAATTGCGGCCAAAACGCCAATGATAACCACTACAATCATCAGTTCCACCAACGTGAAACCATTGCGATTTTTTAGCGCATAGCTGATTCTTTGAAACACTTTTTCACCTCCTTTATAATTTTTTTAATTGCCAAACAAACCTTGAACAATTTTTACTTAATATTATAAAAATATAACTTTAGCCATCTTTATTAATTTTTTTGCATATATATTGCTTGTCGTTCTTATGTCGAGTCGTCAGCGCCGCCTCCCATTTCATCAATCAGGTCCTTAATCAACTGCGCCTTGTCCGGCGTTTCTTCCACCCATAAAACATACTTGGGATTTTTGCTGTCCCCGGATAGATTCCTGGAAATATGCATATCGCTGATGGATACGCCCGATAGTTCACTGAGCAAATCGCGCATGGCGTGTACCCGGTTACGCGCCTTTTCGCCGCTTTCGGTAAGCACCGGCACTTTGGTTTTTTGCCGGGTCTGGTCCAGACTGACCAGGGCGCTGCGCACCCGGACCTCCAAGCTGGGCGGGCAAATGACCAGCAATTCCTTGCTAAACCGGTCGTAGTTGTAAGTTAGCCCTTTTACCCCGTCGAATCCAAACTCGTCCAGCCTTTCCGCCGCATCCCCGGCCACTATATTTTTCAAATGATAAATAAAGACTTTTTGCTCGTTGGCGGCGGGACCGTCCAACTGCCGGACCAGTTCTTGCACCGGCTCCCAGTGGGGGAACAGCTCCCGGTCGAACACCAGCAGCCGGTTGTCCAACTCCACATAACGCTCCAACTCGATGCCCACCCGCTCCAGCAACTCCACCACCCGTCCGGTTGAGATATGGGTGGTGGCCAGTATTTTATAATCCAGGGAAAGCCGGTTTTCTTCGGTATCCACCGCGTTAATGAGCTGCTGCACCTTTTGCAGGGACTGGGCGGTGCCCTGGACCCAGATGGCGCGGGGGTTGGTGTAAACCAATATATTGTCTTGTTCAATCCCCAGTTCGCTCAACAACTCGCTTATTTCATGGGACGGTATGTAAAACAGGTCGAATTTGACCAGGATCATTTGGTTAAAAAAATCATCTTTAAGTTTGCCCGGCTCACCGACCACGATAGTGTTTCCGTTTTGCAAATAGGCCAGACCCTGCTGCTGAACAATAAGCTCCAATGCCTGCCTGGCCGTAATATTTTCTACTTTGAAATCAATTTTCTCGGGTTTGGTTTCCAACAGAATAATATTTACGCCCATTGTCACGGCCAAGGCCGACAGTATGTCTCTTAAATCCGCATCCCTGACATCCATGGAAATTTTACCGCCGTCTCCGCCGAACAAGTAACCGCCGGTTGCGGTTATGGTGGGAAATGCAGGCGTCGCGCCGAATATTAAGATTAATGCCACCAACAATGCAATTAAAAAGGTTGCAGTTTTTTTGCTCATTGGCCGGCACCTTCTTCACTGCCCACCGGTTGTGCGTTTTCCGGCGTATCTACTTGAATTTGCCTTGTTTTCACCCGCCCGTTGAATTTAAGTTCCATAACTTGCTCGCCTGCTGTCAAAGTCACTGCGCCGGCTTTGATTTCCTTGACCTTCCAGCCTCCTTCAATATCTTCCCCCACACCGGCTACGTACGCCGTGTTTCCCGCCTCGATAATAGCCATGCTGCCACTGTTTCCTCCGGTAATCACTCCTTTAAGATTATAAGCCACATTAAAAGGGTCGCGAACCTCCGGCTCGCTTCCTATTTTCCTTTGCAATTCCGGCAAATAGGTGCCGGCGTTATTTACGTCGTCCGGCCGCTCTTCGACACCCGCCGCAACCTGCTTCAGAGACCCGGCCGGCTCAACTTGGGCGGCTTTTACAAAGTCCAAATTAAGTTTTATTATGTAAGCCAGACCGGCGAAGGAAGCCAACACCAAAACCGCGGCCACGGCCGCATTCTTTTTGTGGTTTTTAATTAACGGCACCAGCTGGCCCAATATTTGGTTAATTTTACTGTCTGGCATGCTTTTTCACTCCTTCAGCATAAAATACAGTAGCGGTAATCTCCGCCATCAGGGCGAACCGGTCTTGTTTGTTTTCTCTAATCTTGAATGCTTCTATTCGCATGGCCCGCGGGCAATTCTGCAAGCCGGCCAGCAAATTGAACAGGTTGTAATAGCTGCCTTGAAAAGACATATCCAGCGGTATTTCCATAAAATCTTTTTGCGTCAAGTGTTCCTCAAAGCGTACTTGTACCAATTCCACACCGGCTTGGGCCGAAATTATGTCTATATCGTTAATCAACTCATTCTCCAGGGGGTCGCCAGGCAAACTTTTTTCCATCCGGCGCATTTTTTCGCTGAGTTCGGCAGACTGCTCCTTAATATGGATTAAATTTTGCAGGCGCGCGTAGGTTTGGGTCAGGGCCGCCCTTTCGGCGGCCATCTCCGCGCGGGCGGCTTTTAGAGCGTTGACCTGGTGATAAAACAACAGGCCCACTATAAGCAGTATTGCCATCCCCAGAACAACAACCGGCAAACCGACCCGGGGCTGATTGCCTTTAATCATTTATAAGCCACCGCCTTTCCGCTTACGTATGGTGCGGGGGGGCCGGGCAATATTTGGGCTTTTATTTCAAAACTGACTATATCTTTTCCATCAAGATTATCCCCGGTGGAAAACTGACAGCTTACACCGGTCAACCCGGATACTTGGCGGATTTGTTCCAGCCACTGGGCCACGGACCGGTGGTCATAGGCATATCCCCGAATCACCACTTCCCCGTCCAAGGGCGACTTTCCGCCCGGTATGACCGGTAGAGATTGTGCCGGAGCGTTGGTGACAACGGCCCGGTTAGCCGGCAAATTTGTATCCTTCTTTTGTTCATGCACATGTTCATATTTGGCCGAAAAATAAGTTAACCACACGTTGACCGGTATATACCGTCCGATGTCGTTTAAAACCGAAACCCAGTCGGGCGGGGTCCCCATTGCTTGTTTTATTATCCCCTCACTATGTACAACCCGGGTTTGCAGTTGGGCGTATTGCTCCAGCGCCGGAAAGTGCTGTTCCAAAACCAGCCGCTCCTTTTGCAGCGCGGTCACCTCGGCCCGGGCTTGAAAAGTTGTTAAAAGCAAAGTGCTGTACACAAATAGCACCAGGATGCCGGCAATGCCCGCCGCAGCAATTATTTTCTGCCGCCTGCGCCTTTGGGTCCATTGCATTTTAATCTCGGCCGGCAATAAATTGATGTTAATACTCATATCAATTCTCCAATCCCCTCAGGGCCAGCCCAATGGTTGCTGCAAAAGCAGGCCCCCGACGCGTCCAATCAATGTTCCGTGCCTGAACGGGTTCCTTAAAACCGGCCAGGGGGTTGATAATTTCCACCGGCACGCCCAGTTCCGACCCAAAGAATTCCGGCAAGCCGTCAACCATTGCGCCGCGCCCGCTGAGGAACAGGCAATCCACCGATATGGCCTCGCGCTGGGCAATGTAATAACCAATGGATGATCTAATTTCACTGGCCAAAACCGCACCCCGTTGAAACCATAAATCACCGGGTTCACCTTCCGCCAGCGCCGAGGCAACCTGCTGCTCGGCTTCAAGCACTGCGCCCACCGCATAATCACTTTTCCCGACCGAATATTGCGGTACATTGGGCATCATCCTGACAACGCGCGGCACACCACCGATTACCAGGAGCAGCGTGCTCATCCCGTTGGATATATCGGCCAGTATTACGGTGCCGGACAGCCTGGAATCCGGCAAAGTGCGCATCAGGGCCAAAGGAGAAGCATCCACAACCTTGGGCGTCAGAGAAGCGGCAGACAGGGCTTGCAGGTATTTGCCCAACATATCCTGCCTGGCGGCCACCATCAGCACCTCCATATGCGCCCCGGTTTCTCCCCGCACCTCGCCGGCAACAGCATAATCCAGCACCAATTCCTCAAGTGGAATGGGAAAATATTCGCCGGCCTGGTAACGAAGCATTTTGGCCAGCTTGTCTCCGGGCATTTTGGGGAAGTTGGCCAAGCGCATCAACACGCCCTGGTTCGATACGCCCAGCACCACTTCGCGGCTGCCAAACCCCGCTTTGGACCACAATTTGTCCAGCGCGCCGGCCACAGCTTCAACATCCTCAATTACCCCTTCCACCACGGCTTCCGGCGGGGTTTCCACTTGCCCGGCTTTGACCAGGGCGGTGGAGCGTAACGTGCCGCTTACTTCGACGGCGCGGATAACGCCGGTGTCCAGTTCCAGCCCCACCGCGCCGGATGGCTTAAACAGCCTCAAAAAATATTCAACTCCTTAATCTTTTGGCCAACCAGCCATAATATCTCCCAGGCCATTAATGCCAATGTTCATTATCTCCCCACCGAAGTTACAACGGAAAATATAGGCAAGTATACGGATATGACAATGGCGCCGATTACACAACCAACAACTATCAACAACACCGGCTCTAAAAGCGATGTCAAACCTTTGGTCATAGTTGCCACTTCTTCCTCGTAAAAATCAGCCACCCGTCCCAATAAAGTAGATAGCTGGCCGGTTTCTTCCCCGACGGCCACCATGTTAACCAGCATGGGCGGAAAAAAGTCGCTGTTTTTAAGCAACACGGCAATGCTTTGTCCCTCCTGGACACCAAGCCCGGTTTTTTTAACCGCCTCAGCCACTTGCACACTGCCGGATGCCGGGCCGGCGGCGTCCAAAGCTTGTAAAACCGGGATACCTCCGGACAAAAGGGTTGCCAAAGTGCGTGAAAAGACAGCAATGGTGGCTTTTTTGAAAAGCTCGCCAAATACCGGCAGCTTGAATTTAACTGTATCCCATGCTTTTTTGCCGCTTTCGCCGGTCAAATAAAAACGCAGGCTGATAACCGTGATAACCAAACCCGACATAAGCAAATACCAATAATTGCGCAACGCTTCGCTGGCACCGACGACAATTTTGGTGGGCAGCGGCAATGACGCGTTTGGCGGCAAAAAGCCAATGAATATGGGCACAACAAAAAACATCATCGCCAGCACCACGACAAAAGCAAATATCAATACCACCAGCGGGTAAAAAGTAGCTGAACGGATCTGGTCCCGCAAGCTTTTGTTGCGTTCCAGTTGTTCGGAAAGCCGCCTTAACATCTCCTCCATGGAACCGCTGATTTCCCCGGCTTTAACCATATCCACGTACATGGAGGAGAAAACATCCGGATAAGCCCGCAGGGCATCGGAAAAACTGATGCCGCCTTCCACATTTTTTGCCACTTCACCGACGGCGCGGCTCAAGGTTGGGTTGTTTGTCTGTTCATGCAAAGTGTATAGGCAGCGGGTAAGCGGTATGCCGGCCGCCAGCATGGCCGCCAGCTGCCGGCTGAAAAAACTGATGTCGCTAATCTTAATTTTTTTGTTACTGAATTGAAAGGATCTTTTTAAGGGTGATTCCTTAATCTCTTCCAGGTCGACAATGCTGTAACCCATTTTACGCAGCCTGGCAACGGCGAATTGCTCCTGTTCGGCTTCCAGCTTGCCGTTAACCGGAACGCCTGTATTGTCAAAAGCTTCGTAGGCATACAGCGGCATAAAATCAACCTCGCATATCAGTCCGAAGTCAAAAGTCGAAAGTCTAAAGTCATTGGTTAGAAGGTTTGTGCAGATATTTAATAAGACCATAAATCATTCGGCTGACTTCTTCGGTAAGTTTAAGAAGCTTCTTAAATTCTTCTTTGTTAATAAAACAGACGTCCAAAGCAATATACAGATGCTCAACCTTTCGATATACAGTCAAACGCCTAAAGTCTGAAGTCAAAATAGAAAGTCTGCTTCTTAAAGGACTTTGGACTTTGGACTTTGGACTTTGGACTTTCGACTAAAACGTTTTATTTTTTAACATAAAACGTTTTTCCGTAAAGCACGTTCCAGTTCAACCCGGTCGACGGCTTTGTTCAAAGCCTGCTCCCGGGTAATCGCGCCGGCAAAGCACAACTCGGCCAGGGCTTGATCCATGGTTTGCATGCCCATATTACGGCTGGTTTGCATAACGGTATACAGCTGGTATTCCTTGCCCTCCCGGATCAGGTTTCGCACCGCCGAGTTGGCCAGCAGCATTTCCACAGCCGCTGCTCTGCCCTTTCCGTCGGTGCGGGGAATCAGTTGCTGGGCTATGACCGCTTGTATGGAATCGGCAAGCTGCTGCCTGACCTGGTTGCGTATGCCCTCCGGAAATACATCGACAATGCGGCTGACGGCCAGCGGCGCCGTTTGAGTGTGTAATGTGGAAAAAACCAAATGGCCGGTTTCGGCGGCGGTTAAAGATATGGATATACTCTCCATATCTCTCATTTCACCAATTAAAACGACGTCGGGGTCGTGGCGGAGGACATGCCGCAGAGCGGCGGCGAAGGTATGGGTGTCGCTGCCCACCTCGCGCTGTTTGATGATGGACTGCTTATGACTATGTAAAAATTCTATCGGGTCTTCCACGGTGATTATGTTGAGGCAACGGCTCCGGTTGATCAAATCTATAATGGAAGCCAGGGTGGTGGACTTGCCGCTGCCCGTGGGGCCGGTAACCAACACCAATCCCCGTGGTAACTGCGCGATATTTTTGGCTGCCGGCGGCAGGCCCAAACTGTCCATTTGCGGTATCTCCATGGCCACCACCCTAAAATTAACCGCCAGTGAACCTCGCTGCCACATTATATTGCCCCTGAACCGGCTGACACCGGGAATGGAATGGGAAAAATCCAGTTCCAACTCTTTTTTCAGTTGTTCTTTTTGCTGCGCGGTAAGGATCGGGTATAACAGTCCCATAATATCATTCGGCGTCAGACCGGGCATGTCCATTTGCACCAGTTGGCCGTTAACCCTGACCACCGGAGGTTTACCAACGGTCAGGTGCAAGTCCGAACCCTGCATTTTTACCGCGCCGGCAAGTACGCTATTAATATCCAAGGTTTCGTAATCGCTCACAGGACCACCCTCACTAATTCTTCCAATGAAGTAATACCTTTTTTAACTTTGATTATCCCGTCCTGGCGTAATGTAATCATTCCCCCGTCCACCGCGGCTTGTTTAATCTCCCTGGCGGATCTGCGCTCCAGCGCCAGCTGTTGAATATGCTCGGAAACAAAAAGCAGCTCGTATATGCCCACCCGTCCCCGGTAACCGGTGTTACTGCAGCGCATGCATCCGACGGGACGGTACAGTTGAACGCGGGACTCGTCGTCCGACCAAGGAAAGTCCGGTATATCCCGCAGTTCATCCCGGGTCGCTGCATAGGCTTCTTTGCAGTTGGGGCAAAGAACCCTGGCCAGGCGCTGGGCCAGCACGCATACCAGGGATGAAACAGTTAAAAACGGTTCTATGCCCATTTCCGTCAAGCGGCTGATGGCGCCGGCCGCGTCATTGGTATGCAGCGTGGAAAAAACCAGGTGGCCGGTGAGCGCCGACTCCACGGCCAGTCTGGCGGTTTCCCGGTCTCTGATTTCACCCACCATGATGATGTCCGGATCGCTGCGCAGTATGGAACGCAATCCCGAGGCAAAGGTCAGCCCGGCCTTGGGATTTATCTGCACCTGGTTGATGCCGTCCATGCGGTATTCCACTGGGTCCTCCACCGTGATGACATTTTTGACCACCCGGTCCACGGTAGTCAAACTGGCATAAAGTGTGGTGCTTTTGCCGCTGCCTGTCGGACCCGTAACCAAAATACAGCCGTGGGGAAAACCTATGGCCTTTTTATAATTTGCCAATACGCCGGGCTCAACTCCGAGTTCCTCCAGGGTGATCATTTTAGCCGACCGGTCCAGGAGCCGCAGGGTTAAGCGCTCGCCAAAGCTGGCGGGCAATGAGGCTACCCGGGCATCAATGGTTCGGCCCTCAATTTTAATGGACATCCGGCCGTCCTGGGGAACACGTCGCTCGGCAATGTTCATGCTGGCCATAATTTTCATCCTCGAGATCAGCGACGCGTGTATTTGCCGGGACAACCGCATTATATCGTGCAGTACGCCGTCTATTCTAAATCGTACCCGTAAATAGTTTTCGTACGCTTCTATGTGAATGTCGCTGGCTTTGACGCCAACCGCTTGGGCAATGAGCATGTTGGCCAACTGAACTGCCGGTTTGGCCGCCGACTCGTCGGCTTCGATGTCAATATCTTCATCGGGCTGCTCCTCTTGGGCCGGCTGCTCGAATTCCATATTGGGCCGGCTGTATTTTTCAATGGCCGCCTTCAACTCGCTGTCGGGGGCAATCACAGGCTTTATATCATGCCCCGTAAGGATACGCATATCGTCAATGGCCAAAATATTATTGGGTTGCTGCATGGCCACCATAAGCTTGTCCCCACTAAAACCGACGGGCAGCGCTTTGTATTTTTTCAGCGCTTCCACAGACAACGTGGCTACGGCGGAGGGATCTACGATATGATTTTCCAACGAAATAAAAGGAACACCAAACCGCTTGGCCATTACTTTGGCTATATCGTCCTCGGTGCAGTAACCCAAATCAACCAGCACCTGTCCCAGAAAACCCTTGTTCTCCCTTTGTTTTTGCAATGCTTCTTCCAGTTGTTCCCGGGTAATTACACCTTCTTTAACCAACCGCGCACCCAAAAAATCTTTGGTTAATTTCATGCGGTCCATCCCTTGTAATATAAATGCGAGCTAAACTATTTGTCTTGTGTCAACTTTTTATATAACCGCCTGGATAATAAAAGCACGGAATGTAACATTCCCGTGCCTGGCTGCCCGGCTACCTTAGCAATAAGCCTTAGGTCCGCGACTTTGCGTCCACTTCTTTCGAAGCGTTTGCCTTTAACAGACTGAAAATAAGTTGTTATTGGGTAACCACAGCGTAATAGTGTAAATGTGACGCGCCCACCGGAGAAAGGCTTAATTTGCCTCGCCATGCCCGCTTTACCAACCTTTACGCTTTGATGCGAACCGTCTGTTTTTTTGCATAAAAAGTGGATAAAAAAACTCTTCTTTATAAATTTTAACATTAAATGATAAAAAAAAGCAATAAATTTTCTGTTTAATTATAAATTTTGGCCCTGGCAGGCTTGAACCGCTTTTACTATGTCGGTTTCAGAAATATTGTTTTTTATTATAACTTCGCCGACGGTTTTGGGCAGAATAAAAGTAATTTCCCCGCCGTAGGCCTTTTTGTCCCTGGCCATGGCCTTAATCATCTCATGCGGGTCCAGCTTGCCGGGTATCTGCAGCGGCAGCCCGGCTTTATGCAACAGTTCGTTAACCCTTTTCTCTTCCCCGGCCTGGCACAGCCCCAGTTGCACAGCCAGACGGGTCGCCGTCGCCATGCCCATTGCCACCGCTTCCCCGTGGTTGCAGTCAGTATAATAAGTCAGTGATTCCACGGCGTGTCCCACGGTGTGCCCCAAGTTAAGTATGGCCCGGGTCCCCTGCTCGGTTTCGTCTTCTTCCACCACGGCGGCTTTCACACGGCAGGATGTCTCCACCACATGGGCCAGCGCTTCGGGGTCCAGGGCCAGCACTTTGCCGATGTTTTTCTCCAGCCAGCCAAAAAAACGGCCGTCCCGAATAACCCCGTACTTGATCACTTCGGCCAAGCCGGAACGTACCTCCCGCCCCGCCAGCGTGCGCAATGTTTCGGTATCCGACAGTACCAGCACCGGCTGGTAGAAAGCGCCGATGATGTTTTTGCCCCGGGGATGATTGACCGCCACCTTGCCGCCCACACTGCTGTCCACCTGGGCCAAAAGCGTGGTGGGTATTTGCACCAGCGGCACCCCCCGCATGTAGGTGGCGGCCGCGAATCCTCCCAGGTCCCCCACCACGCCTCCGCCCAGCGCCACCACCGGGCAACTGCGATCCAGCCCGGCGGCAAAGGCCCGGTCATAAAGTGTGGCGGCGCTTTGCAGAGACTTGTATTGTTCACCGTCGGGTATTTGCGCTCGGAATACTCGAAAGCCGGCTTGCGCCAGGCTGTTTTCCACCCTGGCGGCGTAAAGGTCGCCCACTGCGGGGTTGGTAACCAAAAGCGCCTTTTTACCCAGCGGTAATTCGGCCAGCAACGCCCCGGCCCGGTCCAGAATACCGCTGCCGATGGCAATGTTGTAAGAGCGTTGGCCCAAACTGATTAACACATTTTTCATTTTATGTAGCCCTTTTTTTTCAAATAATTATGCACTACGTTCAAAGCGGCTGCAAATGATAGTTGACCCGTATCCACCGCAAATTCGGCTGCGTCGTAAACCCCTTCCCGCTCCCGGAGCAAACCGGTCACGGTTTCACTCAAGTCTCCCTTTTTTAAAAGAGGCCGGTGTTTTTTGTTTTTTACCCGGTTGACGATTACGTCGGGTTCGGCCCGCAGCTCGATTAACACTCCGTTTTTCTTTAACAGCTCTACATTGGCGCTGTTTAAAAGCATGCCCCCGCCGGTGGCGATAACCAGTCCGAACTGGCCGGCCAGCCGTTTGGCCAGCAGATTCTCCTCGGAACGAAAACGGATGGCGCCGTGGCGGCGAAATATCTGTGCAACCGAAAGTCCGGTTATTTCTTCAATAGCCAGGTCGGTATCCACAAAGCGACAGCCCAGCCGCTTGGCCAGCGCCCGGCCCAGCGTGGATTTGCCGGTACCCATAAAGCCCACCAGTACAATGTTTTTTTCCATCATAAACCCTTCAGGTACTGGAAATATTCTTGGTACCTGTCACTCAACTCACGCATTGTGTCGCCGCCGAACTTTTCCATCACCGCGCCGGCCAGTTCCCAGGCCGTGACCGCCTCGCCCACCACGCAGGCGGCGGGGACGGCGCAAACGTCGGAACGCTCCACCGAGGCCGCATAGGGTTCCTTGTCGGCCATATCCACGCTGCGCAGAGGTTTGTAAAGGGTGGGGATTGGTTTCATGGCCGCCCGCAGCAGCAAGGGGGCGCCGTTGGACATGCCGCCCTCTATCCCCCCGGCATTATTTGTTTGCCGGTAAAACCCCTTGGCGGCGGAATAAAATATTTCATCATGTAACGCCGATCCCCGGGAAGAAGCCGCGGCAAAGCCGGCGCCGATCTCCACTCCCTTGATGGCTTGAATGCTCATCAGGGCGCCGGCCAGCCTGCCGTCCAGAGTGCGGTCGCGCTGCGCGTAACTGCCCAGCCCCGGGGGGAGTCCGTAAACCACGACTGTAAACACTCCGCCCAGGGAGTCGCCTTCAACTCCGGCCCGGTCAATTTCTTCCATCATTTTGCCGGCGCCGGCCGGGTCGGGGCAATATACCGGCGAACCGTCAACCGCCTTTATCAGTGCGGCGGCATCGGCGAATTCCACATCGGCCTGTACCGTCCCGATGCGCGTGACGACCCCGGCAATGGTAATGCCCAATTCCTCCAGCAAGCGCCGGGCCACGGTGCCGGCAGCCACCCGGGCCGCGGTTTCCCTAGCGCTGGAACGTTCCAACACGTTGCGCATGTCCCGGTGGCCGTACTTGCATGCTCCGGCAAGGTCGGCGTGTCCCGGCCTGGGCCGGGTAACCACTCTTTCGTCAACGGCCGCCCCGGGCTCCGGGTCCATCACCCGGCTCCAGTCGGCCCAGTCCAGGTTTTTCACCACCAGGGTCACGGGGCTGCCGGTGGTATACCCGCCACGCACCCCCGAAGCAACGGCAACCCGGTCCCGTTCAATCTTCATGCGCCCGCCCCGTCCGTAACCTCCCTGGCGGCGGGTAAGCTGCTTGTCTATGTAAGCGGCGGTGACAGCCAATCCCGCCGGTATGCCGTCCAGTATGGCGGTGAGCGAAGGTCCGTGGGATTCCCCGCCCGTCAGGTAACGAAGCAAAACTTTACCCCCTTTATTATAATACAGCCAAAGTCAATGGGTACGGCTTGAGCGTCCCCCCAAGAGCGGGCCTTGGGCCGCCCCAAGGCAAGACAATGGCACCGTCCCCCTTGTCTTTATTCACTTCCCGAGGGCGCGCCGCATGGTTTCCAGGGGCGCCCGGCGGCCGGTCCAAGCCTCGAATGAAAGGGCGCCCTGGTGCAAAAGCATGCCCAAACCGTTTGCAATCACCGCCCCGCTTTTTTCGGCCCGGGTTAAAAGCGGTGTGCGGGGCGGGTTGTAGATCAGGTCGTAGACCATCTGGCTCGGGCCCGACAGCTCATCCGGCAGTGGAAACCCTTCGCCCGCTTGGCCGGACAACCCCACCGACGTGCAGTTGACCAGCAGCTTTGCCCGACGGGTGAAATCGACCAGTCCGTCATCCTGAGCAACCCACGGAAATACCCGCACCGTAGCGCCGGTGGTTTGATAAACCGCGCGGGCCAAGTCCAAAGCTCTTTCCCGGCCGCGGTTGACCAAAGCCAGTTCATTGCAGCCGGCCCGGAGCAGGGACACAACCACCGCCCTTGCCGAACCGCCGGCTCCCCAAACAAGGGCCGGGCCCCGGGAAGGATCGAAACCGTACTCTTCTCTCAGGTCGCGGATAAAACCGCTGCCGTCGGTATTGTGCCCGGTAAGTTTACCCCCCCGGTTGATAATGGTGTTCACCGCCCCACAACAAACGGCTTCGTCAGTTAAGTCGTCCATAAACGGAATTACCACTTCCTTGAATGGTACGGTTACGTTGACGCCGGCAATGCCGAGCCCCCGGATACCGGCGACAGTGGTTTCAACAGCCCCAATCGCGGGACGGAAAGGAACGTAAACCCAATTCAGGCCTGTTTGCCGGAATGCCGCGTTATGCATGACCGGCGATAAAGAGTGTTCCACCGGGTTGCCGATGATACCGCAAACAGTGGTTTTTCCGTTAATATCGGTCATAAATCCTCACCACACAGCATTAGCGAACGTGATACATTTTATCCTTGTGCGAAACCCGGCGGGAAATATCATACAAGATCAGTTTTTCCAGCCGCCGGTTGACCATCTTGGTTACCCAGAACTCCTTGCCGGGCAGAGGCACAACCAGCACGGTAAAAAGGCCCAGCATGTTGCCGCCCAAGATGTCGGTAAAAATCTGGTCACCGATTATGGCCGTGTTTCCCGTTTTTGCCCCCAGCAGGCGCATACCGCGCAGAAAAGCGCCGGGCAGCGGTTTTACCGCCCTGACCACGGTTGGTACCTGCAGCGGCCCGGCCACATTTTTCACCCGCCCGGTACTGTTGTTGGAAACGATACATAGTTTAAAACCTTTATCCATGAGCCCCTGCAGCCAGTTATTGATTTGCGGGCTGAACCGGTTGTGATCCCTGGGCACGATGGTATTGTCCAGGTCCAGCAGCAGGTTGTGGATACCGCGCTCCCGCAGCTCTTGGGGATTGATAGCGGTAACCGAAGGAACGTACATGTTGGGATATAATATGCGCAGCATTTTTCCTCCACCAAATATGATAATAATATTCATTTTTTCATTTGCATTATGCTTTGCGCTTTATCCAGGTCGGACGGGGTATTAAGGTTAAAAAACACCTTTTCCAATTGAGGCTCCGCGGCTCTCATCTTATCTTCTTCCAGATACTTGACCCGCAAAACATGGTATAAGCTGGAAATTTTGTTTTGCCCGCGGGCTAGGCGCTCTTCGATGGCATCGATGCATGTTTTGTTATACACGGCAAACAAAGGTTCCAGGTAACCCCGGTACTTGGGCACCAGTATATCGAATCCGGCGGCTTCTTTGATCAACAGCCGGGCCAGGGCGGTACTGACAAAGGGCATGTCGCAGGCGGTTACAAGGACCCGGCGGTTCACAACCCGAACCAGCCCGGCGTGAATTCCGCCCAACGGTCCGCAATTGCTGGCGATATCCTCCACCACCCGGTCGCAATAGCGAGTGTAAACATCATGGTTGCTTGAAACAATCAATATTTCGTCGGTTAACGGCCTGAGCGCCGAAGAGATAATATCAATAATCAGCCGATCCCCTATTTTAAGCAAAGCCTTTTCGGAACCCATGCGAGTGTTTTTGCCCCCGGCCAGTATTACGCCGGAAACCCCGGTTTTCAGGTGCATTATTGCCGTTACACCCCTGTTCGCGTTACCAATGAGGGCTTGTTGAAATAAAACCGCCTTTAATACATAATATGCTATTATGTTCTACACTGGCAAATTTTTTCCTTTACCATGACACATTTTACCGACAAAACTAATTCATTTGCAGCATTCGCCGGGGGCAGAATAAGAGGTACAATCAGCGAAAGGAGGCGATAAAATGGAAATACTCAAGTTTTACACTACACCTACATGACCGCATTGCCGTACAGTGAAAGAGTTTCTTTCCAGCAAAGGTGTGCAGTACCGGGAAATAAACGTGGCTGCGGACGCCAAGGCGCGCGATGAAATGGTGGCCGGAACCGGTATGATGGCGGTTCCCACCGTAACCGACGGGAAGGAATTTGTCGTTGGCTTCGACAAAGAAAAATTGGAAAAAATAATTCATTGAGTGCATGCCGCCAAATTAAGAGGCAGGGGATAGATATGCTCATAAATACCTATCCTCTGCCCAAATAACACTAAGAAATTATAATTTTTGCTGCCGGCGCCCGGCCGACCCCGGTTAAATGCCTCAGCCACCCCCGCCGGCCCCCGGTGGGGGCAGATGGCAACCGCCACCCCCGGAAGTGCGCACCTGGCACCCGGTGAACAACTGCTCGACTTTTGCGCTCCGGCAGGCCGGGCAGGTCGTCTTGTCCCTGTCGCTGATACTTGCCATTATAGTGAATTTATGCCCGCAATCGCTGCAGCGGAAGTCATAAGTCGGCATTGGGCAAGCACCTCCCTGTTTGATAATTAAAAAAAATGATAACAGATTGCTCCAATTTATTACAAAACTATTGCCCCTTTGGGGCAGGCAAAGATACATTCTTCACACTCGTCACATCTGGCGCCGTCAACCCGGGCCAAATTGGCCCGGACCGTAATCGCGCCCAGAGGACACATTTTGACGCACGCACCGCATCCAATACATAACGACCTGATCACCCTGGCTGTCATAGGGGTTTAAATACTCCTCATTACATATTATATAATTATATGGATAAGTCTTGGGCAAGGTTAATTCAACTCGGATCTTTTAAATAGTTGAATAAAGTTTAAAACAAATTGCAACTCCTTTTCATTTAAGTTTGTGACCAGGTTAAGCACCGATTGCACATTGGGATGCATAAGCATTTCCCGTAATTCCGGGTTCATCAGGTTCAGTATTTGATCCACCGCGCCGGGTTCCATGATAAAATAGCACGGCGAAACGCCCATAACCTCGGCAAGCTTCTCCAATGTTTTCAGTGACGGCTGCACCTTGCTGTGTTCTATCTGACCGATTAGCCCGGCGGTGACGCCGGCCAGGTTGGCCAGTTGGGCCTGGGTAAGCCCGTATTCCTCCCTCAACACCTTTAATTTGTGACCCAACGAGCCCTCGCTGCCCATTATTGATGATACCGAAACCTCAAGTCCTCCGGCAATGCGCTTAAGAGTGTTTAGAGCGGGGTATACGGTACCCCGCTCTATGTCGCTCAAATAAGAAAGGGATATGCCGGCGCGCTGGGCCATATCTTGTAAAGAAAGGTTTTTTTCGGCCCGCATGATGCGGATTCTATCCCCCGGGGACAGCCCGGTGTCGGTTATATCCCCCTTGATTAACTGGGTTTTGGAAACGTTTAAGGCCGCGGCCAATTTTTCTATGGTTTTTAGGGACGGTCGCTTGGAACCCCGCTCAATTTCGCTGAGGTATGAAAGGGAAAGGTTGGCCCGCTTGGCCAGATCCTGCAGCGTGTGGCCTCGTTCTTCCCGCAACGCCCTAATTTGATCTCCCCTCACAATCATGATTGACACTCCCGTCAAATCTAGTATTGCTATTATCCTACTATACCATTACTTGATAGTCAATCTGAGAGGCGTAGAGGTGGCGTTTAACGGTTGTATTTTGTCCATATGTTCATGTTTTCGTAA
>JAKSCU010000529.1 GCA_022360435.1 Bacillota bacterium
CTGGTCTCCGGCGGCAACCTGTTTCTGGAGCGGGCGCTGGCCCTGATGCCCGGCACCAAAATTTATCATGCCGACCGGGCCATGTACCATTTGCTGCTTATGGACGAATATCCTTACGATGTTACCGTGCTGGACGGGCTGGGCGGACCGCTGCCCCCCGGGCCGGTGCTGCTGGCGGACCCCCCGGCGGGGTCGCCGGCCGAGGGACTGTCGGTGGGCGCTGTGATTGACGATGTCCGTTGTATTCCCGCGGCAGACAGCCCCCTGCTGCGGCACGCCGATTTTTCGGAAGTCAACTTCATGGACGCCCGGAGTGTCCGGACCGGACCGGGTTGGTCCGCCGACGTCAGGTCCGGGGAACACGTTATATTCGCCCATGGTGAGGCCGAGGGGAGGCGCGCGGCGGTGTGGGCCGTCAACCTGCACCGTTCGGACCTGCCTTTGCGACCCGCCTTTCCGGTGCTGATGCAAAATACCCTGGATTGGCTGTCCCCCCCGGGGCTGGGGGTTGGGCGGGATATCAGACCGGGGGACGAGGTAAAATTTATGTCTCCGCCATTGGCCGGGGAATTGGTGGTGGAAGACGACAACGGCGGGTTGTGGAATCTGGCTCCGCCGTTCCCGCCCGCCCCCTGGGTTCCGGATGAACCGGGGTTGTATAAAATTGTGGCCGCCCGGGAGGGCGGCACGGTAATCCAAGAGCTGGCGGTAAACGGATACAGCGCCGTTGAAGCCGGCCTGGCGGTGCGCGACCCGTTTAGTTCCGGCGAGGCCGCAGCTGCCGCCGGTGTGGACGGGGCGGCGGATAAACCGCGTCGGGCCTTGCCCCTGGCAAGCTGGCTGGCCCTGGCGGCGCTGCTGGTAATCACCGTCGAATGGGGGGTGGCCAGCCGTGGGCGTTAGTTTTAACGAACCGCTGTGGTGGCTGCTGTTTCCCCTGCTGGCGCTGGCGGCATGGTACCTGCGGCTGCCCTGGCTGCGCATGACAGGTCCGGCCCGGCGGCGGGAAAAGCGCCGTCTGGTTACCCGACTGGTCATACTGCTGCTGTTGACGGCTGCCCTGGCCGGCCCCAGCCTGATCACCACGATAAACCGCCAGGCGGTGGTACTGACCCTGGACGTGTCGGCCAGCGTGGGACCGGCCCTCAGCGCCGGCGAAGAATGGACCCGAAATGTGCTGGAGGTCAGGCCGGCCGGCACCACGGCGGGGGTGGTGGCCTTTGGCAGCCGCGCCGTGGTGGAAGAACCGCCGGGCTTGCAGCCCGCTTTTTACCGGTCGGCCACCGACCCGGGTCGTGAGGCCAGCAATGTGGGTGAGGCGCTGCGTTTCGCCAGGGCCATGCTGCCGGGGGATACCCGGCAGAGAGTGGTGCTGCTTACCGACGGCCGGGACACCGGGGGCGACGCCGTGGCGGTGGCCAGGACGCTTTACGCCGCCGGAACCAGGGTGGACGTGGTGCCCGTGGGCACAGCCGCCGGCTCCGACATCCGGCTTGATCAACTTAATATACCGCCCCGATCCAGGGCCGGAGAAAATACCCTGTTGGAGGCCGTGGTCAATTCCGATGTGGCCACCCAAGCCGAACTGTTCTTGGAACGGGACGGCGCATTTATAACCAAGCGCGCCGTGGAACTGCGGGCCGGGGAAAACAGGCTGACCCTGTCGGTTCCCGCCGGAGAAGCGGGCATGCATCGTTACCGGGCGCGGGTGACGGTTCGGGATCGAAATGTGGACGCCTTTACGGCCAACAACGAAGCCGGGGCCGTCCAGGAAGTGGCCGGTCCACCCGGTGTGCTGGTGGTATCTCCTACAACAGCCGAGGTCCGCAGCCTGGTCAATGCGCTGCGGGCTGCCGGGCGGGCCGGGGTCGAGGTGGCCGAACCAGCCGCCATACCCCGGGGCGCCATGGAATGGGCCCGCTACCAGACTGTTTTTTTGGTTAACACCCCGGCTTTCGCGCTGGGTGAAACAGTAATGGCCGAGCTGGAAAGCTACGTCCGGGACGGCGGCGGCGGGCTGGTCATGGTGGGCGGGCCCGATTCCTACGGACCGGGAGGCTATGCCGGCACCCCGGTGGAAAGGGCCCTGCCCGTGGAAATGGATATCCGGGGCCAAGGGGAGATGCCTTCCCTGGGGCTGATTCTGGTTATCGACAAGTCCGGCAGCATGAGCGGCGCTGCCGGCGGCGCCAGGAAAATCGCCCTGGCCCGCGAGGCCGCCGCCCGCAGCATTTCGGTGCTTACCGGGCGGGATCGGGCGGGCCTTTTGGCCTTTGATTCCCTGCCCTGGTGGGTGGTCCCGCCGGGACCGGTTGACGACAAGGAAGAACTGCGCCGGGTTATCGAAAGCATCCAGGCCGGCGGCGGCACGGAAATATACCCGCCTCTCCTGGGGGCTTACCAGGCACTGCGCGACATGCCCACCCGGGTGAAACACATTATTTTGCTCTCGGACGGCATGTCCGCCAGCGGCGGTGATTACCAGACGCTGCTTAAAGACATCCGGTCGGCGGGGATTACTCTCAGCACCGTGGCCGTGGGGGAAGGGGCTGACGGGGGCATGTTGCAGGCTTTGGCCGAGATGGGTCGGGGACGTTTTTACGCTGTGGCCGACGCTGAAAATATCCCTTCCATTTTTACCAAGGAGACCATGATGGCCACCCGCAATTTCGCCGTCAACGAGCGTTTTTACCCGCAGGCGGCCGGCGCCGGCACTCTGCTGCGGGGGCTGGAGACCGTGCCGCCGCTGGACGGGTATATCACGGTGACGCCAAAAGACCTGGGCGAAACGCCGCTGGTTTCCCATCGGGGCGACCCGGTGCTGGCTGCCTGGCAGTACGGGCTGGGCCGGGCGGTGGCCTGGACACCCGACGCGGGTGGCCGCTGGAGCACCGTCTGGGCCGGTGGCCACGCTTTTCCCCGCCTCTGGGGCAACGTGCTGTCATGGATACTGCCGGCGGAAAACACCGGTTCATTGTACGTGGAGGCCGGGGTGGTTTCGTCTTATTCCCAGGGTCAGGGATTGGAAATTCGGGTGGAAGACCCCGGGGACTGGCAGCAGGTGCGTCAACTGAACGCGGTGGTTACCGGCCCCGACGGTACTGTTCAAACAGTGCCCCTGGAGCCGTCCGGCCCGGGCCGCTACCAGGTCCGTCACCATATTGACAAGCCCGGCGCCTATCTGGTGGGCATCAAGGGCGACGCAGGCGGCCGGGACACGGTGTTGGCCCGTGGCGGCGCCGTGGCGCCCTATCCGCCGGAATATCGGGAAACCGGTATAAATATGGAGTCCTTGCGGGCCATCGCGGCAGCCGGGGGAGGCGCCGTGCTGGAGAAACCCGAACAGGCTTTTGCCGACAACCTGCCCTCGGTGCAGGCGCGCCGGGACCTGGCCCCGTTTCTGCTGGCGCTGGCCGCGCTACTGTGGCTGGTGGACGTGGCCGGGCGGCGACTGGTTTTCGGTGACGAGGAGCGGGCCGCGCTGCGCCGGCTGTGGCAGTCCTGGAGCCGGCGGCTCAAGCCGGCGCCGGCCACAAAGGAAGGCGGCCCGGCCTGGACCGGCAGGACCCTTTCCCGGTTGCAGAACATGCGCCGCAGCCGGGATGAAACCCACCCAACCACGGGCGGCAATGGGGACGCCCGGGGCAATCCGGCGCCGCCGCCAAGCGCGGCACCCGCGGAAACCCCGGTTGTCCCCGGCAGTGCCACAATGTCCGGCGGGAACGCAAATGAAGCTGGGTTATCCGGTGGTGCCGGGCCCGGCGCTTCCGGAAGTAAAACCGCTCCCGCTTCGGACCCGATGCCCGAGCCGCCGAAAGAAACGGCGTCCCGCTTGCTGGCGGCCAAGCGACGCCGAGACAAGGACAGGAATGACGACTGCTAAGTCAGCGAGAGAGCAGGGCCGGCCGGTATTATATCTTCAACCCCGGCCCGGCAAGCTGTAATAGGGTGTTGGAGGTAAGGGCGTGAACATATTTTCGGTTCGCCTGGGCATAAACAATGCATACCTGGTGTGCGGCCAAAGCGGATGCGTACTGGTGGATGCCGGCAATGCCGGACGGGAGCGCAAGTTTCAAGGCTGCATTGATAAAATCGGTATTAAACCGGAAGACATCAAGCTGATAGTCGTAACCCACGTGCATTACGACCACGTGGGCAGCCTGCGCGCCATCAAGCAAATTTGCGGGTGCCCGGTGGCGGTGCACGGGGCGGAAAGCAGTTTGCTGCAGAATGGTGAAGTGACGCCGCCACCCGGAACAAATGCCATTGCCGCCGGTATATCTCGAATCGGCGGCTATTTGTCCCGCCGGTTTGCCTTTGCACCGGTCAAACCGGACATATTGCTGGCCGGGGAATTCTCTCTGGAGCCGTTTGGCTTGTCAGGCAGCATAATACATACACCCGGCCATACCATAGGCTCCTGCTCGGTGCTGCTGCCCGGCGGGGAGGCTTTAGTGGGCGACCTGGCCTTCAATTACCTTCCATTGGGATTGGGTCCTGTGTATCCGCCCTTTGCCTGGGATGTGCCGGAACTGCTGCGCAGTTGGCAAAAAATCATTGATTCCGGCGCTACCGTCATTTACCCCGGTCACGGCCCGCCTTTCCCCGCCCATCGGTTAAAAAGGGCGTTGAACCGCGCATTAAAAATCAAGGCTGAAGACAAAAAACATTGCTAGTCCAGGAGGAGCTTTAGTATGCCAGGCAGGGTGAACACCAGCCGTCTTAAAAAAATAATCTTTCCGGCAGCATTAATTTTCCTGGTAACCATTATGTTTACCGCCTGCGGGGGCGCAAACATTTCCGGTAAAAACAACCCCGGCGGCGTGCCGGCGGCGGAACAATCCGGCGCCTTGGGGAAGCAAAAAACCGGCTCCGGTAATGATAAGCTGGCGGCTGAGGAGGCAGGCCCCGGCTCTATTGATGAGCATCCGCCGGCTGAAGTTAAAAACCCGGCGGGGCGGCAGGTTTTGTTCCGGGGCGACTTCCGGCGTAGTGGCATATCCGGCGCCAAAGGCCTCGGTGAATCGGCGTCCCTCTTATGGAAGTTTAAAACCGGGGAAAGTGTTTACTCCAGTCCGGCAGTACGCCGGGGTGTAGTTTACCTGGGCGGTCGTGACGGTTTTTTTTATGCCCTGGACAGTTCCACCGGCGAGGAAAAATGGCGTTACCAAGCGGGGAGCTTTATACGTTCTTCACCTTGCGTAGCCGGCGACCTGGTGTATTTCGGCGCCCATGACGGGTTTTACGCTTTGGATGCCGGAACCGGACGGGAACAATGGAAGTTTGCATTGCCCAAAGGAGTTGAATCTTCTCCGGTGGTTGAAGGGGACACCGTCCTATTCGGAAGTTTCGACGGGCACCTGTATGCGCTGGATGCCACAACCGGGCTGGAAAAGTGGCGGTTTGACACCGGCGATTTTGTGGGGTCGTCACCCTCTCTCCTCGGGGACACCGTTTACGTCGGCAGTTTCGGAGGCTGCTTGTATGCCCTGGACGTTGATACCGGGAAAGAAAAATGGAGATATCAAGTGGGGGATGGTGTTTATTCCACTCCCGCCGTGGATGGTGAAACCGTTTACTTTGGCGCTCTGGACGGTAATTTTTACGCTTTGGACGCCGCAACCGGGGAAGAGCGGTGGAAGTTTACCACCCGGGGCGTCATAGTGTGGTCCTCGCCGGCCGTCAAGGACGGCACGGTGTACTTCGGCGGCTACGACGGCAATTTGTACGCTCTGGATGCCGCATCCGGCGAGCAAAAATGGCGGTTTTGGACGGCAAAAGCCATATACGCGTCCCCGGTGGCGGCGGGTGAAACTGTTTATATCGGCAGCCACAACGGTAAATTATACGCCCTGGAGGCCGCAACCGGCCGTGAAATTTGGCATTTCCCAACCGGAGACCGGATTGAATCGTCGGCCGTGGTTGACGGCGACCGCCTGTACTTCGGCGGCGGCGACGGTTATCTTTATGCCCTGGGGCCGGGCGAAAACAAATAGTCGTTACTACGCCGGCATTATATAAAAAACAATCATCAAATAATGAGTCACGCTGCCCGCCACGATAAACAGGTGAAATATTTCGTGGAAGCCGAAGCGGTTGGGGAAAAAATTAAGACGCTTGGTGGCGTATATCAAGGCTCCGGCGGTATAAACCACTCCGCCGGCCACCATCATGATAATACCGCCCAGCGGTATGGTTTTAACCAGCATGGCAAACGGTACCAGGGCAATCCAGCCCAGTGATATGTAGAAAGCGGTGGAAATCGCCCGGGGGGCGTTGACAAAGAATATTTTCAATACCACGCCAATGGCGGCCAGGCTCCAAACGGCTGTCAGCATTGTCCAACGCCAGGCTCCACCGAGGCCGTAGTAGAAAACGGGTGTGTAAGAGCCTGCAATCAATATGTAAATGGCGATGTGGTCAATTTTTCTCAGGCACATCTCCCGGCGCGGCGAGGTTTTGAGCCAGTGGTATAAAGAACTGGCGCCGTACAAAAGCACCAGGCTGGTACCGTAAATGGTCATCACCGTAAGCTTGGCCGGCTCGTCCCTGGCGGCCACAATCAGATAAACCAGGCCGGCGCAGGCGGTTAAAAATGCGATAAAGTGGGTTAGCGCGTTGACAGGTTCTTTCATACCCAGGAAACTTTTCATGGTCAACTCCCCATTTTACATGATTAATGTTGCTATAACTATTATAATCGACTTGCCTGGAATTTAAAGAGATTACTTTGCTACCACCGTATAATACTTTTCTTAAACGCCGCCCCTGGTGAGCATTAAATCGGATAAAGGTTGGCGTTGGCAGCCGATGCCTTCTGTTAAGGCAAGTGTTATTTTTTAGAATTAACGGTGGATTGCAATAAAAGCCAGATTATATATGGCAGGTTTTTTAAAAATAATTGTCGAAAAAGTAACATTATTTCAAATTTAATTTAAGGGACACCATATTTAATTATTTATTTGAATGGATGTTTTTAATGAAAGTGATAAATTTCGCCAGCCCAAACCCCATTTCCTTAAATGAGCAAGAAAGTCTGGCAACAGCTGCGTGCACCTTTCTTGAAAACGGTATTGACGGGGCGCCGGTAATTAATGAAAAAGGCGATATTGTTGGCATCTTCACCAAAAATCATCTCTATCGTGCTATTGTTGGCGGCATTTCTTTTAATGTCCGCGTTGAGCTTTTGATGAAAAGGGAAGTTGTTACCATCAAAGCGGACCAACATGTGGAAAAAGCTTGGCAGATGGCTTGGGATTATAAAGTCGGCAGGCTGCCTGTGGTAGATGAGACCGGGAAACTGCTGGCGATGATGACCCGCACGGATCTTGTCCATGCCTTTGAAATGTTTTACAACGACCTTGACGCCATCATCAACTCGTCCTACGACGGTATTGTGGTGGTGGATAGACACGGCGAACCGGTTAAATTTAACGACGCTTTAAAGAAACTTGTTCGTATTATGGATAAGGACGGTCAAAATTTAAACACTGATTCTGTAATAGATGAATTAATGCATAAAAGTGGGCTGAAGGCGGCTATACGTGACGTAAGCCTTCGGGCTATGCAAAAAAAGAGGCCGGTTAGCTTCATTAAAAGTTTCGGGACCTTTAAAGAAATACTTTTTACCGCAAATCCCATCCTTTTTAAGGAGAAATCAGAGGTTTTCCGTGTTATGGTTAACTGTCGGGATATTACCGACCTGACCAATTTAAAAAAAGAATTGCAAACAAGTAAGAAATTAACCGAGGTATATCAGCAGGAACTGGAAAAACTGCGTTCCGAGTGGTTGGGTCAAACCATTGTTTGCAACAGTAAAAAAATGCGCGAAGTGATTGACCTGACCATCAGGGTTGCCAAAGTAGACTCAACAGTGCTTATTTTAGGCGATTCAGGAGTGGGCAAGGAAGTTGTGGCCGGGTTGCTGCATAAGGCTGGCAACCGATCAAAACACCCTTTCATCCGGGTAAATTGCGGAGCCATACCTGAAAATTTACTGGAGTCGGAACTGTTCGGATATGAAGGAGGGGCCTTTACCGGCGCCAGGCGGGAAGGAAAGCCGGGTATGCTGGAACTGGCTCATAACGGCACGCTTTTTTTGGATGAAATAGCTGAACTTCCCCAGGCCCTGCAGGTTAAGCTGTTAACGGTGATACAGGAAAAGGTTGTAACAAGATTGGGAGGCACAAAGCCGATTCAAATAGATGTAAGAATCCTGACTGCTACAAACAGGGATCTATATTTGCTGGTTGAACAAGGACTTTTTAGAGCCGACCTGTACTATCGACTCAATGTAATCCCTATTGTCATCCCTTCTTTAAAGGAACGTAAAGAGGACATTCCATTTTTGATTTCTCACTTTTTAAAAAAATTTAACGAAAAGCATCACCAGGTAAAGAGCATCGATCCTGGCGCAATGGACATACTTTATCACTATCCCTGGCCCGGAAATGTGCGGGAATTGGAAAACCTGGTTGAGAGACTGGTTGTCATAACACCGGGAGATATCATTGTAACCAAAGACCTGCCCATAAACGTTTTAAATAAATGCTCGGGCTTTAATGACAAGGGACCTGTATCAGAGAAGGAAATAATTAAAGAGCTGTATCATCGCCTGCGCAGTACCAGAAAAGTGGCTGAAGCCCTTGGCGTTAACCAGTCAACCATAGTTCGTAAAATGAAAAAGTACGATATTTCAAAGGAAGGCTAATGTGCCTGCCATACAATTACATAAAAGATCAGGACAAAACGAAGCTAAAACCAACAGTCACCGGGGATAGATAACATATCTATCCCCGGTTAATTGTTATTTAACAAAACCGCATTACATCATTATGGTAATGGAAAATGATTCAAAAATAATGCGATGCATTCCGATGCGCTTGTGATGCAAAATCAGGTTTTGTTATAGTTTAATAATTGTTTTATAGCAAGAAAATGGCGCTCTAGGTATTGGTAAGTATTTTGCAATTATTTTAAATATATCTTTAATTCAAAATATTCGTTCTTTGAATTGTTGGGTTAAGTTGGAGAATCTATGCAGAAACGGATTTAAAGCAGGCTATGAAAAGGCGAAACGAAAGGGGTGGGTAAGTGCTAAAAGATGTCGTAATTGTCAGCGGGGTGAGAACCCCTATAGGCGATTTCGGAGGAGCGTTTAAAGACATGCTTCCTCATCAGTTGGCTGTTGCGGTAATGCGGCAAGCATTGAAAAAATGTAACCTGGCGGGAAGCATGGTGGATGATGTAATCCTGGGCAACTGTGCTCAGCGCACCGACGAGCCCAATGTAGGCCGGACAGCCGCCTTGGTGGCCGGTTTACCGCATGAAGTGACCGGCATGACCATCCAGCGCCAGTGTTCGTCTGGAATGCAGGCCATTGTTAGCGGATACCAGCAAATTGTCACCGGAGAGTCAGAAATCGTCCTTGCCGGGGGAACCGAGGTTATGAGCGGGGTACCGTATATTTTAAAAGGCGCCCGCTGGGGGCAGCGCCTCAATCACGGCCAGATGACAGACGCCCTGTGGGAGATGCTGACTGACCCCATTTACCATATTTTAATGGGTGAAACGGCCGAGCGGCTGGCGGACAAATATTCCATTTCCAGAACGGAGCAGGATGAAATTTCCTTGAGGAGCCATATGAATGCCGTCAAGGCAATCAGGAAAGGAAATTTCCAGGCTGAGATCCTTCCGGTGGAGGTGCCGCGACGTAAGGGCCAAGCTATCATTGTCAAACAGGATGAACACCCCCGGGCTGACTTAACCATGGAAAAGCTGGCCCAATTACCGTCTACTTTCAGGAAAAACGGCACTGTCACAGCCGGCAATGCCTCGGGGCTGAATGACGGCGCAGCCGTGGTATTGCTCATGTCTTTGGATAAAGCCAGGGAGTTGGACATAGTGCCCATGGCGCGAATCGTATGCTTCGCCAGGGCGGGAGTTGAACCGGACCTAATGGGCTACGGCCCGGTGCCGGCCATTAAAAAAGCGTTAAAAATGGCCGGGCTTACCCTTGCGGACATGGAATTGATTGAATTGAACGAAGCCTTTGCCGCCCAATACCTGGCTTGCGAAAAACTGTTGGAACTAAACAGGGAAATTACCAATGTTAACGGCAGCGGCGTGGGTCTTGGCCACCCGGTGGGCTGCACCGGGGCCAGGTTGGTGGTGTCCCTGATGCATGAAATGAATAAACGTAACTTGCGCAAGGGGTTGGCTTCGATGTGCGTAGGCGGCGGGATGGGTATGGCTATGATTTTGGAAAGGGAAAGGAATTAAAAATGATGGTCAAAACCGTTGGCGTTATAGGGGCGGGCCTGATGGGTTCCGGTATTGCCCAGGTTGCCGCCGCGAGCGGGTATCAGGTGGTTTTAAGGGATATTGACAACCAATTTGTGGAAAGAGGCCTGAAGTCCATATCAAAAAATCTGAACAGGGATGTGGAAAAAGGGCGCCGGACCAGGGAAAACGCCGAGGTTGTTTTAAAACGTCTGGCGGGCACCA
>JAKSCU010000179.1 GCA_022360435.1 Bacillota bacterium
ATATGCTGGGGCTTCCAATTCCTGAATTCATCATGCCTGAGATGAATCCGTTAAACTTTGGCCTTATACAGTTTTTACTGGTTCTTCCTGTAGTTATGGCAGGATATAGGTTTTATACCGTAGGATTTAGCAGACTTGCAAAACGTGAACCCAATATGGATTCATTAATTGCAATGGGTACAAGTGCGGCATTTCTTTATGGCATTTATGCGATAATTCAGATTATTAATGGCAATATTGAATATGCAAATGACCTTTACTTTGAAACTGCAGGAGTTATTATAACGCTCATTATGCTGGGAAAATATCTTGAATCGGTTACAAAAGGGAAAACTTCCGAAGCGATCAAAAAGTTAATGGGACTTGCACCCAAGACTGCAACTGTTATACATGACGGAAAAGAAATGGTTATCCCCATTGAAGAGGTAGAGGTTGGAGACATATTGCTTGTAAAACCGGGAGAAAGAATTCCCGTGGATGGGGAAGTGATTGAGGGCAGGACTTCGATAGATGAATCCATGCTTACCGGCGAAAGTATACCTGTTGAGAAAAATGCAGGTAGTAAAGTGATTGGTGCAAGTATCAATAAAAACGGTACGATAAGGTTTAAAGCTACAAAAGTAGGAAAAGACACAGCCCTTGCCCGGATTATAAAGCTTGTGGAAGATGCCCAGGCTTCCAAAGCGCCTATAGCCAAGATGGCAGATATTATTGCAGGATATTTTGTGCCTGTTGTTATTGCAATTGCTGTTATTGCAGGTATTGCGTGGTATATTTCAGGCATGTCGTTAATTTTTTCGCTTACAATATTTATAGCTGTATTGGTTATAGCGTGCCCATGTGCCCTGGGGTTGGCAACACCAACTGCTATTATGGTCGGGACAGGCAAGGGTGCCGAATATGGTGTACTTATTAAAGGTGGAGAAGCACTTGAAACGGCTCATAGGGTACAAACAATAGTGTTTGATAAAACCGGCACTGTTACTGAGGGCAAGCCAAAAGTGACTGATATAGTTTCAGTTAAAGGTATCGGTGAAGTTGAATTGTTACAGCTATCAGCTTCAGCTGAAAGAGGTTCCGAGCACCCTTTAGGTGAAGCCATTGTCAACAGTGCAAAGGAGAATAATGCTGAGCTTCTAAAGGTAGAAAGTTTTGAGGCTATACCGGGACATGGTATTGAAGTAGAGATTCAGGGAAGAAAAGTGCTTTTGGGTAATAAAAAGCTAATGGATGACAGGAATATAGAAATTATACTTCAGAAAGACTCGGACAGGCTGGCCGGGGAAGGCAAGACACCGATGTTTATAGCAATAGACAATAAGCTG
>JAKSCU010000175.1 GCA_022360435.1 Bacillota bacterium
GCGGATTCCCTGGGTCTGAAACCCATGGCTGTGTTTCGTTCCTACGCGGTGGGCCGCTGCCCGCCGGAGATCATGGGCATCGGCCCCACCGTGGCCATCCCCAAAGCCTTGAAACTGGCCGGCATCACCAAGGACCAAGTGGACGTGTTTGAACTGAACGAGGCCTTCGCGGCTCAGGCGCTGGCCAGCATCAAGGTGCTGGAGTTGGATCCCGCCAAGGTGAACTTCAACGGCGGCGCCGTTGCCCTGGGGCACCCGCTGGGCTGCACCGGCGCCAAGCTGACCACCCAGTTGCTGTACGAAATGAAGCGCCAGAAAGCCCGTTACGGCGTGGTGAGTATGTGCATCGGCGGCGGTATGGGCGCCGCCGGCGTATTTGAAATGGTCGACTGAGGTTAACTAGGCAAAAAGAATTAATCACTCTGAAAGGGGTAAGTTAAAAATGCAAAAGGGCGGTATGTTTTTACTGGAAAATATCGATGCCAACACAATTTTTACTCCGGAAGATTTCGCCGACGAACACCGCATGATCGCCGAAACCGTGGCCGATTTCGTGGAAAATGAGGTCGCGTCCAACATAGAAGAGCTGGATCAGCAAAAGGAAGGCCTTATGCGTTCTCTGATGGAAAAAGCCGGCGAACTGGGTATCTTGTCCGCCGACATTCCGGAAGAATACGAAGGCGACGAGATGGGCAAAATTGCTTCGGCCATCATTGCCGAAAACGTTTCCGGCGGCGGCTCGTTCTCCGTAAGCCACGGCGCGCACACCGGCATCGGCTCCCTGCCCATCATTCTCTTCGGCACCGAAGAGCAAAAGAAAAAGTATTTGCCCGGGCTGGCCACCGGCAAGCTGATTGCAGCTTACGCCCTCACCGAGCCCATGGCGGGTTCCGACGCGCTGGGCTGCCGCACCAAAGCCGTACTTTCCGAAGACGGTAAACACTATATCGTTAACGGGGAAAAGATATATATTACCAACGCCGGTTTTGCCGACGTGTTCATAACCTACGTCAAGGTGGACGGTGAAAAATTCAGCTGCTTTATCGTGGACAAGGACACCCCCGGCTTTTCGATAGGCGCCGAAGAAAAGAAACTGGGCATCAAGGGTTCCTCCACCTGCTCGCTGATTTACGAAGACGCTCTGGTGCCCGTGGAAAATCTGCTGGGAGAAATAGGCAAGGGGCACATTATTGCCTTCAACATTTTGAACATTGGCCGCTACAAGCTGGGCGCCGGCGCAACCGGAGCATCCAAACTAACCCTGTCCGTGGCCGCCAAGTACGCCATGGAGCGGCAGCAGTTCAACCTGCCCATTGCTAAATTCGGCATGATTAAAAACAAACTGGCCCGGATGGCCGCCAAGGCTTACGCCTCCGAAAGCCTGCTCTACCGCATGGTGGGTGAAATAGAGGAAGCGCTGGAAGAAAAGACCGACGGCAAGGAAATCGGCGCCGCCATTGAAGACTACGCCATTGAGTGCTCCATAGCCAAGGTGCACGCCTCCGAAACCCTGGACTACTGCGCCGACGAGTGCGTACAGATTCACGGCGGTTACGGCTACACCCAGGACTTCCCCGCCGAGCGTTTTTACCGCGACAGCCGGATTAACCGCATTTTTGAAGGCACCAACGAAGTCAACCGCCTAATCATCCCCGGCACACTGCTGCGCCGCGGCATGAAGGGCCAGCTACCCCTGATGCAAGCCGCCCAGGCGCTGACCGATGAGCTGACCTCCCTGCGGGCCAAAACGCCCACCGGAGACGAAGCTCCGCTGGAGATAGAATTCGACATGCTGGACCGGGCCAAAAAGCTGTTCCTGATGGTAGGCGGCACCGCGGCCCAGAAATATATGCAAAAGATCGTCAAAGAGCAGGAAATCATCGAGATTATGGCCGAAATGGCCATAGAGATATACGCCATGGAAAGCGCCCTGCTGCGGGCCAAGAAAGCCGTGGACAATGGCGCGGAAAACGCCGGGAGCCACACGGAACTGGCTTTGGCCTACACCTACGACGCGTTTCCCAAACTGGACGCCTGGGCAAAGCAGGCCCTGGCTTACATGTATGAAGGCGGCGACATGCTGCGCACCAATCTCAGCGTGGCCAAGCGCCTGTGCAAATACACCCCGGTCAATCTGATTGGCTTGCGCCAAAAGATTGCCGCCAAGGTATTGGACGCCGGCAAATACGTGGTTTAATTTCCTTATTTGACGCATAATGTTCCATATAAGCAACCGGGAACCCGCCCTTCGGGGCGCCGGGTTCCCGACCACGCAATTATTAGGGAGGAGGTGGCACAATTGGCCAAACGCACCGGAGAGAAATACAATGCCATTATTGAAGCAGCGGTCAAGGTAATTGCGGAAAACGGCTACCACAACTCCCAGGTATCCAAGATTGCCAGGGAAGCCGGCGTGGCTGACGGCACTATTTACTTATACTTTCAAAACAAGGAAGATGTATTAGTGTCCCTTTTCCGGGTCAAGATGGGGGACTTCACCGCCGGCGCGCGCCAGGAACTCAAACACCTGGAGAACCCGCATGAAAAATTGGCTAAACTGATTAGCCTGCATTTTACCATGCTGGAAGCCAACCGCAACCTGGCCTTGGTGATGCAAATTCAACTGCGCCAATCGGATGCTGTGATACGCAAGGGAATTGCCGCGCCCCTGAAGGATTACTTGAAAATTATAGAAGAAATAATTAGCCAGGGAATGCACACAGGTTCCTTCAGAGAGGATGTCAACTTAAAGCTGGCCAGACATATGGTTTTTGGTACCATGGACGAAGTGACCACTTCGTGGGTGATGTCTCAGCGCCAATATAAGCTGACGGACCAAATAGAACCGGTATACAACCTGCTGGCCCGGGCACTTTCCCAGGATGGTCAGTGCCGGGCATTTCCAAAACAATTTTTAAACAAGGCGGGTTAATAATTTGATTTTACATTATAACTGCTCCATTAAGGCTGTCCGGTTAAACAAATTCAACCGGGCGGCCTTATTTTTAATTTACGCTGCATCCAAACAAAGAACCGGCAATTCCTTTGCCGGCAGGTTTTGGCTTTTTTTATAAAAAAATTTATGTTTACTTGCCCAGTGAATCTTTCAGGACGTCCTCATATGAGGCGCCTGAAGCGACAACCTCGCCGCAACCTGACAGGGCCAGCCATTGTCCCTCGATTTGAACCAAAACCGGGGATTCCAAAATCATTATAACCACCTCCTTAGTCAACTTTTGCTATTAAATTTTTTGGTATTTATTACATATATATATTACCGCGGCTGTTATTGTGAAAAAATAAGGGCCACCCCGCTAAAGGGCAGCCCTTGTGAACTGGTGACAGTCTATGACCGCTTATGATTCACACCCTTGCCGGAGTTCAAAACAGCTATTGAGTTGGGCAACAAGAAAACCCCGCACATGCACATGCCGTTGCACATGAGGGTCGCGGTAACGCCCGTACAGTTATAAACTGCATTCTCAAACATGGCTGTATCCTCCGGTATTTAAAGATACCGTATACAATGTACCACTATTTTGCTCGGATGTAAATAGCCGGCGACAAATATTTTCAAGGGGCATCAAACACCCTTCCTTCATTTTCAATAAATGTTTCCAGGGCGCCGTCCCGATCCACCGGGCTTTTTCCAGTAGCGGCGGTAGCGGCGGCGAAATATTTCACCAACCCGCAATATATGGCGTAAGCCAGCTTGTCCTGGTACTCGGGCTCGCACATCATTCGCTCTTCCTTCGGATTACTGATAAAGCCCACTTCGACAATGGCGGAAGGCATTTTACTGTTGCGGGTGGTGTAATAATCCACCGGCTTGGCTTTGCGCTTGGTGTTGCCCAGCACGCGGACCATCTCGGCCTGGATGCTCTCAGCCAGTTTTTTGCCTTCCTCGGATTCCGGCTGGTAAAAAGTCTGGGCCCCGTGTTCCCGCGGTCCCGACTTGAAACTGTTAACGTGTACGCTCAGGTAAATGTCGGCATTTTGCTTTTCGGCCAGTTCCAGCCGCCTGGACAAATCCTGGCGCTTGCGGGTGATTAGCCGCCCACCGTCCGGATCGCTCAAATCCTTGTCGGTTTCCCGGGTCAAAACCACAATGGCGCCGGAACTGGTTAAAACTTCCTTCAATCTTTGGGCCACCGCCAAGGTAATTTCTTTTTCCACGGCACTGCTGCCCTTTGAACCGGGGTCTATCCCTCCGTGCCCGGGGTCTACGGCGATTATCCGACCGGCCACCGACCAAGACAGCGCGGTCACACCCCGGTCCTCCAGCCCTCCGGCCACGCTACGGAATAAATAAACGCCCAGTACCAATGCTACAACGGCCAATAGCAGCAAACACCCCGGAATCCTGTATGCCCTGATCATCCTTAATCCCCTCCCGACAGCAGTGAGGAAAGGCTGTCCCTCTTTCCATAACAAAATATGCCGGCAAGGGTAAATATATGTAAATAAAATTGTGGCTAAAATAAAAAGGATGGCCGTTTTAAACAACTTGACCATCCCATCGAAAGCATACGGACATTCCACATTGAATGTTGGCGGTGTTACATTGGAGGTTAAAATGCTGTTGGAAATCGGCTTTGCCCATTTCCTTCTTAATCCAACTTCCAATTTCCAACTTCTAATGTGTGGTATTAACGCTTGGAGTACTGCGGCGCGCGGCGAGCCTTTTTAAGACCGTATTTGCGCCTTTCTTTCATCCGCGGGTCGCGGGTGAGAAATCCTGATTTTTTTAGAGCAGACCGCAGGTTGGGGTCGGATTCCACCAGTGCACGGGCAATACCCATCCTGATGGCCCCCGCCTGGCCGCTGACGCCGCCGCCAAGCACCTTGGCGATAACATCAAACCTGGCGCCTGTCCCGGTTACTTCCAGGGGTTGTTTAGCAATTATCTCCAATGATTTGCGGCCAAAATATTCGTCAATGTTCTTATCGTTTACCAGAAATCTGCCTTCGCCGGGGCGTAAAAACACCTTGGCAATGGCGTTTTTCCTGCGTCCTGTGCCGTAGAACTGAACCAGAGCCACTCAAGCCTCCTCCTTCCCACCGTTACATTTCCCACGCTTCAGGCTGCTGCGCCTGATGGGGATGATCTGTGCCTTTGTAAACACGTAATTTCCTGGCCATATCTCTGCCCAAACTGTTATGGGGCAGCATGCCGGTAATAGCTTTATAAACGGCCAGCTCGGGCCTGGTCTGCATTAGTTTGTCATACCGGGTGGCCTTAAGGCCGCCGGGATAACCCGAATGCCGGTATAAAAACTTTTGCTGCAGCTTGTTGCCCGTCAATACAATTTTGTCGGCGTTGATTACAATCACATGGTCCCCGGTGTTCACGTGGGGCGTAAAACCGGGCTTGTGTTTGCCTCTAAGTATCTTCGCGGCTTCCGCCGCCAGGCGTCCAAGGACCTTGCCTTCGCCGTCGATTATATACCACTTGCGTTGCACCTCGTCCGGCTTGGCCATATAGGTCGTCCTCATTTTGCATTACCTCCCAATGACAGAAAGAAAACCCATGGCATCCGGGGGCTCGTCGGTGCCGCAGGATTTCACACATATGGTTATTTTATTACATGGAATTACCACTGTCAAGCACCGGTATCAGCCTCATCATAACTTCATGACCCGAGTTATGCAGTTGCCGCAACCGGTACATTGGTCAATACTCCACGTGTTCCAGGCATAGACCTTCCGGCGGCATGGTGGGGCCGGCCAGCGCCCGGTTGCCGGAATTCAGAATCCGCTTGATCGACCGGGGTTCCGCCTTGCCCAGACCCACCTGCAACAGGGTGCCGGTCATAATACGCACCATATTGTATAAAAATCCGTTGCCGCGGTAAACAAGGTGCAGCATGGCTCCGGCCCTGGTTACATCGGCCCGGTACAACTCACGCACCGTGTCCCGGACTGTCGAGCCGGCGGCCTGGAAACACTTGAAGTCATGCCGGCCAACCAGCATGGACGCGGCGGCGGACATGGCCCCTTGGTCCAGGGGCACCGGAACGAAGGTGCTGTAAAGGCGATAAAAAGGCGAAGGAATGCGCTGGTTCCAGATACTGTAACGATATGTTTTGGCCCGGGCCGAAAATCGGGCGTGAAAATCATCCGGCACTTTTTCGGCTTCGGTAACCACGATGTCGGCCGGCAGCAGGCCATTCATGGCCAGTGGTATGCGCTCCACCGGGATGGGCCAGCCCGCGGCGTCAAAATTAATCACCTGTCCCCGGGCGTGCACCCCGGCATCGGTGCGCCCGGCGCCGGTAACCCGCACTTTACCGCCAACAAGCCGCTCCAGACAGCCCTCCAACTGTTCCTGGACAGTTGCCAGGCCGGTGCCGCATTGTTCCTGAAATCCATGATAATTGGTGCCGTCATAGGCCACCGTCAACTTAATGTTGCGCGTGGGATCACCCCCGCATAGGCGCCGGGCGCCATCAAGTCCGAGCCCAAATCAAGACCAGGGTCAAGAGAGAAAAAGCTGCCGCTATTACCGCGTAATCAAGTGTATTCAACCGCAGTTCGGTCATCCGGGAACGGGCCGCTCCCACCTGGTAACAACGCAGTTCCATAGCCAGGGCCAGTTCGTCGGCCCGGCGGAATATATTGGCCAGCAACGGCACCATAAAAGGCACCAGGCCCCTTACCCGCTCCCGGACATTGCCGCGGGTGAAATCGGCCCCCCTGGATTGCAGTGCCGCCAGAAGCAGGCGGGCCTCGTCAAACATGGTGGGCACAAACCGCAGGGCCAAATTCATAATCATAGCTATTTCACGCACCGGCACCTTTAACCGCGAAAGCGGGGCCAGCAGCCATTCCAGCGCGTTGGTAAGGCGCAGGGGTGAGGTGGTAAAAGTTACAGTGGTGGCCAAAAGCAAAAGTAAACTCAGCCGCCAGAATAGCCAACCGCCTTGCACCAGGCCGGCTTGGGAAATTTTTATCCATTTTATGTAAACTAAAGGCTCGCCGGGGGTTAACAGCGCCTGCAGTAAAAAACTCAGCAAAAGCAGCAGCCACAACGGTTTTAAGCTGCGCCAGTACACACCGGGACCCACGCCGGAAAAACCCACCCCCAGGGCCACCCACAAGGTCACCGCCAAAACAGCGGGCCAGCTGTTGGACAACAGCACCGCCGGCACTGCCAGCGCGACACCGGCCAGCTTGGTCCGGGGATCCAATCCGTGCACCGGGGAACGGCCCGGCAGGTACTGCCCCATGCTTATGCCGTTTAACATGGGTCACCTCCGGGTTTGCGGTTATCTTTGACCAGGCGCGGGGCCAGCAGTTTTACTGTATCATCCGGGGTAAGGGGCGTTTGGGGCAGCAACACACCCGACCGGCTGAGCTCGCCGGCCAGTTCCACGGTAAATGGAGGTTCCAACCCGGCCTCCCGCAGTAATTCCTCCCGGACCAGAATATCGCCGGCGCCGCCGGCGGCCAGCAGGCGGCCCTGTTTTAAAAGCGCCACCCGGTGGGCGTAAGCAGCGGCGTCTTCCAGTTGATGCGTAATTATAATTACGGTCATTTTTTCCGTGTTTTGCAATTCTTTCACCACGCGCAGGACCCGTTCCCGCGTCCGGCCATCCAAGCCGGCGCCCGGCTCGTCCAGGACCAGTATTTCCGGGCGCATGGCCAGCACGCCGGCGATGGCCGCCCGCCGGCGCATTCCGCCGCTAATTTGGTTGGGGTCTGCGCGTAACGCCTCTTCCGGCAGTTGCACCGCCTCCGCCGCCCACAGTACCCGCTCATCAAGGGCGGCGCCCGACAGGCCCATATTGCGGGGCCCGAAGGCTATATCTTCCTGCACGGTGCCGCTGAATATCTGGCGCTCGGGGAACTGGAAGACCAATCCCACCTTGCGCCACAATTGGCGCCGGTACCGGCGGTCCGCCACGTCCCCGCCCAGTACCCGCACCCGGCCCGCCGTGGGTACCAGCAGTCCGTTAAAATGACGCGCCAAAGTGGATTTCCCGCTGCCGGCAGCCCCTACCAGCGCTAAAAACTCGCCTTGTTCAACCGTCAAATTGATATCCACCAGGGCCGGGGTTTCCAGCGGCGTGCCCGGAAAATACACGTGGATTAAATTTTCTATTTCAATACACGGCATAGGTAACGCACCAGGTCTTCCTTTTGCACAATACCCTCGGGAACAGCGACGCCTTTTTCCGCCAGGCGCCGGGCCAACTCGGCGGCCGGCGGCAGGGCCAGGCCCAGCCGGTCCAGTAATTTGGGACGACCGAAAACAACCGGCGGGATGTCATCGGCCAGCAATGCGCCATTTTCCAGCACCCATACCCGGTCGGCCAGCGGCGCCTCATCCATATGATGGGTCACCAGCAACACCGTTGTACCGCCGGCGGCCAAGTCCCGCAGCACCCGCAGCACCCCGCGCCGGTCCGGCGGGTCCAGCATGGCGGTGGGTTCATCCAGCACCAGGCAGGAGGGCTGCAAAGCCAGCAGGCCGGCAATTGCCAGGCGCTGCTTCTCGCCCCCCGAAAGCAAATGCGGCGGGCGGTCGCGCAAGCGATCCAGTCCCACCGTCCCGAGGGCGTGTTCCACCCGCCGGCGTACTTGGTCCGGGGAAAGGTTCAGGTTCTCCGGGCCGAAGGCGATGTCTTCCTCCACCCGGGCGGCCACAATCTGGTTGTCCGGGTTTTGCAGCACCAGCCCAACCCGGAGCCGGATTTCATCTCGAGCAGCCGGGGCGGCGGTATCCAGCCCGTCCACCAGCGCCCGGCCCGCCACCGGAACCAGCAGGCCGGCTGCCAGGCCGGCCAGGGTTGATTTACCAGAACCGTTGGGGCCAATAACAGCTATAAACTCCCCCCGGCGCACCCCGGCGCTAAATTCCCTGATCACCGGCGGACCGCCGGGGTAGGCAAAAGAAACCCTTTCCAATTCAATCAAATAACCATTATTGTTGGGCACAGAGCTCACCTCACGCATCCCCGCCAACGTCACTTGAGCCCTTTTAAAAAGCGCACTCATTCGGTTCCCTCTGCGTGCGCTTTTTAATACTCTTATCCTTTAATCCGGCCATTAATATGGCCGGAAGTATACTTTCCTAAGAGTATAAAAAAAGCCGACAGGAAACCGCGGCAGCGATTTCCCGGCCGTATTCCCCGTATTAAACCAATTCCAGCTGCACCAACTGAGCGGCGTCGCCGCGCCTGTGCCCGAGCTTGACAACGCGGGTGTAACCGCCCTGGCGTTCAGCATACCTGGGGCCGAAAGTTTCGAAAAGCTTGCGCACCACTTTTTCCTCATAAATATACTCCAGGGCCTGCCGGCGCGCGCTTAGGTCGCCCTTTTTGGCCAGGGTAATCATCTTTTCGGCAATGCTTTTCACTTCTTTGGCCCGGGTTTCAGTGGTGGTTATGCGTTCGTCACGTAAAAGGGATGTTACCAGGTTGCGCAGCATGGCCTTTCTGTGCCCGGTGTTGCGACCTAATTTGGCGTAAGCCACCTTGATCACTCCTTACTCGTCTTCGTTCCGCAGACCTAGGCCCAGTTCGGACAACTTGTTCACGACCTCTTCGAGCGATTTTTTGCCCAGGTTGCGTACTTTCATCATGTCCTCCTCGTTACGCTGGATCAGCTCCTCCACGGTGTTGATGCCGGCGCGTTTAAGACAATTGTATGAACGTACGCTGAGGTCCAGTTCTTCGATGGGCATTTCCAGTATTTTGTCCTTATGTTCCTCTTCTTTTTCCACCATTATTTCCACCTCGTCGGTGGATTCGGTAAGTCTGATGAATAGGCGCAAGTGTTCGCTGAGGATCCTGGCGCTCAGGCTGATGGCCTCATCGGGCCGGATGCTGCTGTCGGTCCATACTTCCATGGTCAGCTTGTCGTAGTCGGTACGCTGGCCTACCCTGGTATTGTCCACACTGTAGTTCACCTTGCGCACCGGCGTGAAAATCGAGTCCACCGGTATGACCCCGATAATATGGTCGCCCTTCTTGTTACGTTCGGCCGGCACATAGCCCCGTCCCTTGGAAACGGTCATTTCTATGAATAATCGTCCCCCGTCGTCCAGACTGGCGATATGCAAGTCCGAGTTCAGGATCTCCACATCGGCGTCGGTAATAATATCGGCGGCCTTTACATCACCCTGGTCCCGGGCCTCGATACGCAGCACCCGTTCCTCGTCGGTGTACATTTTAAGGCATAGGCCTTTCAGGTTGAGAATAATGTCGGTAACATCTTCTTTGACACCGGGCACGGTGGCGAATTCGTGCAGCACCCCGTCAATTTTTATAGAAGTTACCGCCGCTCCGGGCAGGGACGACAGTAAAATACGCCTGAGCGAATTACCCAGAGTAATACCGTAACCTCTTTCCAGCGGCTCAACCACAAACCGGCCATAGCTCTGCTCTTCGTCGGATTCCACACACTCAATTCTGGGCTTCTCTATTTCCAACATATGTTAGATTAACCCCTCCTTGGGCGGAATGGGATTACCCTTCTCCAACCGCACATTCATCACTTGGAGTACAGCTCCACGATCAACGTTTCCTTGACGGGGGTGTCTATCTCATCCCGGGAAGGCATCGCCACCACCCGACCCTTTTGCAGGTCGGGATCGTACTCCAGCCATACCGGGGGGGAATTATCCGCGGCCCGCTCCATCAATTCCTTTACCCTTGGTGAATCCTTGCTCTTATCCCGGATGGTTATCTCATCCCCCACCCGCACGTGGAAAGAAGGAATGTTGGTTTTGCGGCCATTGACCAGGAAATGTCCGTGCCGAACCAGCTGGCGGGCTTCATTGCGGGAAGCGGCCAGGCCGAAGCGGTAAATCACATTGTCCAGGCGGCGTTCCAGCAGACGCAGTAAATTCTCGCCGGTGACTCCCGGCTGCCTGGTGGCCTTGAAATAAGAATTCCGGAATTGTTTCTCCAGCACACCGTAAAAACGGCGGGCTTTTTGCTTTTCGCGCAGCTGCAAGCCGTATTCGGAAACTTTCTTGCGACCCTGGCCATGCTGGCCGGGTGCGTAGCTGCGGCGATCTATGCCGCATTTACCGGTGTAGCAACGGTCGCCTTTCAAGTACAGTTTCTGGCCCTCGCGGCGGCATAACTTGCACTGTGGGCCTGTATACCTTGCCATGTTCGATTTAACACCTCCTTTAAACTCTCCGGCGCTTGGGCGGCCGGCAGCCGTTATGTGGAATTGGTGTAACGTCTTTAATCACGTTGACTTCCAGGCCGGCGGCCTGCAAGGAGCGAATGGCGGCTTCCCGACCGGCGCCGGGTCCCTTCACGGTGACTTCCACTTCCTTCATGCCGTGTTCCATAGCCTCCCTGGCAGCCTTTTCGGCGGCCATCTGGGCGGCAAAGGGGGTGCTTTTGCGGGAACCCTTGAACCCCACCATGCCCGCGCTGGCCCAGGAAATGGCGTTACCCTTCATATCGGTAATAGTTACCATGGTATTGTTAAACGTGGACTTGATGTGAGCCGCGCCTTGCTCAATGTTCTTCCGTTCTCTTTTCCTTGTTCTGACAGCCCTTCGAGCCATTGGTTAAAAGTCTCCCCCCTTTACTTCTTCCTGCGTACGCCTACGGTACGCTTGGGACCTTTGCGGGTCCTGGCGTTGTTCTTGGTATTCTGACCACGCACCGGCATTCCGCGGCGGTGGCGCAGCCCCCTGTAACAGCCGATTTCCATCAGGCGTTTGATGTTCAGGGCCACTTCCCGGCGCAGATCGCCTTCCACCCGAAAGTTCTTTTCAATTATATCCCGCAGCCGGTTTAATTCTTCCTCGGTCAAATCCCTGATTCTGGTGTGGGGATTGATGCCCGACTGCTGTAAAATACTTTGCGCTGTGGGCTTACCGACACCGAAAATATAGGTAAGACCTACTTCGGCTCTTTTATCCCGCGGTAAATCAACACCCGCGATACGTGCCATTCCTTAAATACACCTCCGTTTACCCTTGCCGTTGTTTGTGCTTCGGATTCTCGCAAATGACCATAATCTTGCCCTTGCGGCGAATGATTTTACATTTTTCACATATCGGTTTTACAGAAGGCCTTACTTTCATTTAACTCCCTCCCCGGGCCCCGACCGCGAGCCCCTGGTTTTGGTTGGGGTTTGCAAGCGCTGTCAATTTGCAAAATTTTTGGTCCGCCCGTAA
>JAKSCU010000610.1 GCA_022360435.1 Bacillota bacterium
CGCCGCCCGCCTCGCCGCGGGTGGTTGTCGTTAGAGGGCGCGCGCTGCCCGAATTGGCCCGGCAAAAATCCAGTGATTCCGGTCATGGGTGCTGTGCGCACAGAAAACCGGGCCGATGAGGCCCGGTGGGTGGGGCAGGTTTAGCTTACGTGGTCTTCGTCAGGAAGCGGCTGTTAGCCGTTCTTCCAACGCGTCGAGCTGCTTGCTCAGCTCGGCCGGCAGCTTGCCGCCAAACTTCGCGTAGTGCTCGCGGAAGAGGCTGACCTTTTCGCGCCATTCCGCCAGGTCGACACGCAGCAGCTCGGCCATGTCGGCGTCGGGGACGTCCAGGCCCGTGCGGTCGATCGCGTCGTCCGTGGGCAGCAGGCCGATGGGGGTTTCGACCACGTCGCCCTGGTCGTCGCAGCGCTGACAGACCCACTTGAGTACCCGGCAGTTCTCGCCGAAGCCCGGCCAGAGCCAGTGGCCGTCTTCTGCGCGGCGGAACCAGTTGACGTAGAAGATCTTGGGCATCTTGTCGCCGCCCTTGGCGCCCATGTCCAGCCAGTGCTGCCAGTAGTCGGCCATGTGGTAGCCGCAGAACGGGAGCATGGCCATGGGGTCGAAGCGGAGTTCGCCAACCTTGCCCGCGGCGGCCGCGGTTTTCTGGGACGCCATCGTCGAGCCGAGGAACGTGCCGTGCTCCCAGCTGAATGACTCGAGGGCGAGGGGCTGGCCGGTGGAGCGTCGGCCGCCGAAGAGGATCGCGTCGATCTTAACGCCCTCCGGGTCTTCCCAGTTGTCGGCGATCACCGGGCACTGCGACGCGGGTGCGGTGAATCGGGCGTTGGGGTGAGCGGCTTTGCTGGTCGAATCGTAGTGAACCCACTCGTGGCCGTGCCAGTCGATAAGCAGGTCGGGGGCCGGCCGGTCGATGTCTTCCCACCAGACATCGCCATCGGGCGTCTTGCCAACGTTCGTGAAGATGCTGTTTTCCTTCAGCGATTCCATGGCGTTGGGGTTGGTCTTGTAGTTCGTTCCGGGGGCGACGCCGAAGAACCCTGCTTCCGGGTTGATGGCATAGAGGTAACCGTCGTCCTTGAACTTCATCCAGGCGATGTCGTCGCCGACGCACTCGACCTTCCAGCCGGGGATGGTGGGCGTGAGCATCGCGAGGTTGGTCTTGCCACAGGCGCTGGGGAAGGCGGCGGCGATGTGCTTCACTTCGCCTTCTGGTGAGGTAAGTTTGAGGATGAGCATGTGCTCGGCCATCCAGCCCTGCTCCTTGGCCATCACCGAGGCGATGCGGAGCGCGAAGCATTTCTTGCCGAGCAGCGCGTTGCCGCCATAGCCCGATCCGAACGACCAGATCTCTTTGGTCTCGGGGAAGTGGGTGATGTACTTGTTGTCGGCGTTGCAGGGCCAGGCCACGTCGGCCTGCCCGGGCTCGAGAGGGGCGCCGACCGAGTGGACGCAGGGCACGTACTCAGCGTCGGTCCCAAGCACGTCGAGTACGTCCTTGCCGACGCG
>JAKSCU010000172.1 GCA_022360435.1 Bacillota bacterium
GGCCGGTAACTTCCCTGAGCCGGCTTTTCCAGCCGTCCGATGTGCCAAACCGGGTGTCGATTTCGTCAACGGAATGACTGATAACAGGATACATAACCGCGCCCTCATCGGCAACCTTTTTCATTTCCACCAGCACTTCATCAATGGTGCAATGAGAGCCTGTAAAGGCAAACCCCACTTTGACACCTTCCAACTTTTTCATACAAGCACCTCCATGAAAAACCGGCAAGAAATCAGCGATTGACCATCTGCAGCAGTATACGGGGTATCACCCGGGCCAGCAGCAAACCGGCCGACCTGGGCGCCACCTTGCCGGGCAGACCGGGCGCCAGCACGGCGTCAATACCCAGCTTACGGGCGGTGGCGAAGTCGGTGCCGCCCGGAGCAGAGGCCAAATCGATAATCAGGGTTGACGGGGTAAGCCTGGAGAGAACATTTTCGGTAATCACCGGCGCCGGGACGGTGTTAAAAATGACATCGGGCTGCTGCAAACAGTTCATTAATTCGCTAATATACACTGTTCGCAGTCCCATGGCTTCCGCCCGGGCCAGTTGGGCGGGGTCCCGCGCCGCCACCGTTGTCCCGGCGTGCATGGCCAGGAGCAACTGCGCCAGTGTCTGGGCGGTACGGCCGAACCCCAACACCAGGGCTATGCAACCGTGAATGGTGACCGGCATTTTCTCCATGGCCATTTGCACTGCGCCTTCAGCCGACGGAATGGAATTGAGCACGGCCACTTCGTCCACCTGCATCAATTCCACCAAACGCAATCCGCTTACTTCCACCAGCCGGCGCAGAGGCTCCCTGGCCATCCCCACCAGCACCGGCGCCCGGGGTGGCAAAATAGACAGAAGCTCACCGGTAATCTTGGGTGGGTCCCCAAGATATAACGAATGCAGCCGCATATTCTCTTTAACCCCCGGAACCGGCAAAATAAGGGCGTGCGCCCCGGCAAGGCATTCTTCTGGTTGAAGGCAGCTAATAATACCGCCGCCTCCCGCCGGCACCCCCAGCGTCTTAACCGTCGCTCCGGCAGCGGCAAGCTTCCCGGCCAGAGTAACCTCCCTGGCGTCACCGCCCATTATAGCCACCGTAAAGTCTCTGAGGTTATACACGGACGGTCAACCCCTCTCTTCTTACCTTCCTGTACTATACAACAATATATGAGAGGCCGGTTTTATAGGTGCTTGTATTATTTTTTGGAAAAGGCTATTCGAAAATGAGGTTTTCCAAACCATATACCACTCCCTCCAGGCGCATCACCGCGCGAACGGCTGCCAGCACGCCGGGCATAAAAGATTCCCTTGATATGGAATCATGTCTTATGGTCAATGTTTGCCCAACCCCGCCAAATATCACTTCCTGGTGGGCTACCAAACCCGGCAAACGCACGCTGTGTATACGCAGGCCGCCGGGCATTGCGCCACCCCTGACACCTTCCAATTTTTCCTCTTCCACGGGCAAACCCTGCTGGAAATCGCCGCGCTGTTCTAAAACAGCCTCGGCGGTTTTGATAGCCGTGCCCGACGGCGCGTCCAGCTTTTGGTCGTGGTGTTTTTCTATAATCTCCACATGCGGAAAATACTTGGCGGCTTCGGCGGTAAATTTAATCATCAGCAACGCCCCAACGGCGAAGTTGGGAGCGATAACACACCCCAGGCGCATTTTATCCGCCAGGGCGGTGATTTGCCGCAAATCCTCCCGGGACATGCCGGTGGTCCCCACCACCGGGCGCACCCCGGCTTGGAGCGCCTTTTTCACATTGCCGGCCACGGACCCGGGCCGGGTGAAATCCACCAGCACATCGGCCCCCGATGTGGCCAGGGCTTCCTCCAGATTTGCGGTAATATCAACCCCCAGCGGTTCCGTATATCCCAGCATTTCGGCGACGTCCCGGCCTTCCTCTCGAACGTCGATGGCCGCGCACAATTCGGTGTCATGGGCGTTAAGGACGGTTTTCAATACTTCCCGGCCCATTCTCCCCGTAACGCCGCTAATGGCAACTTTAATCAAAACAATTTACCGGTAAGCAACTAATTACCGGCCAACCCCCCTTTCCTATCATTTTTTTAAACAACAGCCCGCCGGCGTCGGCCAACCAATGGAATCGGCTCCGCGGGGCTCTAAAAAAACCAGGCCCAGTTTTACAAAGTAAACTCCGGGCTAAATTTCGCGTATCTTTTATTAAGTAAGTTTAATTTTCTTATATATAGCAACACATGTCAAGACAAAAACCTTTACCGGCCCAATTAGTCCGGTAAATTGTTAAATAATTTACACTCTTATATCTCCGGAACTATCTCGGTCACGCGGTACGATTACCCCGCCGCGAACTTTGCCGCCGGTGAAATAAAAATCAGCCGCCGGCACGCCGGAACTGCCGGTGACCACGTAATACCTCCGGCCCACGATATTGAAGCTGATTTTATTGGTTAAAGACCGATCGTCCTTCCCTGTCATCCCATAATCACCCCTTCGCCGGCTCATCTTTTATATGGCGGTGCACCAGCCCTGCTTGTTTATGTTAACGTTAATTTCGGTATCCTGGTAATCCTTTCTTTCCACCACGCCGGAAAAAACGTAGTAGTCCATGCCGTATTCAGATTCCACCATGCCGCTGGCCACTTCGAACTCGGTTCGTTCGCCCCGCAACACCTCCGAGGGGTTGAAAGGCTCCCGTAATTTCAATTCGACAGCCATGTCTTCATGTAACTCCCACATTAAATCGTCCAGCTCGTCGTTGGCGTATACCACCGGTAGACCAATTTCTTGCACGGCCTCCCGGCGAGGTATCATATGGTTGTGCGCATACAACTTTTCCGTCAGGTAATCCACAATGTTCCGCTCCTGCTCAACGCCCAGCCTTTCCCGGCGCAGGCCCAGCATCTTGTTGGCCAGCGACCGGATCAACATCCAGTTCCTGTGCACATTTCCCAAGGCCAATGGGTGTATTTTATCAGCCAATACCAGAAAAGCCCGGGCCATGGCTTCTTCATTGTAAATGCCCATTTTCTCCGCAATGAGCGCCATGTAAGAGTAAACATCTTCAATGTTCACCGGCAACCGGGCGCACGGGTTGCCGGGATCCTGGGGGTTGAACGCGTTCACCACGCTGGGATCTATGGGGCCGAGTTCGCCCATTTTGCCCATGACTATCTCGTCAGCGCCCAAACACAACAAGGTGCCGGCGCTGTAAGCGCGAAACGGCACCAATACGGAGAATCGTTCCGTGAATTCGCGGAACAGGTTGACCAAACGCCAGGGTGTAAGCACGTCCCCTCCCCTGGTGTAAAGGAACAAGTCTATTTGCGGCCTTTTGCCCATCATTTTTAATTGCCTGAACAATATGCGCACCACGTCCGGGGCTATCCGGGTGCTGACATTTTCCCGGTCTCCCGTGACATAACTGATTACCGCCGAACCACGACTTTGGCCAATTTTTTGCATGATTTCCATTCGCTGTGGCCGGGCCATAAACAGCCTCCCCGTTTTTCCATATTATGACCCGATCGGGGAAACATTATCTACGCGCTATAATAACGCCGACATAATTCGGTTTATTGGCGCCGCAAGCGCCCCTTGCCAGTCAAACCAGGTACCGGCCCATTTTTGGCGTAGCCTGGTCCAGGGTGACTATGATAACCTCTAAACCAATTTTTTTTACCGCGTCCCAAGGGATGACCAGTTCCTGTTTTTCAGCCCAGAAATTGAGCATATTACCCTTGCGCGGTAGAATAATTGACTGAATTTCCCCGCTTTCCACATCAATGGCCAGGTCGGTTTCACCCACCACCCCGAGCCGGGCGCCGTCATTGATATTAATTATTTCCTTACCGGCCAATTCGTACATCCTCATGCTATATCCCCCCTCTTTCTTAAAAACGGCGTTTTCTGGTCAAGACAAAGAAACGCGTTGCGAAAGGTTGGACTATGGCCAGGGTTATTGAAACCGCCGCCAACGGTTCCAGGGCAATGCCGCCTAAATAAATATTCTCGGGAACATCCATCTCCAAAAAAGTCTGCAGAAGCACCAGGGAAAGGTAAATCCCCCCGGCGGTGCCCACCAGTCCGGTCAATGCGCGGGACAGAGGCGACGACTGCGCTTCGCCGATGGAGTCCCAGTTCTTATCCCTCATGTTCATTAATCTTACCCGCTCCCTGATCGATAGCAGAACCAGCAGTAAGACCACTACTATAAACATCAACAGTCCTGTATGCATATAAACACCTCCCGTACCAATATATTTTGCTTTTTGCAAAATATTCCTGGACAGGCCAAAATTTGTCCATTAAAAAGCGTGCTCATTTAGTTCCCTCCGCGCACGCTTTTTAATACTTTTTTCCTTAATTCCGGCCATATATATGGCCGGTACATTTCCCTAAAAGTATCAAAAAAGCGTGCACATTTAGTTCCCTTTGCGCACGCTTTTTAATACTTTTTTCTTTAATTCCGGCCATATATATGGCCGGGTACACTTCCCTAAAAGTATCAAAAAAGCGCGCTCGTTTAGTTCCCTGGAGCGCGCGCTTCTTAATACTTCATGCTCTGCGGAATAACAAAACCGGCATCACCTGCCGGTTGAGCCGAAACCTCCCTCGCCGCGGTCGCTGTCCGCCAGCCGGTCGGTAAACTGAATATCAACTTGCAGCACCGGCACAAACACCAACTGGGCTATCCGATCGCCGGGACGGATTTCGTAAACTTCCCCCCCGTTATTCTGTACGGGACAGATAATCTCTCCCCTATAGTCGCTGTCGATAACTCCCACGGCGTTGGCCAGGCTTATGCCGTGTTTGGCCGCCAGACCGCTGCGCGGGAAGACAAGTCCCACCACATCGCTGCCCGGGATGTCCACCGCCAGCCCGGTGGGCACCATCGCCCTTTGCCCCGGCTGGACAACCACCGGCTCCCCCAGCGAGGCCGCCAGGTCTACCCCCGCCGCCCCGGCGGTGGCGTACGCCGGCTCCGGTATAGCGCCTCCCATGTCGGGATTGAGTTTTTTAAACCACACGCGCATAATACAATCCCCCCACCATATGTCTTTTTACTTGGCAACTTGGTGCAGGATGCTGCCGTCATCCCAGGGGCCGACGCTGGCCAGGCTGAAATTTTCTGGTTTTAGCATGGTTCTGGCCACTTCCTTGATGTTGTCGTCGGTAACGGCCATAATGCGTCGCACAGTTTCATCCGGCGGAATCAATTTGCCCAGGTATAACTGTGATTTGCCCAGTCTGCTCATGCGTGTGCTCACGTTTTCCAGGCTCAACAGCAGGTTGCCTTTTAGCTGGTCCTTGACTCGCTGGAGTTCCGCGGGCTGCACGCCGTTGACCTGGATGTCCCTGATTTCGTTCACAATTAAATCCAGGACGGGGCGGACGTTCTTTTTACTGAGCCCGGCATAGATGCAAAACAATCCCGAATCGTGGTAAGAACTATGGTATGAAAACACTGAGTACACCAGGCCGTGCTGCTCCCTGATAACCTGGAACAGGCGGGAACTCAACCCCCCGCCAAGGATGGTGTTGATAATTTGCAAAACATAAATCTGCTCATGGTCCATGGGCAGGCCGGGGGTGCCCAGGCACAAATGCACCTGTTCGGTATCCTTGGTCCGGCAGGAAACCCGCCTGTTCGGCCGGGGCACGGTGAAAAGGCGTTCTTTCTTGTCGCCGGTTTTGCGGCTGAAGGTGGAGTTTACCAGTTCCAACAACCGCTCCCGGTCCAGATTGCCCGCGGCTGTCACTATAATGTTGCCGGGGCTGTAGTATTTGTCGTAAAACCCCAGCAGATCCTCCCGGGTAAAACCCCGCACCGTCCCCTGATCACCGATGATCGGTCTTCCCAGCGGGTGAGAGTGCCAGATGGTGCCGGCAAAAACATCATGCACCAATTCATCCGGAGCATCCTCGTACATTTTAATCTCTTCCAGGATTACATTGCGTTCCCGGTCTATGTCCGCGGCGTCAAAACGGGAATGAAAAAGCATATCGCCCAGCAAATCCACCGCCAGGGGCATATGTTCATCCAGCACCCTGGCGTAATAACAAGTGTATTCCTTGGTGGTAAATGCGTTTAGCTGACCGCCAACGGCGTCAAGTTCCTCGGCGATGTCTTTGGCGCTGCGCCTGCCGGTTCCTTTAAACATCAAGTGTTCTATAAAATGCGTCACACCGGCTTGGGAGTCCACCTCATCCCTGGACCCCACGTCCACCCATACACCAACGGCCACAGAACGCACATGGGGTACCTTTTCAGTCAGCACTTGCACTCCATTGGCCAGCTTATCTATTTCAATCACATGTTTGCCTCCCTGTTGTTAGTAGTTGGTATCTCCTGAAAAACAACCCGGCGCAGTGGTTTGGTGTTATCGGAAGAATGCGTAGGAGCTTGATTCAGAGAGCGAGCAAAACTTCGGACAAGCGCCGGTGCCTGTTTGAGCCCGGCACTCAGGCTAAAGATATTTCTTAGCTTAAATTCTGTTACAGTGTTATTATCCTGAGTGCCGGGCGAGTTCTCCGAAGCCTGAAGGGTAGCTGAACTGGTTCAATTATAAAAGCGAGTAGCAGCCTGTGGATAACACCAAACCCTCAACCAAGACTTTTTCAGGAAGAACTGGTTAGGTTGGCGGCTTTTTTTGTTAAGGATAAACTTCTTTATTTGTTAACAAAATCCTTGTTATGGAGCCATATTTTTATCTTCTTCCCGCTCCAGCATTTCACCCACGGTGATCAGTTCAAAACCCCGCTCCCGAAGACCCTCTATTATTGCCGGCAATGCTTGCACCGTCGGTTCCGTGGGGTGCATCAGCACTATGCCCCCGTTATGCGCCTTGGTCAGCACCCGGTTAATGATAACCTCCGCCCCGGGTCGCTGCCAGTCAATAGTATCAATACTCCATAATATGGTGCGGTACCCCGACTCCTCCGCGGCCTGCAGCACGGCCGCCCCCCTTTCACCGTAAGGAGGAGCGAACAGCGAAGGCTTAACCCCCGTTATATCCTGCAATATTTCCCCGGCCTTGTTGATTTCCAGTCGGTTGGCATCCTTGGACAAACCGTCCGGGTGGGGGTGCGAATAGCCGTGACTGCCTATTTCATGTCCACGCCCGGTCATTTCCCGCACCAGGCCGGGAAATTTTTTTGCCCATGTGCCGCCAATGAAGAAAGTTGTACGCACTTGCTCTTTTGTCAGAATCTCCAGCATGGGAACAACATATTCCTCACCCCAGAAAACGTTACAGGTAAGAGCTATGGATTTATCGTCGGGGTCGCCTTGGTAAATCGGCTCCACAACCGTTTGGGCGCACCTCGAACCCCACTGCCACCACCACGCCGTCAGTCCCAGGACGACAACGGCCAGAACAAAAAATACCTTTAAACGGGCGCCATTAACCAGGATTATTATTATCAACCACCTGCCCCATGGTACCGGCGCCGACAATGGCCGGTGTATTACAATATATTTATTCATATGGATTACTTGACATACATAACCGGCGTCTGCATTCTTTCTTTAATTCGGGGGCCTGCCGGCGGCGACACTGCCGTTGACTCCGGCCTACAGGTTGGGGCCTGATAACGACAATACGGGAGCTTTTGCTTGACTCGGGCGGGGTGGCTGATTTAATATAAGAAAAACTAATGGGGATAAATACCAATGATTATTGATGTGCTTAACGTGTTAAAATCGGTTACACCCTTTAATTCCCTGACTTTGGATGTACTAAACGACTTGATACCCAAGCTGCAGGAAAAAACATACCCCGCCGGCACTTACGTTTTCAGGCAGGGGGAACCCAGCCAACAATGCCTTTTTATTATAAGTCAGGGTTCGGCGGAAGTGGTGATCTCCAACGAAAAAGGGCTGGAAACCGTGGTCGGTTTTCGCCAGCGCCTGGACTTTTTCGGGGAAACCGTGGTGCTTACCGACCAGTCATATCCGGCTTCCGTCAGGGCCAAGGGTAGCTTGTCCTGTTACCTGTTGTCCAGAAAGGACCTGGAGCGCCTGATTAGCAGCCACTCCGACTTCGCCGGCTTCTTCAGTCAAATTCTTTCCGAGCGTATGCGCGTCCTGTATGAAGAAATTGTTACCGAGCAATTTTTTGAAGCGTACAGCAGCGTGGATACCCCTCTTTTCAGCAAACGCATCAGCGAGATTATGTCCATCCCCGTAATCACATGCCACCCGGACCATTCCGTCAAATCAGCCATTGACATTATGATGGCCAAAAACATCAGTTCCCTGGTAGTGGCGGACGATGATGCCAAACCGCTGGGCATGGTTACTGAAAAGGGTTTGGTTAAAAACATGGTCTCGGGCAGGCTGACTTCCATCGAAAACCTTACCGCCGGGGAGATTATGGACCGGCAAATCATTACCATCAGTCCCGGCGCTTTTTTCAACCAGGCCTTGCTGGCGGTGATCAAACACCAGGTCAAGCACCTGATAGTGGTGGACAGGGGCAAGCTTGTGGGCATAGTCACATTGATGGACCTGATCAAAGCCCGCAATACCGGCACCCTGCTACTGACCGACGAAATTGACAACAAAAACAGCATTGATGAATTGGCCGTCGTCGGGAAACAGGTGGATAACGTGCTGAACGCGTTGGTGGCTGAAAAAGCCACGGTGCTGGAGATACTGGAAATCATGACCGAGTTGCACGACCGCCTTACCCGCAGGGTGATCTTCATATGCGAGGAGGAAATGGCGCGGCAGGGCCGGGGCAGGCCGCCGGTGGACTATGCCTGGATGCACATGGGCAGCGCCGGCCGCCGCGAGCAAACCCTGCGCACCGACCAAGACAACGCCATCGTATACGCCGACCCGACGAAAGACCTGGCCGCCGAGACAGCCACCTATTTCCACGACTTGGCGGTGTTAATCGTCGACGGGCTGGAGAAATGCGGTTTCGCCAAGTGCCAGGGCGGTGTCATGGCTTCCAACCCCCAGTGGTGCCGTTCGCTGTCCGGGTGGCTGGAGGTCGTCGACGAATGGATGAAAAAGGCGGTCCCTGAAAACGTTCGTTCTTTAACCATATTTCTAGATTTCCGGTACATTTACGGTGAAAACAGGCTTGTCAACCAATTGCATGAAATCATTCTACAGCAGGAGCATAATAACGACTCGTCGGCCATCATTTCACACCTTCTGACCCAGGACGATATCAAGTTTAAAGTTCCCCTCACTTTGCTGGGCGGGTTCAGCACCCATAAAAGCGGCCCCCACAAAGGGGAAGTAAACTTGAAAAACTCCGCGGCCATACATATCGTAAACTGTATCAGGGTTTTCGCGGTAAAACACGGCATCACCGAAGCTTCGACTTTTTACCGGATCAAAGTGCTGAATGAACGAAAAATACTGCCCTCGGACGACGCCGAGTTGATTGCCGCGGCTTACGAAACACTGCTCATGTTCCGAAACAGGGAAAACCTGAAAAAGGTCAAACAGGGACGGGAGCCCGACAACTACATTAATCCACACCGGCTCAGCAAACGGGAGCAGGCCCTGTTGAAGGACGCTTTCACCGCCATTGCCAGGTTGCAGAAGCTGACCAGCAACAGATTCAGCATCTACTGGCTGAGTTACCTCAGCCAATAAAAAAGCGCACTCATTCGGTTCCCTCTACGTGCGCTTTTTTGATACTTTTTTCCTCTGCCCTTGCCATATATA
>JAKSCU010000485.1 GCA_022360435.1 Bacillota bacterium
ACACAGTAACATTGGCATTTTTATGCCTTTTTACCAAACTCTCAACAAAACCTTTAACCATAGCCAAATCGCCATTATTTAATGAACAATAACTACCGGTTATTAATATATTGGTATTCATATCTTCCTCCCAATTATATATATAGCTTAGCAAAACCATCTATATATATTTTACTTTTTTCAGATATTTTATATTTTGCATGCTTTCTTAAGTCGCTAAAATGATCTTCTGTCGCTATATTTTTTTCGTAATAAGTGTGTGCGGCTGATCCTGCATAACTATAAAAATTAAAATCTCTCATTATAACACATAGCGTGTCAGCGCCCATATTATAAACATCACTCTCATATTTAAGCAATCTATACTTACTGTATTGATTAGGCTCAAACAATAAATACAATACAGGAAAATCATCACTGACTATGTACCTTGCATTTGACTGTGGATTCTTATTCTTAATAAAATCATACATTGCAAGATAATTAGGATTATGCTCACCAATTTCAAAATGATTAATTTTGGGATCATAGAAATGCAAACTTACATAATTGTGCGAACCAAAACCAAGAAACGATGAAGCTATAAAAATTGTGACAGATAATGCAGTTAAAGCGGCAAATATCCTATATCTATTATTTAAATAAATATACATAAAGCTAGTTGCTATAGCTACAAATGGCATGGCATATGTAACTATTCTAAATGGCTCAATTTTAATTGCAACTAAATTAAATAAAAATATAAAAGCAAAAATTACAGAACTTACCAAGTAAAATTTTTTCGTTTTATCATTAGGATATACAAACACAATAATTATAAACCCCAATACCGCTGGTACATACATAAGAAAGTCTCTAGCTTTTAATAACAATATCCCCCAAAAAGGAGTTATCGAGGAGGGATAGAAGGGGCTTAAGCCGCTTAGATACTCTAAATCCCGAATATTACTAGCCAGCAAAACAAGTCTCTCAATAACACTTCCAATGGTAGGCCATATAACCATTCCATATGCGCTCCACCAAACAAATATAAAAGACATGCCTAATGCAACTAAAGCATATGATATTTTTTCCTTGCCAATTGCAAAAAAGATAAACAATAAAGCTAAATAGACTACAAAAACTGCCGATACAATGTGATGAGACATAACTAAAGCAATAATAAATAATATAAACACAATTCTCGTTTGCATAGGTTGAAAATTATAAATATATCTTATTAGTACATAAAATAGCAATATACTAAATACAATTGCAATAGTCTGATATTTAAATTGCATATACCAAAATATAACTTCTGGGGATGTTACAATTACTATAAGAGCCAGTACTAAGCCATGACTGCCCTTATCTTTATTTTTGAATATAAATATAAAAATCAAATAACATGATAGATAAATTATGATTGAAAAAATAAGGGGTATTATGATCGCTATTTTTATTAATTCCATGTTAGTTATTTTATATATCACAAGAGCCACTATATGTATTGCTGGCCAACCTGACATCCAGGTTAAGTTAAAAGATGGCATAACTTCAGATACTCTAATAGCTTCTATATTGTTAAAAAAGTTAAAATAGCTTACCACTGCGTAATCCCAATAAGCATCCCCATATGGAATAATATTAAAACTATAATACATAAAATATATGCTCGACCTTAGAAGTATAAGATATATTAGATGAACATGAACACAGAGCAAACCAATAGACTCATGTCGCAAAAAAACAAAAATGGTCAGCAAAGAAAGTATCGCAATGCACAAATAGTATATTAGCGGCAAGCAAAATTTAAAGTTAAGTGCATATAATAATATTATTAATATTGATATATCAAACAAATAAATAACTTTAGCTGCTCTCATTGCTAGCTCCATTAATTACATTTTTATATAAATCTACTAAGTCCTGGGTGATTAACTCCCATGTGTATTTATTTAAACTAACCTCAAGTTTACTTGTTTTTGTAGCTGTAGCTTTAGTTATGAGATTGGCTAAATCAGTATAGTTTAAAGCATTTATATCTATAGAATAAACATATTTAAAACGCTTGGCTAATTCAGCTAGTGCAGTATTATTATTAACTATAACGGGCTTTCCAGAAGCAAGGCTTTCTATTACAGTAAGGCCAAAAGCTTCTAAGCTGGAAAAATTTAAAACAACATTACAGGTTTTGTACCATCTATAAACGTCCTCATTGCTCAAGCAACCTAAAAATGAAACTTTTCTATTTAATTTATGTTCATTTACATAATTTTCTAAGTTCTTTCTGTAGGCGCCATCACCTATAATAATTAACCTATAATTTTCAGGCAAGTATTTTAAAACTTCTATAGCAATATGTATGTTTTTATATTTTTCCAGCCTACTTACTATGCACAATAAATTGCCCTCAATATTATATGGCTTAGCATTTTTAATTCCTTCAATATCCACACCACTGGGTATGATTTTTATGATACTTTGCCTTATATTATAATGCTTGCTTAATAATTCTTTTTCATATTCTGTATGACAAAGTACCGTATCAGCAACACTATATGCTTTAGAAAATAAAAA
>JAKSCU010000182.1 GCA_022360435.1 Bacillota bacterium
GTTAAATCAAATAATAATTAGAATTATTAAAAAAATTTAACCCTAGAAAAGGAATTTTATATAGACCAGAGAATATATTTTGTTAAGGAACGCGGGAGCAGTAGTCATTCCAGTGAAGGAGGAGGTTCGATAATGGAAGTGTTAAAAGTTTCAGCAAAATCCAACCCAAATTCTGTAGCCGGTGCTCTTGCCGGAGTGCTCAGGGAGCGGGGATGCGCCGAAATCCAGGCCATCGGAGCCGGCGCTCTAAATCAGGCTGTGAAAGCGGTGGCCATTGCCAGGGGTTTTGTGGCTCCCAGCGGGGTGGACCTGATCTGTATTCCGGCGTTTACTGACATTATCATTGACGGAGAAGAAAGGACAGCAATTAAACTCATTGTCGAACCGCGTTAACTGCAGATGCCGGGCATGGGGGTTCAGGGAAGTGCGGCCGTACCCATGGTTTAAATTTTAAGAATAAAGAATCAAAAAGCGCGCAAAGGTAACTTTTGGGGCGCGCTTTTGGGAGAAATCAATCGTTATTAAACCTGTTAATTTCGTGGTTAAAGAATAAACAGGTTTTTTTACACTCAAGCGCAAGGGACACCCCCTGCGGTAATGTTCCCAATGCTATGGAAGGAAATTATTGTCAGAAGCGCGCAACCAGCTGGCCAGGCGCGCTTTTTAAATTATGCCGGGGGAGGGTGACCATGGAAAGATTTAAGCATATGGTGGACGGTCACTGTGACACCCTGACCGCCATACTGGAGCAAAACAGGGATATCGGCCGGTATGCGCCTGAAGGGCAGCTGGATTTGCCGCGCATGGCGTGGGGCGGAATAAACGTACAGTTTTTCGCGGCTTTTATTTCTCCCCGCTTTAGAGACCTGGCCCTGAAAAAATGCCTTAATTATATTGATGTTTTTTACGCCGTCATGGAAAAGAACAGCGGTGTTATTGCGCCGGCCAGAAACGCCGACGATATCCTCAGGATTAACACGGCGGGTAAAATTGCCGCCCTGCTGGCGGTGGAAGGCGGGGAGGCGCTGGCCGGCGACCTGGGTGTGTTGAGGATTTTGTATCGCCTGGGGGTCAGAGCCCTAACGCTTACCTGGAACGGACGCAACGAATTGGGCGACGGGGTGGGGGAAGGAAACCGGGCAGGCGGTTTGAGCCTTTTGGGATGTTCGGTGGTGGAAGAAATGAATCGGCTGGGGATGCTGGTGGACGTATCCCATCTTGGCGAAAAAGGGTTCTGGGATGTGGCGGAGGTATCCCGACAGCCATTTGCCGCCACCCACGCCAACTGCCGCGCCTTGTGCCGCCATCCCCGCAACCTGACAGACGGCCAGATTGAACACCTGGCCCGAACCGGCGGCGTGCTGGGTCTATCCTTCGTACCCGGTTTCGTTCACTCTTCGGAAGCTGGTATCGAGCAATTTATACGTCATGTTGACCACATTGCTTCGCGGTTTGGTGTCGGCTGTATCGGGCTGGGTTCGGACTTCGACGGCATGGATGAATATACGCCCGGGCTGCGGGATGTCACCTGTTTCCCTTACCTTGCGGAAGAATTACTGGCTCGGGGTTACAGTGACAACACTGTTTCTGATATAATGGGAGGTAATTGGATGCGCCTGTTAAAAAAGGTTCTGCGATAAAAGATACGGATTGTTATGGTAAAACAAATGTCAATACATTTTGGTGATCATAATGCTTGCTGACTTGCATGTACATACCAACGCGTCGGACGGCACCAGTTCCCCCGCCGAAGTGGTGCGCATGGCTGCGCGTGCCGGGCTGCGCGCCATAGCCATTACGGATCACGATACCATGGACGGTGTCCCCGCCGCCCTGGCCGAAGCAGGCCGGTACGAAATAGACGTGTTGGGCGGGGTGGAACTCAGCACCGAACAAGACGGTTTGGAAGTCCACGTGCTGGGCTACTGCATTGACCCGGCCAAAACCACTTTTCAGGAGTATTTGGACGCTTTTAAGAACGCGCGTTTTGCCCGGGCCGAAAAAATGGTGCATAAACTGCGCCAACTGGGGGTGAACATCAGTTTCGACAGCGTGCTGGAACTGGCCGGCACCGGTTCGGTGGGCCGCCCGCACATTGCCCGGGCGCTGCTGAATGAAGGAAAAATAAACAAACTGACCGAAGCCTTCGATAAATACATCGGTTTCGGCAAGGCGGCTTACGTCCCCCGCCTTAAATTTCGTCCCGAGGAAATGATCAGGGCTGTAATTGAGGCCGGCGGAGTGCCGGTGCTGGCGCATCCGGGTATAACCTGCGGGGACGACCTGATCCGTTTTCTGATCAGGAATGGGCTCCAGGGGGTGGAGGTTTGCCATCCCAAGCATGCTCCGGATATCGAGGAGCACTATCGCTCCCTGTGCCGCAGTTACGGGCTGATAGCAACCGGCGGCTCGGATTATCACGGCGCCGGGGTAACCGGGCACGGCAACCTGGGCGACGCCGTGGTGCATTACGGGACGGTGGCCGAACTGCGCCAACAGGCCGCCCAAAACAGCCGCAAGTAATTGTTTCAGGTAAGACCGCCCTGCCGCTAAAGCAGGACGAGCGCGCTTTTTTAAGTTACATACCACTGCAAAGGGAAGATAATTACATACCACTGCAAAGGGAAGATAAATTTGCAAAAAGCACATAGAATGCAAAAATTGAGTGCCGCCATTTTTAACGAAATGGAAGTGCAAAAACAACAAGTGGAACAAAGGGGTGTGGAAGTAATCAACCTGGGTGTGGGCAGCCCGGATCAACCGCCGGCCCCTCACATCATAGCAGCCATGCACCGGGCGCTGGACAGGCCGGATTACTATTGCTACCCGTTGGAAGGAAGACTGGAACTGCGCCGGGCGCTGGCCGCGTGGTACAAGCGGCGGTTCGGCGTGGACCTGGACCCGGTGTCTGAGGTGTTGGTGCTGATGGGTTCCCAGGACGGGCTGGCTCATATTTCCACGGCTTATGTAAACCCCGGGGAGGTGGCCCTGGTCCCCGACCCGGGTTATCCCATTTATTTTGCCAGCATATTGCTGGCCGGGGGCGAAATTTATCCCATGCCCCTGCTGGACCGCAACAACTTCCTGCCGGATCTCGGGGCTATACCGGGTGAAGTGGCCCGCCGGGCCAAACTAATGTGGATTAATTATCCGAATAACCCGGTGGCAGCCGTCGCGGATGGACATTTTTTCGCCGGTGTGGTTGATTTTGCCAGAGAATACGGCATTTTGGTTTGTCACGATGTCGCTTACTGCGAGCTTGCCTTTGACGGGTATAAGCCGGCCAGCTTTTTGGAAACCCCCGGCGCCCGCGCGGTGGGCATCGAATTCTATTCCTTGTCCAAAACCTATAATATGGCCGGTTGCCGTATCGGGTTCGCAGTGGGCAATGCCGACGTGCTGGCGGCCCTGCATCAGGTTAAATCCAACATTGATTACGGAGTCTTCCGGGTGGTTCAGGAAGCCGGCCTGGCCGCGCTGGAAGGACCCCAGGATTGCGTCCGCCAAAACGCCGAAACCTACCAGCGGCGCCGGGACGTGCTGGTGGACGGGCTGGCCGGTCTGGGTTGGGAGATGCCCCGCCCGGGGGCGTCAATGTTCCTTTGGGCTCCTTTGCCGCCGGGGTTCAACTCCGCCAGGGAATTCGCCCTGGGTCTGTTAAGCCAAACCGGGGTATTGGTGATTCCGGGCACGGCATTTGGCCAACAGGGGGAAGGATACGTGCGCATCGCCTTGGTCAGGGACGAGGATACGTTGCGGGAAGTGGTCCGCCGCGCCGGGACATTTCTCGCCTCTCGAGGCTAGAGCGGCTAACCGCGGCGCATTATGACCCGGCGCCGTCCGGTGGCGCATCATGTCTATTTAAAAACCACCCGGCATATGATATAGGGAAAACGACGTACGGGGTGGTGATGCGGTGGAGCACTATCCGGA
>JAKSCU010000171.1 GCA_022360435.1 Bacillota bacterium
ACAAAACAGTCAACCAATAGTCAACCAAAACCAGATCTAAGCTATTTTCAGCAAAAACAAAAGAGCCGCAAACCCTTGCGACTCTTGGTATTCTTCTGGCAGGGGAGACAGGACTCGAACCCGCAGCCTACGGTTTTGGAGTGCGTAGAATCACATATCAAACACTATCACATATTGCCGCAACCCGCTATTTATTTGATTTTGTCTATCAGGAACAACCGTACTCAATCGGTCAAAATCATAAAAATAGTCAACCAATAGTCAACCAATATTACTTTGTGATGCTACCTTTTTCACTTTTATTATTCGGCTTATTTTCAAGCAGCGCACCGAGCATTTCCGCAGCCTCCCGGTCAACACTTTTCAGGGCCTCGGTGTATATGTTTGCGGTGGTTCCTATATCAGTGTGCCCCAGCCTGACCGATATGTTTTTCAGTGGTACGCCGGCCTTGATCGACATTGTGGCGTTCAAATGCCGAAGCGAATGAAAGGAGCAGTGGGGCAGATTATTGTTACGCAAAAAACCCGTCAACCACTTTTGCGGCCAATAAGTGTGCCCTGGCCGCCCATCCCACGTTACAAAAAGCTTGCCACCCCGAACATCTCTATTTTTCTCACGCCACAGGGATGCAAATTCCTGCAACTGCTTGTCGCTCAACTCATTCAGCGCGGCAATCTCCAGGGCGGCTTTTTCTCCAAGATATTCTACTCTACTTGCAAGATCATCTCCAATGCAACGATCTTTTAATGTCTTAATGTTTTGTTTCCAGCTTTCCGAAACATCATCCTTGACTCGTAAATCACTCAACAATCCTGCACTATCGGGCATCACTTGATTAAACAGTTCATCGAAAAACTTTAATGTTGCTGTTACCTGCCAAAGATGGCCCAACCTGAGTTTCCTTTCGTTCCACTCTGCCCGGTACTGCTTGAGCAAGGTCATTACATTTTCCGGCAAGGCTAATGTCCTTTGGCTTTCCTCTGTCTTTGTACCCTTTTCAAACGTACCTTTCCCGGGCAGGTATTGGCTAGCCCTCTCCACCTTTAAGGTGCCTTTTTCAAAATCAATGTCCTGCCACTCCAGGCCCATAATCTCTCCTTCACGCAAGCCAGTGGCGATTTCAAGCCATATAAGCGTCCTGTGCTTCAGCGGCGCAGACTCCAAGGCAGCTAAGAATGCGCTGGTCTCTTCCTCATCATATACTTTTACCCTGGACTTAGGCACCTTGGGCGGCTTAACCCTTGCGCATGGGTTTTCACTGATTACATCCCAATCAACAGCGTCCTGGAGAATTGCCGATAGGCAACGGAAATGATGTTTTACCGTTTGAACTGATATCTTACCTGGTTTTTTGTCTAAACGCGGCATTTCAGCAATGTCGACCATTAGGCGGTTGACTGTCATGGGTTTAATCTTATCAAGCCGCATGTGCCCGATAGCCGGCAGTATCCTGGTTTCAAGCATTTCTATGTACCGATCAAGCGTTTTGGGTTCCAGGTGTTTTTCTCCGTAATCCTTAACCCACATTTCAACAAATTGGGTAAACTTATATTTCTTGCTGGCCGCACGGTATTTGCCGCTCTTGACTTCTTCTTCAAAAAGGATGGCCGCCTTTTCGGCTTGCTTTTCGGTGCCGTGAAATGTTTTAGTCTGCCGGTTTTTTTTCTTGCCACTATAGCCTTCACAGACAATTAAAATCCACTTGGTACCAGCCTTGTTCTTCTTTTGGATGGATGGCACGAGTTGCATCGCCCCCTCTTGACGCTTGACTACGTTTTATCCTGTTGCGGCTCCTTTTAAGGCACAATCTGTTTTGTCACTTTTGAATCAATGCTATTAAAATTCAAAGAATACTTATCTTCTATCGGTGCATGAAAGATTAGCCAACCAGAAGATTTGCCCTTTGGAGGAAGGTTGATTGCATCAAATTTATTCTGCCTTGAATAAGTAGGACCAGTATCTGGGTTTACGGTATGGCCATCGGGCGTTGAAAGTGTTATGTAATTTGGGTTTACATGTGTAGTTTTAGAGCCCTCGTTTCTGGCAAAGACACAAACCCAAACATATTGACAACCCTTAGCTGCCGTCCAGTATTGGTACCTATCATCAACTCTTTTTGTTGTCTTAACATCTGCAGCTATGCTAACTGGTCCTATACCCTTTTCATAGCTTTTCATTTGCTTACGAGCAAGTTCCAGCTCTCTCTTTTTTATTTCTTTTTCCTCAGCCCTGATTACTATATTACGCTTTTCTTTAAACTGGGGATATAGGGCTTTAGCTGGTTCATACTGGGGAGTGGTTGTAGCTAATGATGACATTAAAACCTCGTAGGCTTCCTTGTAGTCTCCCGCCTCATATAGCGACTTTGCTTCAGCTAATAGTTTCTCAGCATGTTTATTTCTTGCTTCAGTCAAGCTTTTCTGGGCCTCTTCGTAATATGGATCTGCTTCAATGACTTTTTTAAAGTTATCCATGGCAACTTTATAGCTTCCTTCAGCATAAGAGGCTATTCCCTTTTCATAGTAAGCCTGGGACTCAACTATTTCCTTACTCTTTTCATAGGTTGTCTTGTCGTCTTCGGATAATGGCTTAATGTCCTCGGCCTTTTCGTATAATTCAACGACACTTGCAAAATCGCTTTTTTCATAAGCTAATTCAGCATTGTTAATGTATCCTTGATACTCCTTATCTTCTCTTGTTTGTAAGCAGCCGGTAACTAATATAGAAGATGCAATTACAATCACTATTAATTTTCTCATAATTTTAGGCCCTCCTTGCTTCAAAAATAAACCTAATTAAGAATAGATATCTATTTCCTCGTTATACCTTATTTTTTTATTATTCGGACATTTGTTTTTCCCGCAATCCTTTTTTGTCCCAAGACAACAACGCCCCGCATCCTTGCAGGGCCGCGACTCTTGGTTAAAACACATATTGGAGTTTATCAATAGCCTTTTCCCGCTCCGGCCTGCACATAAGTTTTCCAACTGATATTCGGGTAAATGCTCAAACTTCCACCGCATGACGCAACCCCCTCTGCCCTAGCAAACATATGTTTGCCCTGTGCGGTTATTGTAATATTATAATCGTATAAAGGCAAGAGGGATGCAAGGGGACTATGGGCCTAAAAGTGTTAATATAATGTTGACAAGCCTTAGCATGCAAGGCTTTGAAGCGCTAAAGTAATTATTTTTCGACTTTATCCGACTTTTTTTTGCCAAGCAACTCTTTTAGCCCCTCCCATTTGGTTAATATTTCATTTATTTCTCTAGGCTCATAACCCCTATTTTTCCATATAGTTGCATATTCACTATAGTCGTCTTTGGCTGACTGCTCAACAGTGATCGTCTCTGCTAGAAAATAATCTACCTTAATCCCAAAAAAGCCAGCTATTTTTTCAAGCATGGCAAGCTCTGTGCTTTCTTTGCTTTTCTCTAGTTCCGCAAGCTCAGAAACATCTATCTCCAACAGCTTAGCGAACTGCTCCTGAGTAAGGCCCCTGCTTTCCCTTAGCATTTCTATTCTGTCACCGCATTGAACTTGTTTCACCGCATAAGGAGAACGCTCTTCCCTTATTATTAGTGGGCCTTCTATTTTGTTGTCAGGGCGCCCAAGAAGATGATTTGGCGTCGTTTCTAATGCGACCGCCAGCGCCAAAACATCTTCATGAGGGATTACGGGCGTATACCCTCGCTCCCAATTAGATACAACCTGGGGAGTTTTGTTGATAATAGCCGCCAAGTCTGCCTGCGTCATTTTTTTCAGCTTTCGACAGTCCCTAATCCTATCGCCAATATTCATTTTTAACACCTCTCGTTAGAAATAATACCAATTATCAATTAGCATTAATATAGAATTAACGAAAAATGAGAAAAATATAAATTTTAATTGACATTAACAAAATTCGTTAGTATAATTAATTAACGATATACGTTATTTCTTTGGAGGTGGTAATTATGGTGCATGAAAACGTAGAAAAAATCAGGGTAGCCAAGGGCGTAACAAAAACATACCTTGCTGGCAAGCTGGGTATGTCAGTTCAGGGCTATAGGCATATCTTTTCTGGTAACACGCGTTTAGATGTTGAAAGGTTGAAAATCATTGCAGATTTATTAGATGTTGAGCCAGCCGTTTTTTTTGATGATCATTTAACGAAATCCGTTATTGAGAAAATTAATCTACTACCAACCGGTACCGAGTAATCTTACTTTTTGCGCCCTTTGAGCAAGTAGTCAACACTGGTATGTAAAGCTTTGGCGGCACGGGCAACAAAACGTAGTGATGGCCGGACCTGCTCCTGCTTTACGGCATGCAGGTAGGATTTAGACACATCAGTCTTGTCAGCAACTTCCTTTTGGCTTTTGTGTTCTTCTTTAAGTTTTTTCTTGATTCGCTTACCAATGCCCATATCCAACCTCTTTCTTTAGGAAAGGCAGGTGATTACATGCCTGGCACAGACCGCAAGTTCACTATCAAAACAGCCCTCCGGGATTATTTCCAGGGAACCATCGGGGAAACAAGACTGCGAGAAGCAGTCAGGGCCGGAGAGATACCGCATAGCCGTATAGGCGCCCGGATAATTCTCCGGGAAGCGGCGCTAGATGATTGGATGGCAGAACAAGAGAAGCTCTCTGTTGCCAAGAATGAACGGCGGCTGAGGATTGCAAGGTAACATATTAACTAGGTTTATCAATCTCAATTTCACCATGACTTTCTTCATATTCGCAAACATAACGCTCAATTATATATTCAATCTCTTTATTAACCGAACGCTTTTCTTTCTTAGATAAAATACGAACTTTTTTCATTAAATCCTCTGGCAATCGCAAAGAAAAATATAAAAAAGACATGCTACCATTCCTATCTTATTTCGATAGCAACATTATAGCTTTAATTTTTACTAAAAAATAGAACCACGGTGGTATCACAGTGATGTACTTTTGCCATCAAAATGAGTCAAACGGGAGGTGAATACTTGAAAACCTGCAAAATATGCGGTGACCCTAGCGTCCGGGGAATATGCCCGGCCTGCGAGGAGAAAATCGAACGCATGGTGGAGCGGCGTGTACCTACCGCTAGGCGGCGGGGTGGGCGCAAGAATACGGCGTAGGGGAGGGGTTGAGGAATGGATAAGCCGGCTGAACAAACAACCACTTACGAGTACGATGTTTCAAGCATGGAAAAAGTGTGGCTGACCAATGATAAGCAGTTCTTTGACATGGTTATGAGCAAACCAAATGCCATACCGATGTTCACTCCCGATCTGGCAGGGGCCGAGGGGGTTTGTCCAGATCAATTTGTTGGTCTTTATGTGGTTGGTGTCCTTGGGGATAAACTGGATCGCCCTTTTCAGCAGGCCAACCAAGACGAATGAACTTTACGTTGCCAAGGGGCATCACACCAAGGTATTTCCATCCTATATTCTCAAACTTTTTCGCGCTTTCCCAAACTTGCGTCTCATTGGATGGCAACGCCTGAAACATATAGAACTGGCTGAATCCAGCAATAGCCAAATGCTATTCTCCTTTCTGGTTAAGCCCGGCCCACTCCTTGGCAGCTGCCAATAATATTTCTCTTTGCCGGGGAGTAAGGCGTTGTGCCAAGTCAACAAGCTGGCGGATCTCCGGTGGTAGCTCCGGGGCATGGTCGGAGAAGAAGTCAGAGAGGGTAAGACCCAACCCGGTAACTATTTTTTCAAGTACTTCAAAAGTCGGCTGACGTTTTCCAGATTCTATCTCACTAATTGCAGATTGAGCTGCGCCGGATTTCTTTGATAACGCATTCATGCTTATGCCCTGACGTTCTCTTGCTATCTTGATTCTTTGACCAATATCCAAATTGTAGCACCCCATATGTCTATCTTTAAACAGATTGTAACATAAAAACTTTATTGAGCAATTATACGAAAACGTATTGACATTAAATACGAATACAGATAAAATGTTATCTAGATACAGATAGGTGGTGAACAGGAAATGAAATGTTTAGCCAATAAACTGACGAAGCTTCGTGGAGGGTTATCTCAAGCAGAATTAGCAAAAAAGGCAGGCGTTCCTCAATCTGCAATAAGTGAAATCGAAGCCGGGAAAAGAGTTCCGAGAGCAGATACCCTACACAAGCTCGCCACCGCCCTGGGTGTTAAAGTGTCCGACCTGCTTGAAGAGCAGGCCAGTTAAAAGGGGGAAAACCATGATAGCGCAATTCCCGGCCCCGGAAGACCGGGCGGTGGTGCAAACAGCGGTAAGCATGTTCCTGCGGACTCAAAAACCGAGCACAAGGCTGCGAATGCTGCAGGTGAGCCGGGCCATCCTGGACCGGTACGGGGTCAGCAAAATGGCCGTGGGCGAATATACCGTCCAAAAAGCCGGGCCGCTGGCAACGGTGGTGGCAAAAAACATGCTGCCGGCGGGGCAGAGAATTTGCCCGGACTGCGGGACCGACATATATAAGTGGCCCGGGGACGTGCGAATATTGGGCATCCGAGAGGGTTTCAGAAGGGACCTACCCACATACGGGTGCCGATGCGGTAGCGTGTTTAAGAAGAGTGAGAGTAGTGTTTTAGTTAATGAGGGAGGTGATGCAAGTGCAAAGCAAGATGGGGCTTCCTGAAATAATCCGGCAGCTTGAGTCCTGCGGCTATACCTGCGAAGCTGGGCCGCTGGAAAAAAACGAGGCATTTGTTGCACTGACATCCATTTCCGAATCTGACTGCGACTCTTGCATTTCCGATGAGGAAAGCCGCCAAAAGGAGCTCTGCAAGGAGTGCAGGGTGGGGCCGCCCCCGGGAAGGTGGCCAAGGGGGGCACAAGCTTTAAATGTCTTTAGGTTGGGAGAACTGCTGCAAATAACTAATGCTTTTTTCCAGGAACTATTAAAACACCGAAGCGGCAACAACCCCCTAAAACCGGCGGAAATCATGTTTGTGGCTGATGTGATACACGACACTATTAACCGATGGTACCAAGGAAGCGGGAGGTGATTCAATGTGGACCCGGTTTCGACGGTGGGCAGCTGCCCGGCGCAAGATCAAAGCCCAGGCCAAGTACCTGGCAGCCGGCGGCGGTATACGATAGCCGGTCGGCAGTGGGTGTGGACGTGGTGGCAAAGCCGGCCCCTGATACTGCTAGGCTGGGTTTGGGGAGCGGCGGTGGCGGCGATAATGTGGTTGCCTTTTTTGAGGGGGTAATAAGCCTGTGTGCGAGTGCAGAAAAAAGTTAAACAAAAAACTGTCAGACCATTTGCAAGTTGAAGGGCTCATAGTTGACTTTGAAATGATTTCCTGTAAGACCTTCAGCACCTTTGAATATCAAGCGGGCAAAAGGACAAAGAAGCAGCTGATATTGCACAGTTATTGCCCATTCTGTGGCCAAAAGTACGCTGAATAGGTAGGGGGGCATAGCCCCCGGCCCTGGCCAGGAAACCGGAGGCGGGGATGAAAGTGGAGGTGGTTAATGTAAGCATACCAAAATCATCCTGCGAAAGTCATTACCCAAATTACGCAAATTCAACGCAAAGGAGATATGTAAAAACATGGTGCAACTATTTGCAGAAATCCGCGAAGCCCGGGAAGCATATAACGTCCCGCGTAAAGAAGCCGGCCTTCGGCTGGGCTGTGGTGGCCGAACCCTGGAATCGTATGAATACGGCCGGGCCAGGACACCGCTGGAGGTGCACCGCAAGGCGGCGGAAGAGTTTAAAAGCCCGGAGATACTCGATCAGGCATACGAAGATTACCCCCAGGAATGGCCGCGGGTGCCGTTGCCGGCCAGAGTCGAAGCCAGCCTTTTGGCCAATGCGGCCAAAGCGGTAAAAGAGGCAAAGGAAAAGGTTGAATCCTGCCAGCAGATGGCTATGGAAATGTACGGTAAAAAGTGTGGCGCAGACCTGACGCCGGCGGACCAGGATCTCATTGAACAGGTCGTCGCGGATAGCGCGGAGTCGGTGGAGGCGTTCAAGAAGCTGTGCTTAGTGCTGGTTAAACAGTACGATTACTCGATGGCGGGGATAGACAAAATTATAGCCCGGCGCCTGGCGACAAACGGGCAAAAAAATAAGGCCTATGCGGCCAGATAAATACTCAAAGCAAGTATACCACAGCCAGCGCGGTGCTGGCAAGAAAGAGGCGGGGTAAGTGCCCGAAATTCTGGAGAAAATCAACGAACTGCGGGAGTTGTTCCAGGAGCGGTTTGGGGTGGAGGTAAAACTGGAAATCAAGTTACACGGCTCTACCCCGGAGCTCGCAAATTACATTTCCCTCGAGCTGGCCGCGCAGGTTGAGCCAGAGGAAATTTGGATGTACTACAACAGCCAAGACGATCCTCGCTTTGTAGCGTTAGGCACTGACACGGGTTTTGGGTTTGTGGGCCATTATTAAAAAACCAAGGCTGCGCCCGGCGGCGTCGGAGTGCGAGACGGGCGGGTTGGATGGCCCCGGGGCAGCCTGAAATAGGAGGAACTATGAAATTTATCGTTTACAGTTGCGCCGATTGCCTGAATGACAACGGCATCCCAATTACTTTCGCAGTCCAAAGTGGGGCCAATATTCAAAATGGGGTGCATACGCCTATAAGCTGCCCCGTTTGCCAGGAGATAAACACCGTGGTGGCGCAGCGTGAGACGGAGATTGATCTGAAGGAGTGATACACTCCACCTGAGATAGGAGAGATATTATGCCGAAACCAAAGCATGGCGCCAGGGTGTTGACTGTTGCTGGCGTGACTTTTCTACACCAAGGTGATGGACTGATGATTATTGAGCCAGCAAGAATAGATGGGCCTCTTGAGGGTGGCGTGGCATACAAACCGGAAAAGGTGATTTGCACTTATAGAGAAGGCGATATCCGGGAACTGCGCGATTTCTTCAATGACGCATGCGAGGTGTTTGACCAGCATCATGAGTACCAGAAAAAACTGCATGAAGCTAAAAAAAAGTGCGTCCAATGCCCGAGGCCAAGGAGCGATTCTTTCCCGATGCCAAACGAGAAAGACTGTGTCTATTGTGAAAATCTAGCAGTAGCTACGGAAGCTTTTGAACAGGAATTTGAACAGTATCAGTAGTTGCGCTTTTAGGAAACCCAAGGGGGAGCGGCTGATGATGGTGGTTCCCGGCCCGGGGGAGGCCGCTCCCGTTCTACTATAGCGAGATATTAGCTTTTACAATGCAGCCCTGCCGGACCGGGCCGGGGCAGGGTACGAAAAATATTGCGGAGGGTGGCGGCGTGGTAGTGTGGGCAGCAACACGCATCCCGAAAAGTGAAGGGACCCACGGACGACCTGTCTGACCTATGGTTGTCCAAGAGCTCCGAACTACTAGCCCATCGGTGAGTTTGTCCAGTGATGTGACACCATGGGCCGGTTAACTGGAAGCGGGAATAAAAATGCAGTCAGTGTGATACTGGCCCGCCCCCGCACAATTTTATACAACCCACTTCTCCCAATTAGGCCGGTCAAATCGGCCGGCCGCCAATTTTTTCTTAGGAGGCTATGAAGCATGAAGCTCTTGCAACTGAACTTGAAGAATTTCCAGGGCATAAAATCATTCAGTCTGGAAACCAGGGGTGGCAATGCTGACGTTTTTGCTGATAACGAAAAGGGCAAGACCACCCTGTTTAACGCCCTCCTTTGGCTTCTCTTTAACAAAGACAGCCAGGGCAAGGCAGACTTTGAAGTTAAAACTTTGGACCAAAACAACCAGCCCCTCCCCGGCCTGGATCATGAGGTAGAAGGCGTGTTTGTTGTTTCCAACGGTCGCCACCTGACCCTGAAGAAAACCTACAGGGAAAAATGGACAAAAAAGCGCGGTTCAGCGAAAGCAACTCTCACTGGGCACACAACTGATTATTTTATTGATGATGTTCCCGTGAAAGAGAAAGAATACAAAAACCGCATTGACGAAATTGCAAAAGAGGACATCTTTAAGCTTCTTACCAATCCCCTATATTTCAACACCCAACTTCACTGGCAGGACCGCCGTAATCTGCTTATTGGCGTTTGCGGAGACATCTCCGATACCGATGTAATCGCATCGGATAAAAGTCTTTCCAGGATGCCCGACATTCTCCACGGCCGCAAGCTGGAGGACCACCGCAAGGTGATCGCGTCCAAGCGAAAAGCCATCAATGATGAGCTACAGAAAGTTCCCGTCAGAATAGATGAAGTGCAACAATCCCTGCCGGACATAACCGATATCATTCCCGAAGAAGTAAGCCAGAAAATCAAGGCACTGAAAACACGCATAAGTGAGAAAAACCTGCAGATTAGCCGCATTGAGGGCGGCGGCGAGGTAGCCGAACGCATAAAGGCGCTGCGGGAGGTTGAGGGCCAGCTGCTGGAGTTTCAGAACAACCACCGGGCCAAATATGAAGGCAAGGTCCGGCAGGTACAGGGCGAATACGACAATGCCCAAGAAAGGTTCTTAGACCTGCAGGGTGACGCAAAAAGCTTCGAGCGAAGCTTGAAATCAAATCAGAAGGTTATCCAGGACCTGCAGACTCACATGGACAGACTACGTGACCGCTGGCATTTGGTTAATATTCGGTCTTTTGAGTTTGAGCAAAACGATGTCTGCTCCACCTGCGGTCAGTCCCTCCCTGTTGAACAATTGGCCGGGGTCCGGGAGAAGGCGCAAGCTGAATTTAATCTCAAAAAGGCTGCCGAACTGGAATCAATCAGTGCCGACGGTAAAGAGTACAAGGCCAGGATGGGCGAACTGGTGGCCGAAAATGCGGACATTGAAAAGCAACTGGAAGGGGCCCGGGCACAGTTGGTTGATGCCGATGCTGAGGCTACCAGGCTCAAGGGGGAAATTGATTCCCTGCGCCAGGTTATGGGTGCCTACTCTGAGGCCCAGGGCTATATCCAACTGCTGGAACAGAAAGAGAACATTGAGCAAGCCATTGCCGACCTTAAAGCCGGTCGGCAGGGGGAATTGCTAAACATTCGGGCTGAGATCACCGCCCTTGAAGCGGAAGTTGGAGCTTGCGTATGCCGCCTGAACGACATTGAGCGTGCTAAGTGGGGGCAGGCGCGCATTGAAGAACTGCAGACCCAGGAAAAGAAGCTTGCGGCCGAGTTTGAAAAGCTGGAAGGGGAGTTGTACCTGACCGAGCAGTTCATCCGGTCCAAGGTGGCCATGCTGGAGGAGAAAATTAATTCCCGGTTTAAGCTGGCCCGGTTCAGGCTGTTCAACACCTTGGTCAACGGCGGGATCGAAGAGTGCTGCGAAACCCTTTATAAAGGTGTGCCTTACTCCAGCATGAACAATGCGGCCCGGATTAATGTGGGGCTTGACGTTATCCGAACACTCAGCGAACATTATGATTTTTCAGCGCCGGTGTTCATTGACAATGCAGAGGCGGTCACGGAGTTGATTGACCCCGGGACTCAGGTGATTCGGCTCATAGTTTCCAAGCCGGACAAAAAGCTACGGGTCGAGTACCCGGCGCCAAGGGAAAAGAAACTATTTGAGGAGGCGGTATAAATGTCTGAACAAACCCAAGTTGCAAAAGCCGAACCAAGTATGTCCGAACGATTTACCAACAAAGTAATAGCTGAGTTTAGTGGCAGTGTCGGTGAAATCGCATTAACTAAATTTCAAATGAGACTGGCTCAAAATTACTTTATGGCCGTTGATTCTTCACTGAGATTGGCGGAAGAAAAGCGGATCAAGAAATCAGAGAAATACCGGGACAAATTGCCTGTTGAATGGGCCAACGTGAACATGGAGCAACTTGCAAGAAGTGTTGTAGCCGCGGCCAGGGTCGGCCTGGACCCCATGCAAAGCAATCACATTCATGTTATGCCCTTCAAAGACAACGCCCTCAAAAAGTATAACATTGTGTTCATTGACGGATACCGGGGCATAGAACTGAAGGCTAAAAAATATGGCCTGGATATTCCTGACCATGTAATCGTGGAACTTGTTTATTCCAGCGACAAGTTTAAATCTATCAAAAAAGATCGGAACAACGAGTACGAGAGCTATGACTTTGAAATAGTCAACGACTTTGACCGTGGGGAAGTGGTAGGCGGGTTTTACTACCATGCATACAATGACCACCTCGAAAAAAATAAACTCGTTGTTATGACCATCAAGGAAATCTTAAAGAGAAAGCCCAATTATGCCAGCCCGGAGTTTTGGGGTGGTGAGAAAGACAAGTGGGAAAACGGCAAAAAGGTCGGTAAGGAGCAGGTAGAAGGTTGGTTTGAAAAGATGTGCTACAAAACGGTTTATCGGGCGGCCTATAAAGATATAACCATAGACAGCCAAAAAATCGATAATGACTACCTGAACCTAAAGCAGATGGAAGCATCCTTTGCCGAAGCGGAAATAGCTAATGAGATTGAGCAGAACGCTAACGGTGAAATCATCGACATCAAGCCCGAGGATGTCACCGATGGAGATACTGCCCAGGAGGACCCGGCAGTGGAACCGGAGGGACAAAAGGCAGAGGCCAGCCATGACCAGCCGCCGCAAAAACCGGAAGCCGGCCAGGAGAATCTACCACCTACCGGCACCGGTGGGCCCGGGTTTTAGAAAGGGGGCATTATGATGCCCCCGATGTTGGAAATTAAAGTTCTTGCGAGCGGATCAAGTGGCAACTGTTATTATCTTACAGACGGATACACCCCCTTACTCCTGGACGCGGGGATTCCCTGGAAACAAATTCAGCGGGGGCTTGAATTTAAAACTTCAGAACTGGCAGGGGTGTTGGTCAGCCACGAACATGGAGATCATGCCAAGGCCGTCAAGGACATAATAAAAGCCGGCATCGACGTGTATTCCTCTCTTGGCACCATTGAGGCATTGAGAGTATCCGGGCACCGAATTAAGCCGGTGAAGGCCCGGGAGCAGTTTACGGTGGGTACCTGGACCATACTCCCGTTTGAGCTGCAGCACGATGCTGCCGACCCCGTAGGTTTCTTGTTGGCAAACCGGGGCGGAGGTAAGCTCTTGTATTTGACAGACACGGCGTATTGCCGATACCGTTTCCGTGGTCTCACGCACCTAATGCTGGAGTGTAACTACAGCCTGGACATCCTCCGAGCCAACGTGGACAACGGGGCCATGCCGATAGAACTGAAAAACCGGATTGTTAAAACTCACTTTGGCTTGGACAACGTGAAGGAATTTCTAAAAGCGAACGACCTGTCCCTGGTGCAGGAGATTCACCTGATTCATTTATCCGCGGAAAACAGCCATGCTGAGCGATTCAAGTCAGAGATACAGGCACTGACCGGCAAGCCGGTTTACGTGGCCGGTTGAAACGCACAACTCAAGCCCCGGCGGGGGAACAGCGCCCCGCCGCATTCCTACATTGGAGGTGTGAATATGAGCGAAAAATATAGTCTCCGTTTGCTGAAAGATGGATGGGGTGGTGACTACAAAAACCTAAAACTCTATACAGATATAAACTTTAAACCAAAAATATCAAGTGTATTTTTAGGATTAATGGACGGCATTTTGTTGTGAATGCAATTAACTTTCAAGACAAAATTGCCGGCATCCGTGAGATTCAATTTAAAAAACAGCCAGAAGAAAAATATGACAGTGATTGGATCTGTCCTTATTGTGGATTTATTGATTTTGATGCGTTTGAACTAGGCGACTCTGATGATAAAGCAGAGTGTCAAATGTGTGGGAGCATTGTTTCTTATGAAAGGGAAGTGCATTTCACATATAGAGTGTGTCCGGTTAAACCGCAGGAGGTAATAGAGCTATGACTTGCTCAACCTGCGCCAGTCGCTGCCCGCTGACCGGGTGGGATGAGCATGGCCGGTGCCGCAAGTGTGCAGGAAGTATGTGGCACTGCGTAAACTGCCAGCCAAGGAGTTGCGAATGAATAGATGCGTAGCCGTAATCTTTGCCACTATCATCCTGATGGCGACCCCCGGCCAGGCCCATGCTCCGCTGCTTCCCCCGGCGCTATGGCAACCGATGGCGCTACCGCGGGTGATTCAAGACCCACGGGTGGAGTTGCTGGCCCATCTGATACACGCCGAGGCCCGGGGAGAATGCTTCACCGGCCAGGTGGCGGTAGGCTCGGTGGTACTTAACCGGGTACGCGATCACCGGTTCCCGGGCACGGTACATGCGGTTATACACCAACCCCGGCAATTCTGCCCGGTACCGACCGGGTTGTTGGAACCCGGGGATACGGCAACCCAGGCTGCCCGGTCCGCACTGGCCGGCGCCGATCCAACCGGTGGAGCTTTATATTTTTACAACTCAGCAATCAGCGATTGTGATTGGATTCGGACACGGGGAACCGTTTGTGATATTGGACGACACCGATTTGCAAAATGAAGGAAAGAAAGGATGTTGTGCAGATGAAAATATATGTCGCCTCATCATGGCGAAACGAACAATTAGTAAGGGCATTTGCAAAGTTTCTCCGTGATGCCGGGTTGGAAGTTGACGACTTTACCGACAACAGCAGGGGTAGGTTTGTTTTCCACTACTCAGAGCTTGGCAATATTGATGAATTGGACGCCATTAACTTTCTAAAAGACGAGCGTTCGCAGAGGGCGTTTCACGAGGACAAGAAGTGGATTGATTGGGCAGACGCTTTGGTGCTTATTCTTCCGGCTGGCAAGTCGGCTCACCTTGAAGCGGAGTACGCCAAAGGGCGCGGCAAAAAGCTGGTTATATGGCAGCAGGCATTCCCCAAGGGTGAGTTTGATGTGATGTACGGGTTTGCTGACTTGATAACTGACGACCCTGGCCAGGTGTTAGCATACCTGACAGGTGAGTCCTGATGAAAGAAACAGTATGCGTCTTGATGCTTGATGGGGTTGAGCACAACGGCATGCCGGGGGTGGGGTTATGTTCATCAGCTTCCACGACCTGAAAAAAGAACAATCCCGGGACCTGGATTATAAAATCACCACCGCTATTGATGCGATAAGCTCAGCATTCGATGTATGTAAGCACCGCGCTGCCTTGGCTTTTTCCGGCGGTAAGGACAGTACGGTATTGTGGCACCTGATACGCACCCACTTCCCGGAGCAAGCGCGGCGCATGCTGATTATCTACGGGAATACCGGCGTTGAATACCCGGAGTGCGTCCGATTCGCTCGTCAGTTAGGCAAAGAATGGGGCAACGGTAGCTTTTACGAAGCCACACCCGGTCGCACGGAAAACGAGGGACTGAGATATCGAGCGCAGCAAGAGGTGCTGCAGTATCTCATAGCCGAGGGCCGTGTCCATGTAGTTCTGAAAGACGATGGGAAACTAAAAAGTACGGCCGCACTTGAAGCGGCCTGCCCCAGATACTTGCGTGAGAAATTTGAGCGCGAACGGTTATTTTGGCCAGCAGGCACCCGCAAGTCATACTTGTGGTGCGTGGACCAATACGGCTGGCCATTGTTTGGGAAAGCCGCATCTAAACTCAAGGCACGGCGGATTAATATTGATTGCTTTCTTGCTTTTTCAAAAAGTATCAGCGAGGACCCGAAACTGTTGGAATACTATAACCTGCTAAAAAAGGTGAAGTTTTCGCAGGCGTGTTGCGACATCCTGAAAAAGGAGCCCAGCGAACGGTTGCAAGCTCAACTCGGCGTGGACGTGATTTTCAAGGGCCTGATGGCTGCCGAAAGCCGGCAACGGCAAATTAATTTCGTCACCCGGGGGTACTTATTTAAATCCAGCCGGGAACATCTTGGCGACGACTCTTTTTGGCACGCCAACCCGCTGCAGATTTGGGTGGATGATGACATTTGGGCGTATATCAAGCGGTTTAACGTCCCTTACGCGCCTTTGTATGACATGGGCTGGACGGATAAAAACGGCGTGCATCGCAAGATCAAGCGCAACGGCTGCATGGCCTGCGGCACAGACCTGTTGTTTAAAAACAATCACATGGCCATGCTGCGGCACACGCACCCAAAACAATGGATGTTCTACATGCGGTACGGGATGGCTGCTGAGATTCGTAAAATCCAACTGGCCAGGCGTAAAAGTGGTTATTCGCTGTTTGATATGTATGATGCCGAGGATTTGCTGGAGACTATGCCCTGTATCTTTGACCACGTGGACCAGAAGGAATATCAATTCACGCTGGACTTTGGGGAGGTGGGTTGATTGGCTGACCAGCTTTACGGGGTCCTACACCTTTTCTGTGGAATCGGTGGAGCCGCTATCGGAATGCAGGCGGCCGAAACCGAATACCGGGGTGTGCGCGGAAACTTTGTCACCCTGGCTGGCGTCGACTGTGACCTGGAAGCATGCAAGGATTTTGAAACACTGACCGGAGCTCCGGCTGTACAAATGGATTTGTTTTCCCGCGAGGATTATATTGCTTTTCATGGCCAGGAGCCGCCGGAAGGTTGGCGAGAAGCTACGCCCGCGGACCTGCGAGCGGCTACCGGAGGCACTGCGCCGGATGTGATATTCACTTCACCGCCATGCAAGGGATTCAGCGGCCTACTGCCTACCAAAAGTGCCATGTCTCGGAAATATCAGGCACTGAACCGGCTGACCGTACGCGGGCTTCGACTGGCCCTGGAGTCATTCTGGGATGACCTGCCAGGCACCATCTTGCTGGAGAATGTCCCGCGAATTACTTCCCGGGGTGCCGGCTTGCTGGATGAAATCAAAGCTTTGCTGGGCGCCCACGGTTATCTGTTCCACGAAGGTAGCCACGATTGCGGGGTCATCGGCGGACTGGGGCAACATCGGAAACGATACCTGCTGATTGCCCGGCAGCCTAAAAAGGTGGGCAGTTTCGTGTACCAGCCGCCCCAGTTGAGAGTGCGGTCTATCGGAGAGATTATAGGCCCCCTGCCGATGCCGGGTGACCCGGCCGGCGGGCCGATGCACCGGCTTCCCCGGCTACAGTGGAAAACGTGGGTGAGACTGGCGCTTATCCCGGCCGGCGGGGACTGGCGGGACCTGGAGAAGATAGCGCCGGAGCAATACCGGCTTGAACATGTGCCCCGTAGAGGCGCCTTCGGTGTGCAGGAATGGGCTGGCACGGCTGGCACGGTGACCGCTGCGGACGGCCCAAATAATGCCGCGGTGAGTGTGGCAGACCCGCGAAGTGAGCATTATAAAAACTCATACCGGGTAACCGGGTGGGACAAAGCGGCGGGCACGGTAACGGGCGGGTGTGCGCCAAGCAATGGCGCGACATGCATAGCGGACCCGCGGTTAAATACCCGAAAAAACAGGCGCAGCAATTCCTACGCAGTGCGCCCGTGGGATAGTCAAGCGCATACTATCACCGGTGAAGATTCGCTGGGAAGCGGGGCGCAAAGTATAGCGGACCCGCGTCTGACCCTGAATGACAACGCCCACCGCAATATTATGCAGGTGGCCAAATGGGAAGCGCCGGCCAAAACGGTTACCGGCGCCACAAGGCCGGCGGGTGGTGCTATTTCTGTAGGTGACACACGCCTTGGGTGCAGTTGCCGCAATGGTTTATACGGTGTTCAGGATTGGGAGGAACCAGCCAGCACGGTGACCGGGGCAAGGAATCTGCACAGCGGCACAGCGGCTGTGGCTGACCCGCGGGTTCCGGCCGACACCGAGCAGGGGGTATGGGTGATAATCGCGGAGGACGGCACATGGCACCGGCCTCTGACCACCTGGGAGCTTATGGCTCTACAGGGGTTTCCGCTGTATATGGCTTGCGGCAGCCCGGTGGTTCTGGCCGGGGGTAGTGACGCCCGGTGGCGTGAGCGCATCGGCAACGCTGTACCGCCGCCAACTGCGCAGGCTATCGGTAAACAGGTTATGCGAACCATGCTGGTTAGCCGGGAAGGGCACTGGGAGATGAGCGCGACACCAATATGGGTGCGGCCGGAAGAGGTGGCCAACGATGAAACATAGATTCTACTTGGGAGATGCTTTGGAGGTGCTCAAAACACTACCTGACCAGAGTGTTCACTGCTGTGTTTCTTCTCCGCCTTATTGGGGTCTACGGGATTATGGCACCGCAACGTGGGAGGGTGGAGAAGAGAGCTGCGACCATGTTGTCGCAGAAATCAGGACAGGTTTCAACCTGGCCGAAAGCGTTGTCAGTGTCAGGGGTGGAGCCAAGAAGCTGAAAGAAATACCAAAGCTGCAGGCCCGGGCGATATGCCCAAAATGCGGCGCAAAAAGAATGGATAAGCAGATTGGCCTTGAGTCTACGCCGAAGGAATATGTTGAGCAATTGGTTGATGT
>JAKSCU010000440.1 GCA_022360435.1 Bacillota bacterium
GATACACATCATGCCGCTCATTATATTGCTCCCTCCTCCAACCGGTTTAAATATTCTTGCGCCTCCGGCGTAATGTACTCCCTGGCCATATAGGTCCCGTCTTTTTCCCTGGCTTTAATTCTCTCCGGCGCTTCCCGGGGATTGAACTTGTAGTTGGTCGGGCAAGGACAGAATATCTGCACATAACTGGGTCCGGTTTCTCTGGCCACCAGAATGGCGCGTTTAACCATTTTCTCCAGCTTTTTGGGTTTGGTGGGCGAGCCGGCGCTCACATAGGCACACCCGGCCTCCCGCGCGATTTCGGGCAACGAAATTTTGGGGAACTTTTTACCTGTGGGGGCCATGTTCAGTACGATACCTTCCGCAGACATGCCGCTTTCCTGGCCGCCGGTATTGGCGTAAGCCTCGTTGTCCAACATGATGGTGGTGATGTTTTCCCTCCGGAACCATGACTGCATCACCATATCCAGGCCGATGTCGGCGGTAGCCCCGTCTCCCGCTATAACCACCACATCTTTGGTTTTATTGGGAAACCTCAGTTTTAAGGCCCGTTTTAAACCCGAAGCCAACGCATTCTGATTGCCGAAAAGAGAATGAATATTATGCACCGCCACCTGGGGAAAGGCCAGCGCGCTGCACCCGGTAGAACCCACTATTACGGTATCTTCGGGATTGGGCAGGGAAGCCAGGATCAGGCGCAGGGAAAGCGCCAGGCCGCAGCCGGCGCAAAGCGGATGCTCCTCCATCAATTCTTTAAAAGTCCCCAGGTCGGAAACGCCCAACCCTTTGCCGTAAGGCCCGTATTCCACCAGTTCCCGGTATTCCGCAGGAATAATATCTTCAAAACCGGGCGAAATTCTAAACAGGTTTTTATTCACGCCGAACACCTCCTGATTTCATCCAGAATCAATTCCGGGGGCATGGTCATCCCGCCGAACACTCTGGGGCCGCCCAGCACTTTAGTCGTATCGTCCATCGCCGACTTAACTTCACGGGACAGCCAGCCCACCCTGTTAAACTCGGGAACAATCACTGCCCTGGCCTTCCGGGTCATTTCATTTATCTCTTGCGTCGGAAACGGGCGGAGACTTTTTATCTTAATCAACCCTGCGTCCAACCCTTCCCGGCGGGCAGCTCCAATAGCCTCCCGGCTCTGGGAAACAGCCGCTCCGGAAGCCACCACGAGAATATCGGCGTCTTCGTTTTCCGCTTCCACCAGCCCGCCCAGATATCTATGGATGTGTTTCCGGGCTCTTTCCGCCGCCGCCAGGATTTCCTGCTGCCAGGAAGCATGGGCGGCATAACTGATAAAATTACTCTTCATCACAAAAGGATCCCGCATCTGCCTCACCGGGACATTTTCCATATCCATCACCGGAACCGGCGCTTTGTATGGATTATAGGGCGGCAGTTTAATATCCTCCGACGTTATATCTATGTTGTCCCTGGTGTGGGTTACAAAAAAACCGTCCACGAAAACCCCCACCGGAATATGGACATCTGTTTCTTCGGCAATTATAAAGGCTTTCAAAATCATGTCATGGAGGTCCTGGGCCGTTTCGGCATGGAGCATCAAAATCCCCGTGTCAAGCATGAAGGCCATTTCAATGGTATCCGGCTGGATGGTAAGAGGAGAATTAACCCCCCTGGTCATAAAAGCGCATACAATGGGCAACCTGGCGCCGGCCCAAGTTGAAAATGTTTCAAAAGCCCGCAATGTTCCCGGTCCGCCCGTGGCGGTGAAAACCCGCACGCCTCCCATGGCGGCGCCGGCCACCGACGACATTACGGCAAACTCGTTTTCGCCGCGGAAATATTCCCGCAAATACCCTTCGGCATATATGTCGCCAACCAGATGCATGCTTTCGGATTGGGGCGTGATGGGATAGGAAACAGCCATATCCACATTGGCCCTCTTAATGGCTTCTTTAACAGCCTCGCTTCCGGTTATAAATTTACTTTCTCTCTTTGCTTCAAAAAACAGGTGTTCCGGCTCTACGACCCTTTGTTCGATCACATAAGTCCCTCCTTCGTTGCTTTGAGAATTTCATTAAGTTTATTTAATGATGACAAATTGACATCCCGCAGGGTAACCATGGCGTCCTCATGGCCGGCCTCTCCGCATAAGGCGATGGTGTAGCAGTTGGTGCCGCCCCTGATTATCTTCAAAGCCATATTGGCGTAATGGCAGTGGACGCCTATAAAAATACAGACGTCTATTTTATTGTGCCAGATGGTCAAGTTGGGGTGGTTGGGATTGA
>JAKSCU010000269.1 GCA_022360435.1 Bacillota bacterium
AGATTTCCTCTTACGGCACCAACCGGAGATTCCTGGAAATGCACAACTATTACTGCACCCTTTACACCGACACCGAAGTGGTGGCCTACGCCGTCGACCTGCTGATGCGAAAGCAGGGCCTGCCCATCGAGGTGGTCAGCAAAGTATTTGCGCCCCCCATGTGGGAGGCCATCAAAATGATGAGCGAAAAAGACAAAAAGCTATACACCACACTGCGTATGGTGTACGCGCCCCTGTTGCTGAACGGGCCTTTCACCATCATCGTCGCCAACCACAACGAAATGATCGGTCTTACCGACCGTATCAGGCTCCGTCCCATTACCGCCGGAGCCAAGGGCGACTTGGTGTTCCTCTCCTCGGAAGAGGGCGCCATCAGAGCGGTTTGCCCGGACCTGGACATGGTCTGGACACCGCCGGGCGGGGAACCTGTGGTGGCGCGAATGAACTCCGAGGACCACTTGTTGAGTTTAAATAAATCTATTTGAGGGTGAGAAACATGTATTCATTCCAATTACCCGAGTTTATGATAGACCGGGCGGAGGACAGGTGTATAGGCTGTCTGGTGTGTGAAAGGCAGTGCGCCAACCTGGTGCACGGCTACGACGGAGAACTGGACAAAATATTCACCGCGGAGAAGGATTGCGTGGGCTGCCAGCGCTGCGTGGTCATGTGCCCCACAGGCGCCTTGTACGTCAGGCCGCGAACCGTTGATTACCGGCCCAACGACAGCTGGTCCAGGGATAAATTGCAAAATCTGAAAAAACAAGCTGAAACCGGCGGGGTCGTGCTCACCGGCGGCGGCAACGACAAGCCTTTCAGGATTTACTGGGACCATCTGGTGCTGAACGCCTCCCAGGTGACCAACCCTTCCATCGACCCCTTGCGGGAACCCATGGAATTGGAAACCTTCCTGGGGCGTAAACCTGACACCGTGAAAATAACCCGGGAAGAAAACGGTTTTGACGTGGAAACCGAATCATTCCCCAATGTGCCGCTTTCCACGCCATTGGTTTTTTCGGCCATGTCTTACGGGGCTATCAGTTACCCGGCTTACAAGTCGCTGGCCGCCGCCACCAAAGTATTCGGCACTTTGTTCAACACCGGCGAGGGCGGCCTGCCGGAACACATGCGCAGAGAGTACGGCGCCAACGCCATTGTGCAGTGCGCCAGCGGGCGATTCGGAGTGGACGCCGATTATCTGAACAGCGCCGCCATTATTGAAATAAAAATAGGCCAAGGGGCCAAGCCGGGTATCGGCGGTCACCTGCCCGGGGAGAAAGTGCTGGACAATATCTCCCAAACCAGAATGATACCCATTGGCACCGACGCCCTTTCTCCGGCGCCGCAGCACGATATTTACTCCATTGAAGACCTGTCCATGTTGATATACGCCTTAAAGGAGGCCACCAATTACGAAAAACCCGTGTCGGTCAAAATAGCCGCGGTGCACAATGTGGCCGCCATAGCTTCGGGCATTGTCCGGGCGGGGGCGGATATCGTGGCTATCGACGGGCTGCGGGGCGGCACCGGCGCGGCGCCGCTGGCCACCAGGGACAATGTGGGCATCCCCATGGAGATGGCTTTGGCGGCGGTGGATAAAAGGCTGCGGGAAGAGGGCATCCGGCACAAGTGTTCCATACTGGCCGCCGGCGGCGTCAGGTGCTCCGCCGACGCGCTAAAGGCCATCGCCCTGGGCGCGGACGCCGTCTATATTGGCACAGCGGCCCTGGTGGCCATGGGCTGCACCCTGTGTCAAAAATGCTATACCGGCAAATGTAACTGGGGCATCACCACCCAGGACCCCTACCTAATCAAGCGATTAAATCCCGAAATAACCACCCGCAGGCTGATCAACCTGCTTAAAGGTTGGAGCCATGAGATTCAGGAAATGCTGGGCGGCATGGGCATAAACGCCATCGAAAGCCTGCGGGGCAACCGGGACCACCTGCGGGGAGTGGGGCTTGAGGAGTGGGAGTTGAACGTCCTGGGAGTAAAAGGAGCGGGTGAATAAACCATGGAATTGAAGTTCGGTTATCGCGACAACTTTTTGTGTGAAATCCGGCCCACCGGCATTCTTTGCAACGAGAGGATGACCGTTGAAGGGGGCCGGGCCGTAATCGACGCCCGGGATTTGAAACACAAGGAAGTAAACGACCTGTGCCGGGCGGCGGCGCTGAACGGGGTTACCGATATAATGATCAACAACGTATTCGGGCAGCGATACATCGGTACCCGCCTGTACATGCCCGGCGCGGACAAAAAGGTGGATATAACCGTCAACCGGTTTCCGGGCAACGACCTGGGCGCGTTCCTGGACGGGCACCGCATTGTGGTGAACGGCAACGCCCAGGACGGGGTGGGCAACACCATGAACTACGGAGAGATTGTGGTGCACGGACGGGCCGGGGACGTGGTGGCTATGGCTATGCGCGGCGGCAAAATATTTATCCGGGACAACGTGGGGTACCGTGCCGCCATCCACATGAAGGAATACAAGCAAAAGGTGCCGGTGCTGGTGATCGGCGGCACGTCCCAGGATTTTATGGGCGAGTACATGGCCGGCGGAGTGGTGCTCCTTTTGGGCCTGGGCTTGAAGAATAACGAGCCACACCGGGCCAACCACATGGGAACCGGTATGCACGGCGGCGTCATTTACATGCGCGGCACCGTGGAGCCCCACCAGTTGGGCAAGGAGGTGGGGGTCCGGGAACTTGACGATCACGACCGGCAGGTGGTGGAAAAATACGTCAAAGAATACTGCCGCCATTTTGACAAAGACCCGGCCGAAATACTAAACAGCGGGTTTATCAAGCTGTTGCCGGTTTCCAGGCGGCCTTACGGCAACATATACGCATACTAAGTATAGGGGACACACATTCCACATTGGAAATTTGAAGTTTGAAGCCGGATTAAGTAGGAAATCGGCGGAGCCGATTTCCTACAACATTTTAACATCCAATCTCTAACCTCCAACATCCAACATCCAATGTTTAGCAGATAGTTACATTGTATTCCCGCAGCCAGGCGTCTACCTGGAGCAGATACGCGAACAACTGGGGGCCGGTCATCAACTGGCCGAAAAAGGGCTTGGTGATGGCCGCGCCGTCGGACGCCAACATTTCCCTTACTTTGGGCACGTTAATCAGCCGCAGCAGCGGGGAGGAAGAATCCTTTAGAATCCGTTCCAACCGGCTGCGCACCGCCCGTGTGTAAGCGGGGTTGTGCGTTTTGGGGTACGGGCTCTTGCGCCTGCCGAGCACCTCCCCGGGCACTATCCCGGCCATGGCCCGCCGGAATATGCCTTTTTCCATCCCGTCCACATTTTTCATTTCCCAAGGTATGTTCCAAACGTACTCCATCAACCGGTGGTCGCAGAAAGGAACCCGCGCCTCCAAGCCCACCGCCATGCTCATGCGGTCCTTGCGGTCCAGCAGGGTGGCCATAAACCAATTGACGGTCAAATATAACAATTCCCGCACCCGCGCTTCCAAAGGAGTGTCTCCGGGTAAACGGGGCACATCTTCCAAAGTTTCCCGGTAGCGGCGGTCCAGGTACTCCGCGGGCCGGATTATTTCAGCGATTTCCGGGGCCAGCATCCGGGTCCTTTCATTCACCATGCGCACCCAGGGAAAGGTTCCGGTGTTTTGCGCCTCCCGTTTATGGAACCAGGGATAACCGCCGAATATTTCGTCGGCGCACTCGCCGGACAGGGCCACGGTGGCTTTTTTCTTTATTTCGCGACAAAAAAGCAGCAGGGACGAGTCCACGTCGGCCATGCCGGGCAAATCCCGGGCGCGCACCGCCATTGCCAGTGAGTCAACCAGTTCCGGCGTGTCGACTATAATATTGTGATGGACAGTGCCGATATGGTCGGAAACCAGTTGCGCCCACCGGGAATCGGAATTGGGTTGAAAAATGCTGGGTTTAAAATAACGCTCATTGTCCAAATAATCAATGGAATAGGTGTGAATCGGGCCCTGCCCGGCCAGCTTGAATACTTCATCGGCGCAGGACGTAATAGCGCTGGAATCGATGCCGCCGGAAAGCAGCGCGCACACCGGCACGTCCGCCACCAGTTGGCGCTTCACGGCATCCTGAAAAAGCGCCCGAGTTTTCTCCACCGTAATATCCAGGCTGTCTTCATGGGGCTTGCTGACCAGCTTCCAGTACCGGCGCCAGTGGATGCCGTTATGGTCATACCGCAGGCAGTAACCCGGCTTTACCTCGTCAACCCCCCGAAACACCCCGTGCCCGGGTGTCCGGGCCGGGCACATAATCAACGCCTCGGCCAATCCACCGGCGTCAATTTCCGGCCGTATTTCCGGGTGAGCCAACAGTGTTTTCAGCTCGGAACCGAAAACCAGCCGGTTACCCCTGCTGAAGTAGAACAGCGGCTTAACCCCGAGACGATCCCGGGCCATGAACAGGGTTTGTTCCGCCTCGTCCCAGACCGCGAAGGCAAAAATGCCGTTCAGGCGCTCCACGCACCTTTCGCCCCACTCAATATAAGAAACCAGCAGGACCTCGGTATCCGAATGGCCTTTAAAGGCATGACCCCGGGCTTCCAATTGGCTGCGCAGGTCGGGTGTGTTATATAACTCGCCATTGTAAACCAACACGTATTGGTTATCACCCCGCCTGCGGATCATGGGCTGGGCCCCGCCCGCCGGGTCCACCACCACCAGACGCCGATGGGCAAAGGCGGCGCGGCTTGAAAACCAAAAGCCTTCGTCGTCCGGGCCTCTTGGGGCCAGCGTTTTGCCCATCGCCTCCAGAACAGGCCTTTGCCGGGCAAGATCGGTTTCCCAATCAATCCAGCCTGCAATCCCGCACATTTAATTTTATCCCTCCCAAGTTCCTAATGCTGCATAAAGGTCGGCGAAACCATGGAGACGATTCGGTTTCAAGCGTCCCCGCCGCGCAAAGCAAAGGGCCTAAATTAATGCCAAAAAACCTTCCCCGCCGTGCGCCCCAAAAAATATAGCCCGCCATTAATTAAAAAGGCGGGCGCCGTTGCCGTAGCCGGAGAGACGCCCTGTAACATCCCAGGCATCTCTTTTCTATAGATTATGGCCGGAGCCGTGCTTTGGTTAACAGGCCGGGGTCGGAAAATCCTGCCTAAAAATTAACCGTAATTAATTTGCAAAGAACTGTTCATATTATTGTAATTTATTTTTGGAATAATAAATTTAAAAAGTAACGGGGAGGTCGTTTTTTTATGGCCGGCAGGCTTAAAAAGGAAAAAAGCCCTTATCTCCTACAGCACGCCAACAACCCTGTTGATTGGTTCCCCTGGGGTGACGAGGCTTTTGAAAAAGCGAAAAACGAAGACAAACCGGTGTTTCTCAGTATTGGCTACTCCACCTGCCACTGGTGCCACGTTATGGAGAGAGAGTCTTTTGAGGACCGCGAAATAGCCGATTTCCTGAATCGACACTTTGTCTCCATCAAAGTCGACCGGGAAGAGCGCCCGGACGTCGACCATATCTACATGACCGCCTGCCAGGCCATAACGGGGCAAGGCGGCTGGCCGCTCACCGTGGTTATGACTCCCGACCAAAAGCCGTTCTTTGCCGGCACCTATTTCCCCAAACGCGCCAAGTGGGGCCGGGTCGGCCTGTTGGACATTCTGGAACAACTGGCCGCCAGGTGGCGGCAGGACCGGGTTTCTATCATAAAAGCAAGCAGCATGCTCATGGAGCAAATTCAGCTTCAGCCCGGCGACAGCGGGACGGTAAAACCACCGGCGGAGATAATTAGTCAGTGCTTCCAGGGTTTACGCAACTCATTTGATCCCCAATACGGCGGTTTCGGTCCGGCGCCCAAATTTCCCACCCCCCACAACATTCTTTTTCTCCTGCGCTACTGGAAGCGGACCGGCAACGCCGAGGCCCTGAACATGGCGGAGAATACCCTGCAGACCATGTACCGGGGTGGTATTTACGATCACGTGGGATTTGGGTTTGCCCGCTATTCCACCGACCAGCTTTGGCTGGTGCCCCACTTTGAAAAGATGCTTTACGACAACGCCTTGCTGGCCATAGCTTTCTTGGAGGCTTGCCAGGCCACCGGAAACACCTTTTACGCCAATGTGGCGCGGCAAATTTTCCATTATGTGCTCAGGGACATGACCCACCCAGAAGGCGGGTTTTACTCGGCGGAGGACGCCGATTCCGAAGGGGTGGAAGGCAAGTTTTACGTGTGGACCCCCGCCGAGGTCGAGGAGATTTTGGGTCCGGAGCAGGGCTGCATCTATAACCGGGTTTATGATATTACTGCCGGGGGCAATTTCGAGGGACACAACATTCCCAACCTGCTCAAAGGACTGCCGGAAGAGGGAGCCCGGGAACTGGGTCTGGAGGAAAAGGAACTTTTGGCCATTTTGCATCAATGGCGGGAAAAACTGTTCGACCACCGAGAAAAGAGGATTCACCCGCACAAGGACGATAAAATACTAACCGCCTGGAACGGGTTGATGATCGCGGCTCTGGCCCGCGGCGCGGCGGTATTGGATGAAAAAAGCCTTCTGGACGCCGCCGAAAAAGCCGAAGCATTTGTGCGCCGCAGGCTGACGCGAAATGACGGTCGCCTGCTGGCCCGCTACCGGGACGGCGAATCAGCCTTTGCCGCCTACTTGGACGATTATGCCTTTTTAACTTGGGGCCTTTATGAACTTTACCGGAGCACTTTCCGGCCCGAGTACCTTGCTCGCGCCGTGGAAACCGTGGAAAAAGCCCGGCGGCTTTTTTGGGACGAGGAATACGGGGGCTTTTTCTTCTACGGCAGCGACGCCGAACAATTAATAGCCCGGCCCAGGGAAATCTATGACGGCGCCACTCCGTCGGGCAACTCGGTAATGGCCTTGAATATGCTGCAGTTAGCAGCCGCCAGCGGCAACAGCGACATGGAGGACACAGCCCGCCGTTTGCTTGACTCATTTTTGGGCCAGGTGGCAAAATACCCTCGGGGCTACACTTTTTTTGTCACCGCTTTGCTTTTTTCCACCGGCCCGGTGGCAGGGGTTACTGTAGCCGGCGCGGGGGAAGACCGGTCGGCACGGGAAATGCTTGAGCTGTCTCGAAAAATATACGCCCCCGACACGGTATTCGTATACCGTCCTAGAGGCGAGGAGGGAAGGTCAATTGAGAAGATTGCCCCCCACGTGAAAGAACAACACCCGGTGGGCGGCCTGGCCACGGCTTATGTATGCCGGGACCGGGTGTGCCTTGAACCGGTCACAGATCCGTCGGCACTGCCGAATCTAATACGGTAACATGCCACCTGGCTCATTTTAACATCTTGTGGCCGCCACTCCGCTTGTGCAGTTTTGTCCGGACATGCTAAAATATTTTACTGACGCACAAGCAGAGGTGTGACAATGTTTGGAACGCGGTTAATCGTCGCCGGCGCCGATAAAAGTTACCACCAACAATTAATTGACATTTTGCAGCGGTCGGGCTACCTGGTACTGGCCGAAACCGTTGACGCCAGGAGCACCCTGCAGGCGTCCCTGCAAATGGAGCCCGACTCCATCATCATCGATGACAACCTGCCCGGGGGCAGCCTTTCACTGGCCGGGGAAATCATGGAGCACCATCTGGCGCCGGTGCTGGTGGTCACATCTTACTCGGAAAAGGATATGACTGAAATAGCCCGTACGCCGGGGGTATATGGAATCATTACCAAACCCCTGCATGAAACCGGTATCCTGCCCGCCATAGAAGTGGCGCTTAATTTATTCAAAAATGCGACCACACTGGAGGGCGAAATAAAAAATGTCAAAACCGAGCTGGCCAACAGAAAGCTGGTGGAACGGGCCAAGGGCCTGTTGATGGACGTGCGCGGCATGTCCGAAAGCGAAGCCTTTCGTTATCTGCAGCGCAAGAGCATGGATATGTGCCTGCCCGTTACCAAAGTGGCTAAAAAAATTATTGTGGCACTGCAAAAATAGTGGTATATTGGTTATAGAGCATATGTATACAAAATATCTGTCAAAAAGCTATTGATTTTTTATCAAACCATTTTATACTAGTACAGAGGGTAGATATGAATTTGGAGCAATGACGTTCCTTTCGAGCTTGCGCTGGCAGGCTTGTTTGGGCGTTTTTTTAATGCCAAATTTCATGTCCGTAGGAGGATTACCGTGAAAAACCTTACCAAACAAGAGGTTCTTGAAAAGGCGACGGACAACAACGTAAAGTTTATCCGCCTGCAATTTACCAACATTTTCGGCGCGTTGAAAAACATCGCCATCACCGTGGATGAGCTGCCCAGAGCACTGGACGGTCGGATTAATTTCGACAGTTCGGTGATCGAGGGATTTGTTGGCCGGCACGAATCCGACATAATATTAAACCCCGACCCGTCGAGCTTTGTGATATTCCCCTGGCGGCCCCGGGAAGGGGCGGTGGCCAGGTTAACCTGCGATGTATTAAACCCCGACGGGACACCATTCGCAGCCTGCAGCCGTTCAAACCTGAAAAAAAACTTGGCCGATGCGGAAAAGATGGGTTTCCAACTACAAGTTGGAGCCGAAATTGAATTCTTCCTGTTTCAAACCGAAGAAGGCGGCAAACCCACCGTTACCACCCACGACCTGGCTGGGTATTGCGACCTCACTCCCGTTGACATGGGGGAAAACGCCCGGCGGGACATGGTGCTGACACTACAGGAAATGGGTTTTGACGTATCCTCGTCCCACCACGAGATAGCCCCGGGCCAGCACGAAATTTTTCTCAAGGATGACGACGCCCTGGCCATGGCGGACAGCATCACCACTTTCAAGTTCGTGGTGCGCACCATAGCCCAACGCCACGGACTGCACGCCACTTTCATGCCCAAACCGGTTGCCGGGGTTAACGGTTCCGGTTTGCACCTGCAATTATCACTGTGGCAAAACGATGGCAACGCTTTTGACAAAGAAACCGTCCAGGGCCAACTGACCGGTCTGGCCGGGCACTTTGTGGCCGGGCTGATAGAGCACGCCGGCGCCCTTACCGCTGTGGCCAACCCCCTGGTCAACTCTTACAAAAGAGTTTCGGCCAACGATCTGGCCCCGGTGCTGGCAGGCTGGTCCGAAAATAATCGCAGCGCCATGATCCGCGTACCCTCCTCCCGGCAAGGCGGGGATACACGGGTGATTCTGCGCAGCCCGGACCCGGCCAGCAACCCCTATTTGGTAACGTCGGCGGCGCTGCAGTCCGGGTTGGACGGTATTAGGCGCAAGTTGTCCCTGCCCGAGCCACTTTCCCTGGATATTCCGGCCTGGGAAATTGGAAATATAATAAGGGAAAAAGGGCTGCCCCGCAACCTGGAAAGCGCTCTGCAATCGTTACAAGGTGACTGGGTGGTCAAGCAGGCGCTGGGTAACACCATACACAGCCTTTACTTGGAAAGCAAGGAAGCTGAGTGGGAGCGCTTCCAAACCCATGTCCACCAGTGGGAACTGGATGAGTATTTGCGCAATTATTAACAACGCGCAATATAACTAAAAAAAACAATGCAAAGGGGGGCACAACGGTTTAGCAAGGCCCACCGGCAATTACACAACGGTGGGTGTTTCATTATCGATCAGATTCAAAATCCCGGACAGCGTAAGAAACAAATAACGCTGACAATACGGGGCCGGGGAATGTGCAGCGATAGTGAATTATTGCGCAATCCCTGGAGCGGCACTTTAATTTAAAGAAAGAAAAAATGTTTTGGAGGATGGACAAAATGACTTTTAGCAATGGTCTCAACGCAAGCGCAGCTACCCTGACCCGTCTGCGCACCGGTGAAAGCAATTGTCCCTTTAGCGGCATGTGTGTCACCTGCCTGGACGGATGTCCCGGCCTGTGCGAGATTGGCAAATCCGCCATCAGGGGCAAAGAGATTTTATATCCCCAGCCCTTTGGCAAGATGACCTCGGCTTCACAGAAAGATTATCCAATTGATTATTCGCACTTTAACATAATGGGTACTGCCGTGGGCGCTTACGGGATCGAAGCAGACCCGGACAAAGCTATTTTCCCGGCGGTCAACCTGGAAAGTTTTGCGGGCGCAAACGGTGGAATCAAACTTGATTTGCCCGTGGTAATCGCCGGTATGGGATCCACCGACGTGGCCGCCAACAACTGGTCACACTTGGCGGCTGGCGCCGCCATCTGCGGCATTGGTATTGTCATCGGTGAAAATGTATGCGCCATGGACCCCAATTCGGAAATCAAAAACGGGCGCATAATACACTCGCCCAACATGGCAAAACGTATCAGTGACTTTACGGATTGGTACTCCGGTAGCGGTTTTATCGCGGTGCAGGGCAATGTGGAAGATACCGCCCTTGGCGTTCAGGAATATGTGATTGACAAACTCGGGGTTGAAGCCATCGAGTTGAAGTGGGGCCAGGGCGCCAAGGATATAGGCGGCGAAGTAAAACTCAACTCGCTGGAAAGAGCCCTGCAGCTTAAAGGGCGCGGTTATATCGTGCTGCCCGACCCCACCAACCCCGCTGTGCAAGAAGCGTACAAAGCCGGTGCCTTTAAAGAATTTGAGCGCCATTCCCGCATTGGATTTGTGGAGTATGACAGTTTCATGAACAGGGTTGAAGCGCTGCGTAATGCCGGCGCCAAATACGTGATGCTGAAAACAGGCGCATACCGCCCCGCCGACCTGGCTCGGGCCGTCAAATACGCCTCCGACGCCAAGCTGGACCTGCTGACGGTGGACGGCGCCGGCGGTGGCACCGGCATGAGCCCTTGGCGGATGATGAACGAATGGGGAGTCCCCACCGTTTATTTACAGGCGCTGCTGGTTAAATACTTGGATAAGCTGGCTTCCCGGGGGGCGTACGTGCCTCCGGTGGCTATTGCCGGCGGCTTTACCCTGGAAGACCACATGTTTAAAGGCCTGGCCATGGGCGCTCCCTATACCCGGGCCATTGGCATGTCCCGCTCGGCCCTAACCGCCGCCATGGTGGGCAAAAATGTTGGCGAAGCCATAAAGTCAGGCAAAATACCCAACGAGTATAAAAAACATGGCGACAAGATCGAACAAGTGTTTATTGACGCCGAGGAACTGAAAAGCAACCTGGGCGCCGAAGCTTACGGCCGGCTGCCCGTGGGGGCCATCGGCGTGTACAGCTATTTCGAGCGCCTGGCCCAGGGAATGCGGCAATTTATGTGCGGCGCCCGCAAATTCAGCCTGCAGCATATTACCCGGGACGACCTGGTGGCAATAACAAAAGAGGCCGCCGAAGTTTCAGGTATTAATTACGTGATGGATTGCGACGCCGCGGAAGCGGAGGAAATACTGGGTTAAAGCAAATTAAGTATTGCTTTTAAAGAATTAACTGGTTTATAATAGAGACAGTTTAAGAATAATGATACAATGGTGTGTCATTAAATTGGCAACGATGCCCTCAGCAGGTGGCTTCACCTGCAGCGAGGGCATTATATTTTTTATTGCTGCACAGGAGGAAAACTCCATGGGTGAATATAGAATTGTTTTAGCGGATGCCGATACCGTCTGGCGCAAAAATATAAAGACGGTTTTGAATAAATGCGGGTACTGGGTGGTGGGAGAGGCCGGCGACGGAGTCAGCGCCCTTAAATTAATCCGTAACAGACAGCCGGATTTGTTGATTATAGACACTGCCTTGCAGGGCATGGACGGCCTGCAGGTGGCCAAGATCGTCTACGAGGACAAATTGGCTCCAGTGGTGGCCACCACCTCGTCCAACCATCAGAACATCATGGAAAATGCCAGGGATGCCAGGGTTTACGCCTTGCTGTTCAAGCCTATAAGCGAATCCTCGCTTTTACCCGCGGTTGAGTTGGCCCTGGTTAATTACCAGGAAATTGTCGGTCTGGAGAAAAACATCAAGGAACTTAAAGAAACACTGGAAGCAAGGAAGCTGGTGGAGCGGGCCAAGGGCATCCTGATGGAAACCATGGGCCTGAAGGAAACAGAAGCTTTTCGGCGCATGCAGCGCCAAAGCATGAACCAGCGGGTCTCCATGCGGGCGGTGGCTGAAGCCGTGATTATGTCTTACGATTTAAAAAATTAAAGCTTGGAATAATTGAACTTGCTTGGGTGGGTAAGGAGCGCCCCAATGGGAAGTTGAAAAATACCTGCACAACAAGCTATAAATTTTGTTTCCATCCTCTAAGCCCTGTTCCTGGCGGACGGGGCCTCTTTTTGCGAATCAAGCCAAATAATTTTGCCATAAACGGCATTTCAAACTTTTCATGCTTCTTTTTCGCTGTTTTTTTAACTGACAGTGTGATATACTCTATCTTGATTGTTTAGAATCCAAAGAAAAAATATTGGTTATATTTTGGTGTTATAAGTTGAGGACATTCCCGCCCCCATAGTGCAAAGGAGAGGTGTATTGTTAAATGCCGATACTTACCAATGATGATGTGCGCGGCCTGGCTAAAGAATACGGGGTCAAATTTGTGCGCCTGCAGTTTACCGACATTTTCGGGGTGCTAAAAAACGTGTCCATAACTGTGGAACAACTGGACAAGGCCCTGAACAACGAATTAATGTTTGACGGTTCCTCTATCGAGGGATTTGTGCGCATCGAAGAATCCGACATGTACTTGCGTCCGGACCCGTCAACCTTTGTAGTTTTTCCATGGAAACCAAAGGACGGGGCGGTAGCGCGTTTAATTTGCGATATATACAATACCGACGGCACCCCCTTTATCGGAGACCCGCGCCACATACTGCGTTCAGCCATAGCCGAGGCGACTTCCATGGGGTACACCATGAATGTGGGGCCGGAAGCCGAGTTTTTTCTTTTCCATGTCGACGAAGAAGGAAAGCCAACCACCATCACCCATGACCAGGCCGGCTACTTTGACCTGACTCCGGTGGATTTTGGTGAAAACGCCCGCCGAGACATGGTGCTGACCCTGGAGCAGATGGGTTTTGAAATCGAAGCCTCCCACCACGAGGTGGCCCCCGGACAGCACGAAATAGACTTCAAATACTCCGACGCTCTGGACATTGCCGACAAAGTGGTGACATTTAAATTCGTGGTGCGCACCATTGCCCAGCGGCACGGACTGCACGCCACTTTTATGCCCAAACCCATATTCGGTATTGCCGGTTCAGGTATGCATCTGAACCAATCCCTGATGAAAAATGGGCAAAACGCGTTTTTCCAACCCGACAGCCCGAACATGCTAAGCCAGGACTGCCTTCATTACATAGGCGGTCTGCTTAAACACATACCGGCCATCACCGCCATTATCAACCCCACAGTCAACTCATACAAGAGGCTGGTTTCGGGATATGAAGCCCCGGTGTACATTGCCTGGTCCTACCGCAATCGCAGCCCGCTGATCCGGGTGCCGGCCAAACGGGATCAGTCCACCCGTATTGAACTGCGCAGCCCCGACCCGTCCTGCAACCCTTACCTGGCCCTGGCCGTGTGCCTGAGAGCCGGCCTGGACGGTATCAAGAACCGCATTGAACCACCCGCGTCCTGCGACCGCAACATATACGAACTTACACCCGAAGAGCGCAGGGAGCTTCGGGTCGACACACTGCCGGAGAACCTCCAGGAAGCCATGCGCTACCTGGAGCAGGACGAAGTGATCAAAGAAGCTCTCGGACCGCACCTGCTGAATCGTTATATTGAGGCCAAGAAAATTGAGTGGGACGCCTACCGGATGCATGTGCACCCCTGGGAACTGCAAAATTACCTAAACAAGTATTAAAGATAAGTCATGTTCTATAATTTTTGCTTGGGACAACCTGGTTATTTGTGATAAAATTGTTTTTATAACAATTTAAAGCTAACGGGGGGCTGCGTTAAATGACCCATACACTGGCGGTACTGGTATTGAACAAACCCGGGGTGCTGGCGCGGATTGCCGGATTGCTGAGCCGGAGGGTTTTCAATATTGAAAGCATAGCCGCCGGCTACACCGAGGAACCGGATATCACCAGAATTACCATCGTGGTAAATGGAGATGAGCGAGACCTGGAGCAGGTAATCCATCAATTGGGAAAACTGGTGGATGTAATAAAAATCACCCGGATGGAAGAACGCGACTCCATAGAAAGAGAACTGGCTCTAATCAAAGTTAAAGCCGACCCGCAAAAAAGGCGCGATATCGTGGACATCGTGGAGATATTCCGGGCCAATGTGGTCGACGTGGGCAAGGAGACCATGGTTATCCAGATTATCGGGGATGAGCAAAAAATCACCGCTTTCACCCACGTGCTGGAACAGCATGGGATAGTGGAAATGGTGCGCACCGGTAAGATAGGTCTTTCACGCCAACCTCACGCGGCAAAGGATGAAAAATAAGGCTGGTATTGACAGCAGTCTATAACATGTGTATATAATGAGGTGTTCCGTATTATATAAATTTCTTATACAGGGGGGGGGGCATCGCAAGTGGCTCAGGTTAAGCGAGTTATGATCAGCCTGCCGGAATACTTGTTATCTGAAATCGACTGCATAGCCGCCGCCGAAAACCTGAACCGCAGCGAGTTTGTCAGGGAGGCCATGATTCTTTATATCACGGAGCGCAAACGCCGCGTTCTTAGGGAACAGATGAAAAAAGGCTACATGGAAATGGCTACAATAAACCTGGCCCTGGCAATAGAACAGTACAGGCTGGAGTCTGAAGCAGAACTGGTGCTTACCAAGCCGGTGGTGGGAGGAGGCAGGTAATGCACATACGCCGCGGCGAGATTTATTACGCGGACCTCAGCCCGGTGGTGGGTTCGGAGCAAGGCGGCACCAGACCGGTGCTGATTCTGCAAAACGATATTGGAAACCAATACAGCCCTACTACCATTGTAGCCGCAATAACCTCGCAAATTGCCAAAGCCAAGCTACCCACCCACGTGGAACTACCCGCGGTCAAGGGCAGCCTGGGCAAGGACTCGGTGGTCCTTTTGGAACAAATACGCACCATAGATAAAAGCAGGTTGATGGAAAGAGTTTCGTTGCTGCAGGACGAGTTTATGCTCAAAGTAAATCACGCCGTGGAAATCAGCCTCGGCCTGATAGACATATAACAAACCAACACTACATAAATAGTTATACCGGCATTTAAACCGTCACCTTGGTGGCGGTTTTTGAGCGTTTATACCCCTGGACTTGCCTTTCAATACGCCGGAAATTCTCCGAGGAGGTTTTTTATTTGCGTCCTGTTATCGGTATCACATGCTGTTACGAAACCGAAAAAAATCAGTATCAACTAAATCGTGATTACGTAGATGCCGTTCATTTTTCCGGTGGAATTCCTTTAATACTACCTCATTACCAAGACGCCGCTGTGCATATTATACTGGAAGCAATCGACGGACTGCTGCTTTCGGGAGGCGGAGATATCGACCCGGCCCTTTTCTGCGAGGAGCCATGGCCGGAAAACGGCGACATCGATCCCCACAGAGACACTTTTGAATTGGCCCTGACCGCCGGAGCCATAGCCGCGGAAATGCCGGTGCTGGGAATTTGCCGGGGCATCCAAGTTATAAATGTCGCCGGCGGCGGGAGCGTGTGCCAGGACATCGGACGAGTGATACAACATCCGTATAAGCACGACCAGCAAGCCCCGCGTTGGCATCCCACCCATGGTATCCATATTAAACATGATTCACGATTATTTGACATTCTTGGTCAAGAGAAACTGCAGGTTAATTCCTTTCACCACCAAATGGTGGGTACTCTGGCCCGGGGTTTCAAAATTACGGCCAGTTCCGGCGACGGTGTTACGGAAGCTCTGGAACAGCAA
>JAKSCU010000169.1 GCA_022360435.1 Bacillota bacterium
AAAGTTCTTTTTATCCGGGTCCCGGGGCAGGTAAGCCGTTGATTTGCTGTAACGCTCGGGCAGATCGGAGTATTCTTTGAAGTGCACGGTTTGCCGCCAGGCGTCTTCCCCGGGCAGCGGCACTTTAAGTAGCGGCTTATCCCCTTCCCACTGGTAGTGACCGTTTTGCACCAGTGAGGAGGCCAGGGCCAGCCAGGCCACTTCGTAGCGGGTGGCCGGCGCGTCGGGCTTAAAATAGCCGTCGGTGAAACCCGGTAGGTAGTTTATCGCTGTACGCAGGTATTCCCGCCCCCATCCCCGGTGGATGTCGGGGTAGTCCGGGTAGGTGCCCGGCTGCTTCCCCGCCGGATATGCGCCGGCGGGGAACAGGGCGAACACTATTTTGGCCAACTCGCGGCGGGAAATGTGTTTGGCCGGGAAAAAGTTGCCGTCGGGGTATCCGCCGACAACTCCCTTTTGGGCTAGGAACCGGATTTCGGTCTCGGCCCAGTGTCCTCCGGTGTCGGGGAAAGAGCCCGGCTCGGCGGCCCGGCAAACCGGGGGCAAAAAAGTCAGCAGCAGTATTAAAGTTAACGCGGCGGTTATCCGGGACCTAATTTTTGGCATAGTGTCCGGCTCCTTTACCATTGGATGCGGTTCAATCCGTGTAAGGCCGTGCTTGGGGCAAGTATTTTGCCAGCCAGGCGAAGCAAGCGTCCCAAACCTGCCGGTAGTGGACGGAAAACTGGTGGTCGGCGCCGGGTATGTACAGTATTTCCCCGGATTCCCCGGCGCTGTGGTATAACAATCCCGCGTCGGCGGGGTCCACCACGGCGTCTTTTTCGCCTTGGATGATCAAAAGCGGGCGCGGGGATATTTGGCCGGCCAGCATGGGCAGGTCATGCTTTTCCAGGTCGTCAAAAAACGCCTTGCGCAGGTAGATTATGCCTTCCTCGCCGGCCAGGGCGAACAAGTCGCCCGAGTCATCCACCGGGCCTTCGGCCAGTTCGGTGAACAATTCACGCAGCCGGGCCGGCGCCGCCCAGGTGCAGACCCCAGCCACCCGGGGATCTACCGCGCCGTGGCAGATGGCGGTGGCGCCGCCGAAACTGCGGCCCATTGTAAACACGGGGCCCATGCCCGCCGCCATGCACCAGTCCACCGCGCATTTCAGGTCCTCCACCTGTCCGGACAGGGTGATGTTTTCAAATAATCCCTCGCTGTCACCGTTCCCGCTGAAGTCAAACAGCAGGGTGTTAAAACCGCGGGTCCCCAGTTCTTCGCCCATGGCCCGGGCCTTGCCGCCGCCCTCTTTGCCGCCGGTGAACCCGTGGCAGACGACAACCGCCGGCCCGCTCCGGCTCGCCGAAGAGTATAGCAGCCCGGCCAGGGTCAGCCCCCGGGTATTATTAAATTGTATTTTCTGCCAATTTTGATCCAAGTTCATTATATACACCTTCCTTTATTTATACTCTTAGGGAATTATACCACCGGCCATATTAATGGCCGGATTTAAGGATAAGAGTATCAAAAAGCACACGCATAGGGAACCGAATGAACGCTCTTTTCTTATTAATTTGTTACGGGAAACGTTTTTCCTGCCGGTTCAGTTTCGGATTCGAGCTATCTGTGAGGCAGGGATAAGCCCTTTGGCGTCGAAAGCTAAGTATGTTGTTTGCACACCGGTATTTTTAAAATTATTGCTGCTGTAAAACCAAGGAGATGGAGTATGATTACCGCTGCCACTTGGAGAAGAGGTTTGCACCTGGGGCTTTGCACCACCTGGAACCTGGCCAAAGTGATAGTGCCGGTTTATCTGGCGGTGACATTCTTAAAACACACCCCCGTGATGAATTGGGTGGCGGATTTTTTCGCCCCGCTGATGCATTATTTCGGCTTGCCCGGCGAGGCCTCCCTGGTGTTGGTGCTGGGTAAAATTCTCAATCTGTATGCGGCTTTGGGGGCCATCACCTCATTGACATTGACGGGGCGGGAAATCACCATTATCGCCACCATGCTGCTGCTTTCGCACAGCCTGCCGGTGGAGTCCGCGGTATCCGCCCGGACCGGTGTGAGCGCGGCGCTGATGACCGGGTTCAGGATTGGCATATCGGTGCTGGCCGGCCTGGTGTTGAACCTGGTTTTATAAAGAGGGTGCGGTATTGAACTGGATGGGATATTTGGGTGAAGCCATTCCAGGCGCGGTCGGCATTGTGTTTATGATGGCGGCCATAGTAATTCCAGTGATGGTGGTGCTGGAACTGGCCCGGGACTTGAACATACTGGACCGGGTCGCCGGTTGGCTGGCCCCGGCGTTGCGCGGGCTTGGCCTTTCGCCCCAGGCGGCTTTTCCGCTCCTGGTGGGCATTATATTTGGTATTTCCTACGGAGCCGGAGTTTTGATTGAGGAAGCCCGCAGCGGCCGGCTGAACTGGAAAGATATTTTCCTAATCAATGTGTTTCTTTCGGTGTGCCACGCCATTGTGGAGGACACCGCCCTGTTCATCGCGGTGGGCGCCAACGGGTTGGTGATCCTGTTGGGGAGGTTCATCGCGGCCATTTTGATTACCTACCTGATTAGCCGCACGGCCTGGTTGGAACGGGAGAACCTGCGGCGAACCGTGCCGGGGGCGATAAATGCCGCCGGCAGGCAAAACAGTTGTTGTTGAATAACCCGCCTACGCGGGTTTTAATTTATACTTTGGAAAGTATACCCAACCATATTAATGGCCGGAATTAAGGATTAAAGTATTAAAAAGCGCGCGCATAGGGAACCGAATGAGCGCGCTTTTTTTATCCCGGCACTATCAGCGCGTCCAAAGCCAGGCAACCCCGGGGAGTGACCAGCAGCGGGTTTATGTCGACCTCGGCTATTGCCGGATGGTCCTGCAGCAGTGCCCCCAGCCGCACCAGGCAATCGGCCAGGGCGTCGATGTCCCCGGGTTCCCGGCCCCGGGCGCCGGCCAGGATTTTGTGCGACCGGGTTTCACCGATCATGGCCAAAGCTTCCGCCCGGGTGACCGGGGCCACCCGGAAAGACACGTCCCGCATCAGCTCGGTGAATATGCCGCCCAGGCCGTAAACCAGCACGGGACCGAACTGGGGGTCCCAGCGTCCGCCCAGGATTACCTCGGTGCCCCCCGATACCTGGGTCTGCAACTGCACACCATTGACGCGGGCGTCGGGTATCCGTTCCCGGACCTTGGCGGTGATCTCTTTAAAAGCCAGGGCGGCGTCACCGGCGGAGCAAATGTTCAGCTTGATGCCGCCGACATCCGATTTGTGCGGCACATCCGGGGAGGCAATCTTCATCGCCACCGGAAAGCCTATTGATTCAGCCGCCCGGGCGGCTGAGTCGGGGCTGTCGGCCATAACCCGCCGGACCGCCGGTATGCCGTAAGCTTCGATAATGTCCAGGGCTTCTTCGTTCAGCGCGGTCAGCCCGGCATCCCGACCGGCGGCCATGGTGTCGCGCACCCGGTTTTGGTCCACGTTTCGGGGCGGCTCAAAGGCCGGGAAACGGACATTCTTGATTTGGCTGTGATACCGGTGAAATTGTGACAGGCAATACATGGCGCTGTCCGGTGTGCCATATGCCACCACCAGCCCGGTTTCGGCGAACATGGCGCAATACTTGTGCTTATGCGGGCCGAAAATCCACGCGGCCGTGGGCTTGTGTCGGTGGCGCGCAGCCACGTCGCCAATCAGGCCGATAATATTCAGCGGGTCGGTGTCCGGGTCCAGGTAGGCCGGGGTGATGCACAACACCGCGTCCACAGCTTCGTCGGACAGTATTTGGTCCAGGGCCAGGGCGGTGATTTCCCGGTAGCCTTTGGCCATACCGGCGGGCCAGATGTCGGCGGGGTTGTCCGGGTGCATCCAGTGGGGGAACACTTCTTCCAGCGCGGTCATGGCTTTAGGTGAAAACCTGGCCGTTTGCAGGCCATATTTGCCGGCGGCGTCAACCGCCATGATACCGGCGCCGCCGCTGATGGTGATGACGGCGACGCGGTTGCCGCGCATTTCCCGGTAGGTGATGAATGTTCGGTTTAGGTCGGCCATAAAACCGGGGTCGTCCACCCGGATGATGCCGCTCTGGGCGAAGGCGGCGGAGAACACGGCGTCCTCGCCGGCCATGGAGCCGCTGTGTGACCCGGCGGCCCGGGCTCCTTCCTCGCTGCTGCCGGTTTTCAGCACCAGCACGGGTTTATGCGGCGTGACCCGGCGGGCGGTTTCCAGGAACCGGCGACCGTCCCGTAAGCCTTCCATGTGCAGGTTGATTATTTCAATTTGCGGGTTTGCGGCCAAATATTCCAGACACCGGGTAAAACCCACGTCGGCGGTATTGCCGGTGTCGATGCCGATGCCGATGCCGCCGCTGAAGTCGCCGGATGCAGCCAAAAATACGCCGGACTGGCACACCACCCCCACGGGAAGCGGCGTGGTGTCGAAAGTGATAAAGGATGTGTTGAAATTAATGAAAGTGTTAACCACGCCCAGGGTGTTGGGTCCCACCACCATAGTTTCTGTCCCTTCGATGGCGGCCAGGATTTCACGGTGCAACCGCAGGCCTTCCTCATCAGAGGCGTCGGAAAAGCCCTGGGTAATGATCACCACCGCCCGGATGCTTTTTGCCACGCATTGTTCGACCACCCCGGGCACCGCGGCCCGCGGGGTGGATATGACCGCCAGGTCCACCGGGGCGTCTATTTCCAGCACCGACCGGTAAACCGGCACGTCCAATATGACGCCGCCCTTTGGATTGACGGGGTATATTTTGCCCTTGTAACCGGTGCCCATCATTTGTTCCAGCACGTTAAACGCGCCGGGTCCGGTCCGGGAAGAAACGCCGATAAGAGCCACTGATTGCGGGTTGACAAAGGGTTCCAAACTGGTTTGCGGGGCCATGACGCACACCTCCTGCTGCAAATAAATAGACAAAATACGATTATTACACTAAAATCGACACTTAACATTTTAGCATAAATTAGATCATAATAAATCACTTTGGCAAAAAACAAGCTCTCTCGCTCTTGCATCAAGCTCCTGCGCATCCTTCCATAACACCAAACCCCTTTTATGTGGGAATGTTCGATGGGTGTTGTTTTAGAGAAAAAAGCTTGCCAAAGGGTTTGTCCCAATGTTATATTAAAAGCGAGCAGTAAATTTTTAAATTCATTGAAGGGGAAAAGTAAGCTGGAAACAGGTCCCCAGGGAGGGAATGTCGTCGACTGGAAGCATTCCCGGCTATGACCATCTGAAGTTCTCCCCGGAGAAGCCGGCTGAAACCTGCGGGTAAGTAGGCCCGGACGTAGACTTCCCACGTTATAGGGAAGGGGGTATCGGAATTTTTCCCGTACTCTTGCCGAGTGGGCCCGTTTTATCAAAGGCGGGTCAACCGGGGTGGTAACACGGTGGCTTTGCCTCTCGTCCCTGGACGGGAGGCTTGTTATTTGCCGTGGAACAGAATTTTTCCCGTACCCTGTAAGAGAGGGGACCCGTGTCTTTTTTAACGGGTCAACCGGGGTGGTACCGCGGAAGCAGCCCGTCGCTTTCGTCCCTGTTTGGGGATGTAGCGACGGGCTTAATATATTTTGGGAGGGTTTGGCATGGTAATAGTGATGAAATTGCATTCCAGCCCGGAGCAGATGGAAAAAGTGAACAGCAAGTTGCGGGAGAACGGGTTTCGGACTCAGATGATCCAAGGGGTGAAGCGCATCGTGATTGGAGCCGTGGGCGACAGGCAAGCCATAAACGCTTCCCAGATAGAAACCATGACCGGGGTGGAAAAGGTGCTGCGCATCATGAAACCTTACAAGATGGTTTGCCGGGAAGTACGGGAGGAAGACACCATAGTGCGGGTTACCGGGGCGGAGTTCGGCGGTCCCAGGCTGGCGGTGGTTGCCGGGCCCTGCGCCGTGGAAACCAAGGACCAATTATATGCCGCCGCCCGGGCGGTTAAACAGGCCGGCGCCACGGTGCTGCGGGGCGGTACTTACAAACCCAGGACTTCCCCTTACAGTTTTCAGGGATTGGAGGAGGAAGGGCTGCATCTGCTGGCGGAAGCCGGCGCGGCCACCGGGCTGGCCACCGTGACCGAGGTGGTGGACGAAGAGAGCATGCAGATTGCCGCGCGGTATGTGGATATTCTACAAATTGGCGCCCGGAATATGCAAAATTTCCGTTTGCTGCGGTTGGCGGGCCGGGCCGGCAAGCCCATTTTGCTCAAGCGGGGGCTGTCCGCCACGGTGGAAGAATGGCTCATGGCCGCGGAATACATTGTTTGTTCCGGTAACGAAAACGTCATTCTTTGTGAACGGGGTATTCGCACCTTTGAAACAGGCACCAGGAACACATTGGATTTAAGCGCCGTGGCGCTGGTCAAAACCCTGACCCACCTGCCGGTTATCGTCGATCCCAGCCATGCCACGGGTAAACGGGAACTGGTGGGTTCCATGTCTCGGGCGGCGGTGGCGGCGGGGGCCGACGGCCTGATCATCGAGGTGCATCCCGACCCATCGGTAGCGCTTTGTGACGGTCCCCAGTCCCTGGACCCGGGTCAATTCGAAGGTTTGATGAACACGCTACGCCCACTGGCCGCCGCAGTGGGCAGGGAAGTATAACGGGGGGATGATGCCATGAACAAGCTAGGATACCTGGGACCGCCGGGTACTTTTTCACATACCGCCGCCCTTGCGTACGCAAGGGGCGGCGGTTACGAGCCGTTATGCTGCTCCGGGCTGGAATCGATTTTCCGGCGCATTGAAAACGGGGGATTGGAGGCCGGCATGGTGCCGGCGGAAAATTCCACGTGCGGCACGGTGGGTGAAACGCTGGACTTGCTGTCGGCTGTGGAGGGTGTTTATATCACGGGTGAATTGCTGCTTCCGGTGCGCCAGCATTTGCTGGCCCGCCCGGGAGTGAAGCCCGGGGAAATAAAGAGGGTGTACTCGCACCCCCAGGCACTGGCCCAGTGCCGCCATTTCTTGCAGGAGCAGTTACCCGGGGTGCCGGTGATAGAAACCGTCAGCACCGCCGATGCCGCCATGACGGTGTCCGGCATGGTCGAACCGGCGGCAGCGGTGGGTTCGGTGAGCGCCGCGGATACTTACGGACTACAGGTATTGTGGACCGGCATCCAGGACGGCAAAGACAACGTGACCAGGTTTCTGGTGCTGGGGCGCGGGAAGGCGGTGGTCAACGGGCGGGCCAGGACCTCCCTGGCCATGGCCATCCAGGACCGGCCCGGCGCCCTTTACCATATACTGAGGGAATTTGCGCTGCGCAAAATCAATCTCACCCGGATAGAATCCAGGCCCGCCGGCAGCAAGCTGGGTGACTATATCTTTTTTATTGATTTTCTGGGCGGGGAACAGGAGCCGCCGGTACAGGCGGCCATAGCGGGGATCAGGGAATTTGCCCTGTGGGTGCGGCTGCTGGGGTCGTATCCCGTGTATCGCGAGGGCGGCGAAACAGGGGACCCGGATTTGGCGCAATATTGCGAGACCGTGGATTTGAACGGTATCAGGGAAAAAATTGATCTGGTGGACGGTGAAATTATGCGTTTGTTGACCATCCGGCAGCATCTGGCGGACGAGGTGGCCAGGTGCAAGGCCGGTAAACGCCGGATAGTGGACCGGCAAAGAGAGGAGGAAGTCATAGGCCGGGTCAGGGAACTGGCGGAAGTAAACGCACTGAACCCGGCCATTGTGGAAAATATTTACCGGTTGATTATCCGGGGCTCGGTGTTAAGACAGCGGGAAGTGGTGGCCGACGGCGACGGCCGGGGCTGAAAAAAGCGATTTAATCATACAAATCACCGCAGGGGCAAGGTATGTGACCGTTTACAGTTTGTATGTTGACACGGCGCGGCAGAAAAAGTGATAATAGTGGTAATATTTCTTATTCAATCAACAAGGGTGATTATTTTGTCTGTCAACCGGCAAAAAAAACCCGGCGCCGGACTTTCGGGCCGGGAATTGCATGTGTTGCTGGAAATAACCCGGGTTGTCACTTCCAGCCTGCCGCTGCAATACATGTTTGAGGTTGTGCATGCTTACATGCTTGAGCTTATTGAGTATAAAACCGGTACTTTGTATATTAAGGAGAAGAGCAGGTTCAACCTGAAAGCCGCGGTGGGCGCCGACGATGAATCCATGGCTTTGCTGGGAAAGTGGGCGGGAAGCAATTTTTTATTAAAAAAAATAAAAGCCAGCGGGCGGCCGTGGTTTTCCACCCAGTTCATAGAGCCGGAATCAATTAAAAAACACCCTTATTACCTGAAAGTACTGGCCCCGCTGGGTATCATGTACACCATGGGCGCCCCCATTCGGGACGGGCACCAGGTGCTTGGCAGCATCCATTTGGGGCGCGGCGACGGCGACGGGGATTTTACCGAAAGGGACATTTGCATACTGGAGGCGGTGGCCAACTTGCTGTCGCCGGCTGTACGCAATATACAAATGCGCCAGGCCAGTTGGAATGCCGATGGCCTGGTAATTTGCGGGAACGGGCCGGAAATATCAATCCAAAAAACTGATGAGGAAAACGACAGTGAAGAGCGGCGTATGCGAGTGCTCAGTTCGGTGTCCTCCGTTATGGCCAGCGAATTGCGGAACCCGCTGGCCAATTTGAAAATGTCTTTCTACTCACTGGCCAGAAACTACTCCTCGGGTGTCATGGCCCAGCAGGACCTGGAGCAGATGGACCGTTCCATTAAAAGCATGGATAAAACCGTTGGCTTTTTAAATAACCTGTCCCGGAATTTGGACCTAAAACGGGAGTGGTTGAATGTCAACCAACTGCTGGACGAGGTATTGCAAGCCGTGGCGCCCATTATGGACCCCGACGTGGTGGTGGTCAAGGACTATGGCCCGGTGCCCAAGCTGTTTATCGACCGTGAAAAGATGCATACCGTTTACGGAAATATTATTGAAAACGCCCTGGACGCCATGCCTTGCGGCGGGCGCCTGCATATCAGCACGCTGGAAAACGGCGGGTATGTGAATGTGGTGCTTGAGGACAATGGCTTCGGGATGGATCGGGAAATAGGCCGCAAAATATTCGAGCCCTTTTTCAGCGCCAAATCCAATGGGATTGGTTTGGGGATGACGGTGTGCAGGAAAATAGTTGAATCTCACACGGGCACCATCAAGGTGCGCAGCAACCTGGGCAAGGGTACTGCTGTCTGTATAGAAATTCCGGTGGGCCAAGGAGCGCATGCCAAAAACTTGCCGGGCCGGTCAACGGTTGACGGGATGCCCACCCGAACCAATTAGCGTACCGGGAATGTTGTTTCCCGCACATTGCTTGCGAGCTTCCGGGTTCAGGCGCCCGTTGGTCTTATTACAACAAAACAGCGGATTTTAGAGCGCAAAGCCCGCCTTACCAGGCGGGCTCAATTATTAATGCAGTGATTTTTTATAGTTTTCCACCAGTTCACCCGACAGTTTATCCAGTTCTTTCTGGGTATTTTCGTCCAATATCTCCTGTATTTCCAGCATCTGCTCCTGCATGGAATCCGATATGCTGATGGGTATTTCCGCCCTGATGGCCAAAGCGATGGCGTCGCTGGGCCGGATATCGATCAGATAGTTGTCGCCGTCAGAGGCCAGATAAAGTTCGGCAAAGTAGGTGTTATCCTTCACGTTGGTAATCTCCACTCCCGTAACCTGGGCGCCCAGGGTCCGGCAAATGGTGAGGGTGATGTCGTGCGTCATGGGGCGGGGGGGCGGCGTGCCTTCCAGGGCCAGGGCAATGGAATGGGCTTCCAGCAAACCCACCCAAATGGGCAACACCTTTTGCTCCGCTGAATCGGTAAGCAGAATGATGGGAGAACCGGAAATGTCGTAAGCAAGTCCTTTTACTTTTACAATCATGGGACCATACCTCCCGTCACGGATATTTACCCGGGTAACTGGTCCGTCGGCCTATACTTGCAAGCGCGCAATTTTAACATCATATATGAGCGGCTTAGTGGTTATTCTATCATTATTCTGTTAAATGTCAAACTATTAAAAAGCATTTTTAGGACGATCCAGGCCATGCCTGCGGCCATTTGCACTTCATCGGGCGCGGAAAACAAGATTCAACAGCCAGCTGATAATACCGGTCACTATGGCGCCCCAAAAAGCTCCGCCGAAACCATATACATAAAACCCCGGCACCAGCCAGGAGGCCAGGTAAAAGGTAAGGGCGTTGATAATAAAAATGAACAGCCCCAGGGTCAGCATGGTAAAGGGCATGGTAAGCAACACCAGGACGGGGCGGATAAAGGTGTTGACGATGCCAAGGGCGGCGCCGGCCAGAAACGCCGGGATTATGCCGGCAATGTAAATACCGCCCAGCAGCCGGTCGGCCAGCACGACGGCCAGGGCGTTGAGCAAAAATGTCAGCAGCCAGTTCATTTTTCGGGCTCCTCTCCCATAAGACGGGGGACGGGTACTTTGTCTTATTTAGTCTTGGTTGTGCTTCCCTAGAGGATTTTGGTCAGGGGTTTGGTGTTATCTACAGGATGCTACTCGCTTTTATAAATGTTCGCTCTTTGAATTAAGCTCCTACGCATCCTTCCAATAACACCAAACCCTTTTTATCCCTCAAGTTCCGGCAAGCGGATTTTCTCCCAAGGGTCGGCAAAACCGTACCCCCGGGCCTGCAACTCATTAATCAGCAGCGGCAGCGCTTTAACCGTGGGGGTGCGGTCGTGCCGCCCCGACAGGTCACCGTCGTGCAACAGGAGCACCGGGTCGGGTTCGTGCCGAATGCGCTTGCGGAGCGAATTTACCAACTTGGCCGAATCTGTCACGCCTCTTCTTTCCAGCCCGGCGTCCCACATGACCGTAACCAGGTTCATTTGTTGGATTGTCGCCAGGGATTCCGCCGCTATTCGGCCCCGGGGCGGTCTAAAATAAATCGGTTGTTGGCCTGTTATATCGGTAATCAGTTGTCCGGTGCGGTTAATTTCTTCCCGCAGTTCCCCGGGGGTAAGGCTGGTGATATCGCGATGGGTGTAAGTGTGGTTGCCGATGAGGTGGCCATGCCGGTTAATTTCGGCCAGCAGGTCGGGGTAACGCTCAATCTCCGAGCCAACCACGAAAAAGACGGCCTTGACGCCGTTGTTCTGTAAAACCTGCAGCACTTGCGGCGTGTAGACCGGGTGCGGGCCGTCGTCGAAAGTCAGCAGGACCCGACCGGGCGGGGGAAAGTTCCATCCCGAGGTAAACATTAAGGAGATGATAACAATTAAAAAAACCGGCAACATTTTTTTCATGGTTGAATCCCTTATTTTAACGCCTTGCCCGGCCATATTTAAGTTATGTGGTTAAACAAAACCGCGTGTCGGGAGAACTGGCTTTTAATGCTTTTTTTTTGATAGAATAGGTATAAGATTCTTTCTGTGGCGGCGTTATTCCTGCAAGAAAAATATGTGCGTCAAGGTGGTTGACATGAAGGATTCATACTTGAAGTGGGTAAAAGCCAGGGTAAAAAGGGCTATTTTGAATTACGATATGCTCCGGGACGGAGACCGGGTGGCCGTTGGACTTTCCGGCGGCAAAGACAGCATGGCGCTGCTGCGCCTGCTGCACCTGATCCGCAGGGAAGTGCCGGTGGATTATACATTGCATGCTATTTACGTCAACCCGGGCTGGCCCGCCGAAGTCGAGGTAATGGATGAGTTCTGCCGGGACATGGAAGTACCCTTTACCAATAAAATCACGAACATCGGGGAAGTGGTGTTTGAACACCGGAGTGAAAAAAACCCCTGCGCCCTTTGCGCCAACCTGCGGCGGGGGGCGATAAACAACACCGCCCGGGACTTGGATTTGAACAAGCTGGCCCTGGGGCATCATCTGGACGATGCTATGGAAACTTTTTTCATGAGCCTGGTTTTTACCGGCCAGTTTAGGACCTTTGCTCCGGTAACGTTCATGGACCGCAGCGGTATAACGTTAATCCGGCCCATGATTTACCTGACCCAGCAAACAGTGGAAACGTTGGTGTGGCGGCAGGGCATTCCGGTGGTTAAAAGCCTTTGTCCCGTAAACGGGCGGACCAAAAGGGAGGAGATGAAAGACCTGGTGGCCTGGCTGGATGAGCGTTACCCGGATCTAAAGACCCGGTTTCTCACCGCTTTGCAAACCATGGACCCCCAAAATATGTGGCCGCCCATGGTATGCCGAAATATCCACGCGCTGCGTGACGGCGTTGGCAAGTCTTGTGAACCCACCGATGAAGGAGGTGGAAAAAAGTGAAAAAAAAGAATCAATATACCGCCGGCCAGGCGCTGACCGGGTTCATTATATTTATATTGATTTACACTTATTTTTACACCAATATCTTTCATAACGTACCCGGCCGGGGCGGAGAGTGGACGCAGTCACTGGCCCTGTCAATGACCGCTATTCTGACGGGCATGCTTATGGAGCTGAGTCGTTTCTGGGGCTGGGTCATTGAATTTAAAACCGACTCGGATTTGCTGATTTTCCAAGGCATACCGGCGGCCATTCTCAGTCTGATTCCAGCCCCGCTTTGGCTGCAGGCCGGTGGCGATACTTTTCCGTTTGTTTTCTTCGCTAATCCGGTGGTTACGGGAATGGCCGGGGTTTGGTTTGGCATGGTTTTGTTTCGGGGTATGTTTAACAACAAAAAAGTAAAAGAGGAAGAAGAAGGCAAGAAAAAAGCGCCGCGAGAGGCATAAAAATTTTTGCCCTTTAGCAGGAAATAAATGTAAAGTGGATAAGAGAGTATACGGGAGGTGTTGCCCCGTGCTGTTTGAGAGGTACGGTGATATACTGACGCGCCTGGAAGAACTGGGCGCGCGTGTTGGTGAGCTTAACAACCGTGACAGGCAGGTGATGCAGAATTTGTTGGAGGAGCAGGAATGGCTGAATACCACCTTGGTTAAACGGGCCAGGTTTTTGTTGGAAGAGATTGACCGCGGTTTTGAAAAATTGTTTGACTGGATGATTTATTATTCGGACCTGATTGATAGGACCAACGGCTACGGGGGGACCCCCGGGGACGTAATACGGTTGGAGAGGATGATGCGGGAGGCCGACGAACTGAGAGAGCAGTTGAACCGGATGATGCCCCAAGGCGACCAAATGGAAGCCGAGCCTATGTTCCTGACTGTGGGGGCGCAAGAGAGTCCGGCGGGAGAGCCGGGGGCGGGCGTTCCGGAACTGCCGGCGCTTGGTGGACAGGCCGACTTGACCAGGTTGGAGACGGCCTCGGCGGAGATGTTTACGCCGCCCCCGGGGCAAAAGGTGCGCAAAAAGGCGCGTAAAAAGGCGCGGAAGAATAAAACCCCGGATGTGCGGTCCAAGTATACCCCCCCGAAAGAACTTGTCCAGTCGCTGGAGGAAAAAATGGCCGCCGCTTGTCGAAGCCCGGATAAACAAAACAACCCGCGGCCTGTTTGATAAGGCGGTGTTTTATGGTCAACCCCTTGCATTTGGGTGTCGGATAGCATAAGATGGATAGCGAAGCCAAAATTAACGCGGGGTGAATTATATTGCAGGACGCCAGCGGTAATTGCCAAGCGGACAGCGCCGCCGCCAGGGTGGGCAGCTTCCTGGAGGCGATAAAAAATGAGGACACCCTTACTTTCTGGAGTTTGCTTGACCGCAGGGGGCAGGGTTATTTTATGGGCATGTGGTTTTACGCCCTGGGTAACACCGATTTAAATACAATATCCCTTTTGGCGGAGGATGAGAAATTTTTACGGGACGCCTTGACGGGTATTGTTGGCGAGTTGAAGGCCAACCTGGGCGAACTGGCTGAAGCCCCGGTTATCGGAAAACTAACTTATACCGACGACCAGCACGCCCTGGTGCCGGTAAGGGTTGACGACGGGCCCGGGGGAGATTCGCGTACCGATAATATCCCGCTGGTTATGGAACTGTTGCCCCCGGGAAACCGGCAGTTTGCCGGCGGGGCGGTGGGGATGACCTGCTGGAAAATAGATACCCTCAAATGCTTTAAAGTACAAAAGATGGAGAAAA
>JAKSCU010000226.1 GCA_022360435.1 Bacillota bacterium
CCATCAACATAGATTTCCAGCGCGTCCTTTTCCGCAATGTCAAGAGTCCTTCTCAGTTCAATAGGTAGTACCACTCTTCCCAGTTCGTCAACTTTTCTTACAATACCAGTAGATTTCATATTAACTTCCTCCCCAAATATTACAGTATTCGACAAACTTTTCTTATATTATGGTACCATAAATTCCAGTAAACGTCAACAATAAATTTTAAAAAATTCAAAAATATTCTATAGCAATTGTTTGGATAATTTACATGATTTTCTATGAAAAAATGTCCATAGCAGCATTATATTAGACTTTGATAAAGAGGCGCACAGCCCCGCTGACGTTACAAAGATGCAGATATAATAAGATTTGATTGAAAAATATCCATAAATTTACTGGGAATTCACCTGATGATATTCGACAAAATACGATTATAGGCTTTTGGGGCGGACCCTGTAAATTTATCTGACAACTTGAATAGTTGCACCAATACCTTCATATAAATTTATTAAGCATTGGCGGATGGTAAAGGGGATGGATTATATGCTAAACTATATATGGTTTGGGCTGCTTGCAGTGGGGATTGTAGTGGGTATAATAAATGGACGGATAGAAGCGGTAACTCAGGCTGCAATAGATTCGGCGGGAAAAGCTGTAGAACTTGGTATTGGCCTTCTTGGTGTGATGTGTCTTTGGACGGGATTGATGGGGATTGCTGAAAAAAGCGGTCTGGTTAAAAGGATATCCAGATTTTTGAGACCCGTTTTGGAGTTCCTTTTTCCACACATACCAAAAAAACATCCTGCAATGGGTGCTGTTGTGATGAATCTGGTGGCCAATCTCCTGGGTCTTGGCAATGCGGCAACACCTCTGGGACTTAAAGCTATGAATGAACTGCAAAAGTTGAATCCCGGTAAGGATACGGCCACCAATGCAATGTGCATGTTTCTTGTTTTAAATACTTCCGCAATTCAATTAATACCTGCCACAATAATTGCTGTACGTTCAGCTGCAGGCTCTCAAAACCCGGCA
>JAKSCU010000168.1 GCA_022360435.1 Bacillota bacterium
CCACGTCGCCTTCGTGGTTGTAAATCGAATCCACGCCAAGGGTTACGTTGCGACCTTGTTTTCTAACCCAGGGCCGCCCGTTGGTGGTGCTGGAAACCGACATGCCGTCGGAAGAAAGCGTGGCTCCTTTGCCGGCCCGAAGATTTAGTTCTATAACCGCGCGGGCCGGTATCGGTTGTCCGGTGACCGTTATGCCGTCCTCTCCGGGTACCGCGGGGTGATAGATGGCCAATATGGTGTTGGTATTAACCGATGGAACATTGAATATTTCCCTGAAATCCACGCTTTGATCGGCCTTGTCCTGTTTCACGGCTTTGGATGTAAAAAAGTATTGCATGTAGCCGTCCTCGCCCTCTTTGGGCGGCCGGCCCTGGGCGATAATGAAAGTGCCGATGCGTGGATTCTTGAGCAAGTCGTCCAGAGTTTCCCGGTCAATGCCGAATTGGATTTCTCTTTCCTGAATCAAATCGGTCAGCACTTTTTGGTCCAGCATGGTTTCGTCTCTAATGGTAATAAAAGCTTTCAGCTTGTCGTCGGTAATTACCAGAACAACGCTTGTGTTGACATCTGCCAAATATAATCACCCCCGTTGTTGAAAAGTCCTGGCATAAAAAATTATTATATATTTCTACAATTATTGTTAATATCCTGCAAATTGTAACCGTGTTGCATGGTTAGCCAAAAACCGGCATATCAATGTGAAAAAAAATTGATAACCGGTTAGTTGCAGACATTTGTATCATCTTTACGGATGGCCTGTTGTTGCGCCTATGCATAATGACGTCTATAATAAATTATTCGGCATTTCAATGCGCGGCTTGAGGAAAATATGCCTGACAGTTCATGTAAAAGGGCTTTATGGCACCGGGCGAAATTGCTCGCAAAAAACGCGCCCGGCGCTCCGGATGCCGCCAAGCTTGGCTGTTACCTTGGGGGCCCGGCATTTCATGCTCATGTTAAAGCGACACTCTTCAATGAAACAGTTGATCCTTTTCATGCAAGTCAACCCGCCTTGGTCATATAAATGGATTATCTGTCCTTAATATTTTCAGCGCAAAAATTTTTATACCGTTTTACTGTTGCAATTGTTTAACAGACCACGGGGTCGGTTCCGGCGGCCCCAGGGCCGGACATGGAGGTTTACTCAAATGTTTATAAAACTGGCGCCATCTGCCGCCCATGCCGCACAACCGGAATTGGCCGGCACAACCGCCGTAGTGTTTGATGTTTTGCGCGCCACCAGCACCATTGTCACCGCTCTGGCTCGGGGATATAGCAAAGTGTATCCGGCGGTAGACGTTGATGAAGCGCTGCACATTGCCGGCAGCCGCAGCCATGTTTTGGCCGGAGAGCGCGGCGGCCTGAAAATAACGGGTTTTCCCCGGGGCAATTCTCCCCTTGAGTTTGTTGCGGGACCTGAAAAGGATGGCGCCGAACTGGTGCTTACCACTTCCAACGGTACCGGGGCTGTTCGGGCGTCATCAACTGCCGACCGGGTGTTATTGGGTTCGGTTTTAAATGCCCGCGCCGCCGCCCGGGCGGCTGTCGCTCATGGACAAGACATTTACCTTGTTTGCGCCGGTTCGGGCGGCGGGTATTCCCTGGAAGATGCCCTGGGCGCCGGTTTTGTGCTGGCGGAAATGTTAAAGTCGGCCAACCTGGCCGTTGAAATGGACGACCGGGCAGCGGCGGCCTTATGCCTGGCCCGGTGTTACAGCCATGACCCGCTGGCCGGGCTGATGAATTCCGCCCATGGCAAAGCGTTGGTTCGCCTGGGCCGGGAGGAGGACTTGCGCTGGTGCTCCCAACTCAATATGTTTGAAATTGCGCCGGTTTATAATGGTGAATACATAACGGCCTGATTGGTTATTATTGGTTGCATAGGGCGGTTAGGATACTTTGTTTACAATCAAGGACAGTTTTAATTGTCATTACGTAAACAAAGGTTACGATTATTTGTTCCCGGTTATAAACCGGCGCCGCTGGCATACTTATTGAGCCTTTGGGCTCATAAAAATGACAATTGAACTGGTAAGCAAAAAGGTGGAAAAAATATTGCATATTATTGCATGCACCCATACATACAATGGGTTATAAAAAGTATTTACTTTCAGAATATTGTGTATTATATTATTCAAGTAAATGATATATATTGTTTGACTGCGGAGGTGTGTTGGATGGATGGCGGCAACAATAGCGATTCCAAGGCGCATGTGCTGGAAATACCTATCCCCGGCAAAAAAGGCGGCACGCGTAAGATGGAGTTCCGCTCCGAAGAGGATATGAGGAATTGGGAAAAGGCTTATCGCAAAAGCAGGTGGTTTGTGCCCTATTTCTTTGTTGGCATAGGTATTAACCTGATATTGTATAAAATGGGCCTGGATATTGGCCGCAACCTGGCTATCGGTTTTGTGGTGGGGGTGGGTATTCCCATTTTGTCCATGTTTGCGTTGACGGAATTGCATTACCGGGTGTTTTACCAAAAGAAGTGAGGTTGGCTTGCCACTTAGTTTAATATTCAGAATTTACAAAATAAATGCAATTAACTAACTATTTAATTCTGTTTGCTTTTACGGCAAAAGTAATACGGCCAGTTTAAGGGGGGTGATTGTTTAACAGCAGTTGAGTTGGCGGCA
>JAKSCU010000509.1 GCA_022360435.1 Bacillota bacterium
TAAACCCGCCGGCTACGTGACCACCGTCAGCGACCCCGGGGGGCGTCGAAAAGTGACCGACCTGCTGCGGGGGGTCAGGCAGCGGGTATACCCGGTGGGACGGCTGGATTATGATACCGAGGGGCTTCTGTTGTTGACCAACGACGGTGAACTGACTTACGCCCTGACCCACCCCAGCCAAGGGATACCTAAAACCTATCTCGCCAGGGTGCGGGGCGTTCCGTCCCCGGACAAGCTGGCAACACTGTCCCGTGGCGTATTGCTGGCGGACGGCCCTACCGCGCCGGCCCGGGTCAAGCTTGTCGACAGCGGCGACGGCGCTGGTGTTTTAAAGATAACAGTCCATGAAGGCAAAAACAGGCAGATTCGCCGCATGTGCGAACACATTGGCCACCCGGTGCAACACCTGCGCCGGGTAAGCGTCGGTCCTCTGCAATTGGACGGCTTGGGCCCGGGGCAGTACCGTCACCTGGCCTCACGGGAAGTGAGCCGGTTGAAAAAAATGGCTAAATTGTAGCGCGCACCCGACCGAAGGCAGGATATTAAACCCCGCCGGTAGAAATAATCAAGCGCGACGCTGAAACAGCGTCTGTTAATTTTAAACTCCGCCCGGAGGTGCACCTGCATTATGAACATATCGGAATTAAATGAAAACAGGGAATTAAAGGTTAAGATCAGGCTGGATTTCAAGGGTCAGTCCCGACCCGGGCGTTTTTTATTTGGCGGCAAACCGGTGTACAAGGTGGCCGAGGAAATTCGTGAACAGCAAGTGGCCCTTTTCCGAAACGTGCCCGTGCAAGGTGTCCATATAGAAGATATCGATGTCAGCATCGAAGTCTATACGGTTTGGGACGACGTGATCAACGGCGACGTTGCATACGCCCCTGTCATTTTGACGGTAACCGCCGAGAATGTGGTTGATTTGCTTCGTTTTGTCGCCCGGGAGGAATTTAGAAAGATAGAAATTATGGAACCGGGATATCAGCACCTTACCAGGTTCGACATGGAACGTTTGCTATTTAAAATTCACGAGGAATTCAGAACCTACATAAATCACCTGGAGAGAAAATACACTTCGCGTTGAAAGCTACTTTTTTATAGACTAAAGGGGGGATCCGGTTGTCTACCACAGGCAGCAGGGAAGTGGCCCGGGCCGCCATTAAAATGGCCCTTTCCCTAAACCGCGATCAGGAAAAGGAATACAAGGCTCGTTTTATTAAAGACGGCATCAAAACGGCGGCGGTTGACCACGGCGGCGATTTCATCGCCTCGGTTAATAAAATAACCGAAAGGGCCGTGGTTGCCGCCAAGCGGGAAGGTGTCATCCGGGAAGTGCATGCCGACGAAGGGGCGGTTGCCGGCGCCACCCGGGAAGCTTTGACCCAAGTGATGCCAAAGGCGCTTGGCTTGAACGTGGGAGGCAAAATTGGCGTTGCCCGATACCGGGATCACATCAGCGTGGCCGTATTCTTCGGCGTCGGACTGCTACATCTGGACGAGGTGTCCATAGGGCTGGGTCACCGGGCCGTCTCCTCTTAGACGGTCCCCCTGAACAATAAACTCCTCAAAGGGGCTTGGTGTTATCGGAAGGATGCGCGGGAGTTTTGGGTCAAAGAGCGGGGAGAGTTGCGGCAAAGTAACCTAAGTGGAATAGTTCTTTTAAACGGAGGTAATAAGTCAATGCGCGGCATCAGGGGAGCCATCAACGTGCAGGAGAACACCGCCACAGCCATCGGCGAGGCCACCCGCAAGCTGCTCCTGGCCATGATTGATGAAAACAATATCGAAACCGGAGAACTGATAAGCGTTTTTTTCACCGTGACCGGGGACTTAAACGCCGCTTTTCCGGCAGCCACCGCCAGGGAAATAAAGGGCTGGAATCTGGTGCCCATGCTGTGCGCGGTGGAAATGGCGGTGCCCGGCAGCATGGATAAATGCATCAGGGTGTTGATGCTGACAAGAACAAATAAGAACCAGCGCCAAATAAAACACATTTACCTGGGAGAAGCCGCCAACTTGCGCCCCGATCTGGATCAATAGCCATCCGAGGCTCGGTTGGCTGTGGCATGGCGGCCCGTAATTAATATTGCGCCGGGCTGTAAAAAGTGTTAATATATGATTACGGTAGAATGGTTTAGTATGGAAGTTGTCAGGGCAAGACACCGGCAAAAGTAAACCGGTGGTCCGGGAATTTACGGTAGTATGGCAGGGGGCGATGTATGATGTATACATAAGCACTCCCAATGGGAGTTTTTGTTTTTTTTGCCGGTTAACTGACGGTTGTGGCGGGAAATAATTCATCCCCGCAGGGAAACTCTAAATTTTATGGCGCTCTTTCGTAAATTCAGATAGTCAAGCGGAGGTATCTGTACTATGATAGTGGTAATGGCGCATAAAGCCAGTGAGATAGAAATTGATCGGGTATTGGTTAAACTTAAAGAAGCCGGGTTCCAGATTCACCTTTCACAGGGGGTTGAAAGAACCGTCATTGGAGCCATCGGCGATAAAACCAGGCTGCGCGACCTGGCGTTGGAAGCCATGCAGGGAGTGGAAAAAGTGGTCCCCATCCTCCAGCCCTATAAACTGGTGAGCAGTGCTTATATGGACGGTCCCACCGTGGTCAAAGTGGGCGACCTGGAAATAGGCGGAGACACCATTCATGTAATGGCCGGGCCGTGTGCCGTGGAAAGCAGGGAACAGTTATTGGAGTCGGCGGAGATTGTCCGCCGGTCCGGCGCCACTTTGCTGCGCGGGGGCGCCTTCAAGCCCCGCACATCGCCATACTCTTTCCAAGGGTTGGAACAAAAGGGGCTGGAGTTCCTGGCCGAGGCCAGGGAAAAAACCGGGCTGCGTATTGTCACCGAGGTTTTGGATCCCAGGTTTCTGGAATTGGTTGCGGAATATGCCGACGTGTTGCAAATTGGGGCTCGCAATATGCAGAATTTTTTTCTCCTGCGGGAAGTGGCTCGGGCCGGAAAACCGATCCTGCTTAAGCGCGGCCCTTCGTCAACCATTGAGGAATGGCTTTTGGCGGCCGAGTATATCCTGGCCGAGGGCAATCGTGACGTAATCCTTTGCGAACGGGGTATCAGGACCTTTGAGGATTATACCCGCAACACTCTGGATCTTACGGCGGTGCCGGTGGTCAAATACCTGAGCCATCTGCCGGTTATTGTCGATCCCAGCCACGCTATCGGCAAGTGGCGTTTTGTGGAGCCGATGGCCCGGGCTGCGATAGCGGCCGGCGCCGACGGTTTAATGGTGGAAGTGCATCCCCATCCCGAGGAGGCCCTCTGTGACGGCCCCCAGTCCTTGAACGGGGACAACTTCAACTTGCTGATGACCAAATTACATGATGTGGCCGGAGTAATGGGCCGCAAGCTGGGCAACAGGTCATGATCCGGCGCTGCGCCATCATCGGCCTGGGCTTGATTGGCGGTTCGCTGGGCTTGGCCCTGAACGAACGCAAGCTGGCCGGGCATATTTGCGGCATGGATACTAATAACCTAAACCTTGAAATGGCTTTAACCGGGGGAGCGGTGCATGAAACCACCACTGATCTGGAATATGCGGTTAAAAACGCCGACCTGGTGTTCCTGTCCATCCCGGTGGGCGCAATTCCCGACATTTTAAAAAAGATCAGCGGCTGCCTGAAACCGGGCGCCGTGGTAACCGATGTAGGCAGCACCAAAAAAATGATAGTTGAACGGGCCCACGCCATATTGGGGGCCGAAAATCCTTTTGTAGGGGGACACCCCATGGCCGGCGCCGAAACTTCGGGTTTTAACGGCGCCGACCCCCATCTTTTCGAAAACGCATTTTACCTGCTGACACCGGCCCGGCGCACGTGCCCGGAAGCATTGTCGACGGTGCATCGGTTGGTGCGGGGCATGGGAGCGATGGTGATGGAGATATCGCCGGAGGAACACGAGTTAATAACAGCCGCCGTCAGCCACCTGCCCCATTTGGTGGCGGCGGCTCTGGTCGGCGCAGTGACTAAAATGCCGGTGGGGGACAGAGCCTTGGCTTTGTCGGCCGGCGGCTTCAGGGATACCACCCGTGTCGCCGCCGGCAGCCCGGAAATGTGGCGGGACATATTCATCACCAACCGGGACAGGGTGTTGCAGTCCCTTTCTTTTTTCCGCAGCGCCTTGGATGACCTGGAATCAGCCATGACAAGCGGTGACCGAGAAAAGATATATAATATTCTGGACGACGCCAGCCGGGTGCGCCGGGAACTGCCGATTAAATCCAGGGGTTACCTGCCCTGTGTGTACGAGGTGGTTGTAACCGTTCCGGATCGGCCCGGTATCATCGCCATGCTGGCCGGCATGCTTGGCAAAGCCGGGATAAATATATCGGAAATAGAAATACTGCGGGCCCGGGAAGGTTACGGCGGCACGATAAGAATCGGATTCGCCACCCGGGACGAACAGGAACAGGCCTACAACCTGCTGCGGGCCGAGAATATCGCGTGTCGCCGCAAAGCGTAAAGTGATTGGAGAGTGTAACAGTGAAGGTAACTATACAGCCCGCGCAAAAGCTGTGGGGCGAAGTGCTGGTGCCGGGCGACAAATCCATATCACACCGCTCGGTGATACTGGGCGCGCTGGCCGACGGCAAAACCGAAATCGAAAACTTTTTATTTGGTCAGGACTGCCTGTCCACCATTGATATTATCCGCGCCCTGGGCGTTGAGATAAGCCGCCGGGACCGGAAATTGACCGTGCGCGGCGGCATGGACGCGCTGCGGGAGCCGGAAAATGTGCTTGACGCGGGCAATTCCGGCACCACCATGCGCTTGATGGCCGGTGTCCTGTCGGGTTGCCCCTTTTTTTCCGTCCTTACCGGCGACGCCTCGCTGCGCAGCCGGCCCATGGGCAGGGTAATCAAACCCTTGTCCGACATGGGCGCACATATAACCGGCCGGCGGGAAAACTCGCGCTCCCCGCTGGCCATCCGCGGCGGGAAATTGCGGGCCATTGATTATGTATCGCCGGTGGCCAGCGCCCAGGTAAAGTCGGCGGTATTGCTGGCCGGGTTGTTCGCCGGCGGTGTAACCACCGTTATTGAGCCGGCCCGATCCAGGGATCACACCGAAAGGATGCTGAATTTTTTCGGCGCCCGGGTTGAAGTGGATGATTTGCGGGTGTCGGTGCCGGGCCGGCCGGTTA
>JAKSCU010000290.1 GCA_022360435.1 Bacillota bacterium
ATCAAAAAGCGTACGCAAAGGGAACTGAACGAGCGTGTTAGGGTATCCTACCCTTCCCAATACGAAATTATCAGTTAAGCTTGGAGCTGGAATGGTGCCTTCCACACCTTCCACAAACCAGTCCATGTTCAGCATGTCGCTATCCGACATTTTTTGGCCGTCGGGCACCTTGATTGCGCCGTCTTGGTCCTTGACCGAGCCGTGGAAGACATCCCACTGGCCGCTGATAATACGTTGTTTTTCCTGCTCAACCAACTGTTTGGTTTCATCGGGAACCATGGGGCCGTAGTCCGAGAGCGCCACCAAGCCTTCCTTCAGGCCGCCCCAGTAAGTAAGAGTGCCAGCCGTGGGGGTGCTGTCAAAGGTTCCTTCTTTAATGGCCTTGACGGTTTCCACGTAGTAAGGTCCCCAGTTCCACACCGGGGAAGTCATCACGGCGCCGGGAGCTTGCTCCCGCATGTCGCTGTTGTAGCCGATGCCCAGTTTGCCGACTTCCTCGGCCGCCTGTTGCGGAGCCGGTGAATCCATGTGTTGGGCGATCACGTCGGCGCCGTCGTCAAGCAGGGCCTTGGCGGATTGTTTTTCGGCGGTGGGGTCGAACCAGGAGTTGGTCCAAACCACCTTTACTATAGCGTCGGGATTGACTTTGCGCACCCCCACTGTGAATGCGTTGATGCCCCGGATTACTTCCGGAATGGGGTAAGCCGCCACGTAACCGATGATGTTGCTTTCGGTGGCCCCTCCCGCCACCAAGCCGGACAAGTAGCGGGCCTGGTACATCCGACCGAAATATGCGCCCACATTGTCGGCGGTCTTATAACCCGAGCAATGCATAAAGGTCACGTCGGGATATTTCGCGGCCACATTGAGGGTGGGGTCCATGTAACCGAAACTGGTGGTGAAAATGACATTGTTTCCTTCCTCAACCAGTTGGGTAATCACCCTTTCCGCATCGGACGGGTTTTCCGGCACATTTTCTATGAAAGCGCCGGCGTCCGCCCAGGGCAACTGTTCCTGCAAGTACAGGCGGCCCTGGTCATGAGCGTAGGTCCAGCCTGCGTCACCGGCGGAGGTGATATAAACAAAGGCCACCTTGAACTTTTGTTCATCTCCATTAGCAGGCTGTGTGTCCTTGTCCCGGTCACCTCCACCGCCGCATCCGGCCAGCAGCAGTGCCGCCAACAGTGTCACCGCCAGCGCCCCAAGCGTTTTCTTGGTGATTTTCTTCAAACCTTCTACCTCCTCCTAAAATAAAAAAATAGTTCAAAACATGTTTGTATCGGCCACCAGGGCTGGTGGAAACCGCGCCTTTAACATAGTTCCTATTCTTGCTTGTCAAATAGATTCCTGCTTAATTCGACAAAAAAACATCTCCCGGGGGAATACAATTAAATTCCCTCAATATAACCCAATATGGTAATATATATGGGATACCGCGGGGTTAAACGGCGCGGGTGTGACCGGCGTCGCCGCAGACAGTGGAAGCGGGGTGTTGATTATCAAGGAAGTGGAAATTTATACCGACGGGGCTTGCAGCGGCAATCCCGGGCCGGGCGGGTACGGTACCATTCTTAAATATGGCCCGCACGAAAAGGAAATATCCGGAGCTTGCGAAAACACCACCAATAACCGCATGGAATTGATGGCTGCCATCAAGGGATTGGAGCATCTCAATGAACCCTGCAAAGTTACCCTTTATTCGGACAGCCGTTATCTGGTGGACGCTATGACCAAGGGTTGGGTGGAGAAATGGCGGTCCCGCGGCTGGATGCGCACAGGCAGCGAGCAGGCTAAAAATGTTGATTTATGGGAAAGGATACTGGAGTTGGCATCCATGCACCGGGTCCGGTGGGTTTGGGTAAAGGGGCACGCCAATAACCCCTATAACAACCGCTGCGACCAACTTGCCGTGGCGGCCGTTAAAAATAAAGGGGCAGACCCGGTATAAGTGTCATAACCGTGATATTTTAACGGGGTTGTCGGGTTTATTCGGTTATACCGGGCCTGACCCGGTTATAGACAAGAAAAACCAGATGATCATAATGATTTCAATGACCAGCTTGAGCAAGGTGCCACCGACCAGGCCCACCAGGGTGCCCACCCCGGACCGGACGGCGACGTCCAGCCGCCTCCGGGGGCCTAGCATTTCGCCGATTACCGCGCCAATGAAAGGGCCGAAAATAATACCCGCCGGTCCCATGACAAATATGCCCGCCACGGCGCCGATGATACTGCCATAAACGGCGTGACGGGAGCCACCATACCTTTTTACCCCTACCACTCCGGCCAGGTAATCCAGCACCTGAATTAAGGCCACCGCCAAACCCTGACCGATGAAAAACAAGGCGCCCAGGGTTTCAAAATCGGTTAGTACGCCGTAAATCAGCATACCCGCCCATATTAACACAGCCCCGGGTAAAACCGGCAACAGGGTGCCGGCCAGCCCCGCCGCGAAAAACATTATGGCTATGCCAAGGGCCAATACGTCCATACTCAATCACCACAAAAAGTTTTATTGATTAATTATATATACCGGCGCCGGGAATAATGTCAAGCCCGGCCGGTTCAGGTTTCAACGCGTCAATAAAAAAAGCGCGCTCATTCGGTTCCCTCTGCGCGCGCTTTTGATACACTAATCCTAATTCCGGCCATAAAAATGGTCGGGTATCCTATTCTTAAAGTGCAAGTCAAAAACCCGGAGACAAGCTGTCCGCCGGGTTTTGACAATGACAAATGAACTATCTTTGAGCATCGACAGTCAATTTCAAACTGTGCAAACCGGTTCTACACTTCAGGCGATGAATTCTCCAGGCAGCCTTCTTCTTCGCTTTCCTCGGTTACTTTTTTCTTCTCGGATTTGCTTTTCAGCTCTTCATCCATTGGGCAGCCAAGGGAAGCGCACCCGGTTTTGGGTTCGCCGGACTCCGACAGAGGGCTGGAGTTGTTTGATTTAAACGATTTGGACAAATTATCACCTCCTGAGTCCTATTGTACCCTGTAACACCGCCGGATTATGCGGCAGCCCCGGAAAAGGTTCAGGGGCGGGCAAGAAAACGGGCCACAAGTTCATGGCAAATTTGCCCGATTTGTTGTATTTCTTCGGACCCGGCGTTATCCACGTGGATACCCGCCACCATTACAACGGTACAGTTCAGCGCCACAGCAATTTTTTCCGACAGGGGCTTGGCCAGTTCGTCTTCTTTGTGTCCCAGTTCGGGGATGACGATGGAGTTGCAGCTTGTCTTACCGCCACCCGCCAGGCTGGGCCGGGGGTGGGTAATCACCGTGGCTCCCACATGGGGTTTGTCGCCGCCCAGCAGTTGAACAATGACACCCCCCGCCGTTTGGGTGACCAGCATGGTCACTTCCGCCGGCGGTGTGCCGGCGCGCAGTTCTTTTTTTTGCAGCATATCTAATCCCCTTTTTTTACCGGGCCGGTAAGCCCGGTAAGTGCCGGCGGCCCCATTCCCCCGGCCCAAATCAGCACTTTGAAAATATCGCCCATGCCGCCGGGCAGGACCAGTTGCTTGATGGCCATGGTCTTTTTTTGTCTGGCGGGGCTGTATGTAAAGTCATTGTGCTCTTTTAACGTGTCCATGATGCCGAGGTTTAAAAGGAATTGCGGTTGGGAAACCAACCCCAAAGTCTGCAGTCCGGCTTTTTCGCCCTGCATGGCCAAGGCGGTGAAATTTACGTGGGCCGTGATGTCCTGCCCGCCTACGTTGACCAGCGGGTCGTCCACCAGGCGATGGCGGTGAAAACAGCGCAGGGTACCGTTGAAGCGGTGCCGCCCGTAAAGACTGTCGGCTGTGGCGCCGTAATCAATTACCATGACATACCCCCGGCGCAAGTGTGCCGCAACCCCGGCCAGCCATGCGGCGGCTTTTAAATTGACCTCGGCCCGCTGCCCTTCGGCCAGATTGATATTCTGCATGACAAAATATTCCTTCAGTTCCGGCGTAGACAGTGGGCCTTCCACCAAATGAAAACTGTTTTCCCCGTCGGTGTCAACGTATAATTCCCGGAGGGCGCCCCGGTTTTGTCGGACCAGATGCACCGGGAATGCGTCCACCAACTCATTGGCCAGTATGCACCCGTCAAGTCCGTCCGGGCTTATATCCGACAGGTTTTGGGACCAGTGGAATTTAACCGCCGTTTGGTGATTGGCCAGTTGCCGCCGCTGTTGTTCCTCAAGGCCGGGACTGATTTCCACCAGGTGGTAGTTGACCGCCCGGTAAAGGGCGGGGTGCTCCCGCAGCACGGCATCCATAATATCACCGGCCAGCTTCCCGGTGCCGGGACCGTATTCCACCAGCGTCCAATACCCGGGAGCGCCGGCCAGACGCCACATCTCCGCCAGTTGCCGGGCCACCATGGCGCCGAACAGCGGACTGACGGTGGGAGCTGTGTAAAAATCGCCTCTCCCGCCTATCTTAAGCCGGTTTGAGGAGTAATAACCGTATTGGGGGTGGTACAGGGCCATTTCCATAAACCGGTTAAAGGTGGCGGGGCCCCGCTGTTTAATCCCGGCAGATAATATTTCCGCCAGCTTGGTCATGTTCATACCTCGCCTTGGCCGATTTCACCCGGAAAACAAGCTTTCGGTGGGGTTTTAGATATCGGCTAATTTCTTTAAGAAAAATAATACCTTCCTTCGGTTTAATTTACAAGCAGTTTTCCTTCGTGGAGTTTTTATGCAGTAATTTAAAAATCTATCAAGGGGTTGCGCTTGGTTGACAAGTAAGAATTGATAATATGATTATTGTTGTTTACGTAGAAATGGATTTTTATTGACTACCAATAAACCAACATGTATAATATGTTCAAATTCTCTATGAGAGAATAATATTCTCTCATAGAGAATTAATAGGGAGTTTCAAGTCGGGAAATGTTCTTGCAAAAATTTGAGGGAGTTGATGTTTTTAAAATGCTCCGGAACATTTGTATCCTATTCAGGCGGCATTGTCGGGAGGTTGCTTGTTTATGACGAGGTTTAAATTAACAAATATTTGAATTAAATATATAACTGCTTACTAGAGTTAGAAGTTAAAAATATTTAGAATAGGAAGTATATGTTGAGATGAACTTATCACAGTTTCCCAGAAGACGTTATACCGAGGGGCAAACACCTTTGGAATTCCTCCCAAACTTCACAAAGGCATTAAACGGCCCCAATATTTATATCAAGAGAGACGATCTTTTAGGTTTGACTTCTGGAGGCAATAAGACTAGAAAACTTGAGTTTCTGGTGGCAGACGCTTTAGCGCAAGGCGCCGACACTTTAATTACCTGCGGGGCTGTTCAATCAAACCACTGTCGACTGACTTTGGCTGCCGCTGTTAAAGAAGAATTAAAATGCCGTCTGGTACTGGAGGAACGAGTTAAGGATAGCTACAAGCCTGAGGCTAGCGGAAATAACTTCTTATTCCGTTTGCTTGGCGTAGAGGCTATTAAAGTGGTACCCGGTGGCTCCAATATGATGGAAGAAATGAAAAAAATTGCTGTCGAATTAGCCGCGGAAGGAAGAAAAGGCTATATCATTCCAGGCGGCGGCTCCAACGAAATAGGTTCTACCGGATATGTGGCCTGCGCCCAAGAAATTCTTGCCCAGACTTTTGATAAAGCCCTTAATTTGGATTATGTGGTTAGCCCGAGTGGCAGCACCGGTACACATGCCGGGCTTATTGTAGGATTTTATGGAGCAAACAGCAACATTCCAGTACTTGGGATGAATGTAAGCCGCCAAAAAGATACTCAGGAAGAAATGGTATATGATCTCGTAAAACGTGTTGCCAAGCACGTTAACATCAAACATGAAATCCCAAGAGAAGTTGTTGCCTGTTTTGATGATTATGTAGGTCCGGGATATTCCATTCCAACCCCTGAGATGGCAGAAGCGGTAAAACTTCTGGCGTGTACCGAAGGCATTCTGCTTGATCCGGTGTATTCAGGCAAAGCTATGGCCGGCCTAATAGATCTGGTTAGACAAGGTTACTTCAAAAAAACCGATAACATCCTCTTCGTGCATACTGGCGGTTCTCCAGCCTTATATGCTTATATTGAAGCAATAATAAACGAATAAAAAATCAAATCGCAGAGTGTGGTTTACCCCATAATTGCTGTTGGTTGTGATTATTACAAAAATGAACGGAGGCCGTGTTATGACAAAAAGTCAAATAATTATACTAAGAGATGTGAAATTTCTTTAGCTTTATTTTTTAATAGTTGAACCCAACTATCGACCTTATCCGGGGTGAACCTCATTTTAGGTCCCGTAATACATAAGCAAGACCATACATTTTCATTGTTATCCATTATGGGTACTGCGATTCCAAAGGATTCTGAAAACCTTTCTTCATCGCTTATGGCATAACAATTTTCTCTAATTTTTTGATATTCTTGTAAAATTGATTTAATATCAACTAAAGTGTTAGGTGTATGTTTTTTAAATGTACTCGAACTTAATAATTCTTTTATTCTAGCATCATCATAATATGCTGCTAAAACTTTCCCAATGGCGCTAGCATTAATTGGAAACTTGGTGCCAATATTTTCAACATGACGAACAGGTAGCGGAGAATCAACCCTATAGGCAAGAATAGCAGTATCACCTTCTCTAATTCCTATTGAAACAGTTTCTTGGGTGATTTCTGCTACTTGTATAATAATGGGTTTTGCAATTTCCCAAATACCTACCCGATTATTATAAACATTACCCAGTCTATACAAAGCCGGGCCAATAGAGTACTTTTTGGTTTCTGGGTTTTGAACAACAAAACCGTGTGTTACCATAATACTTAATATTTTATAGACACCACTTTTTACAGTATTCATTTCCTTTGCCAGTGCGGTCAGGTTAATTTCATATGGTTCCTCCCCTAACCTATCTAAAATCCAAAGAACCTTCTCTGCGCTATTCATGATACAGGTAGCCTCCAAAAAAGATAATTAATTTATTAAAATTTTAACATTCCACTGTTGTTATTATATCTGAAAATAAGCTAGGCATGCTATAAATTGAACATCATGTTTTGTTGCCTTCATACTTGAACGAGCTCGTTCGCTTTTTAAACTAAACTCCTACGCATCCTTCCGATTACGCCAAACCTCTTTACAAAAGTTTGTTTTTCAGGGGGAACAAGCTAAGCTAATCTTAATATGTTTTAACAAATGTTTCTTTTCTGCAGTATGTAAAAAATATATAATTTATATTATGGAGGTGAAAAAACATTGGTTATGTTTAAAACCGGTCGTTACGGCAAGGTGCACCAGGGAAGACTGTCCAAGGGGAGCGATTTGTTTAAAGGGTTGACGGATTTTTGCGCCGGTCAAAATATCCATTCCGGTTCCGTTGCCGCCATCGGCGCCGTTATCAGTGGCGCCGCCGGGTTTTACCGCCAGGATTTGCTGGAGTATAAAACCATTGAATTTCCCCGCCCCATGGAAATAGTATCCTTGATGGGCAACGTGTCGATAAAGGACGGCAAACCGTTCGTACACGCCCATATTGCCCTGATGGACGAGCGGGGGGCGGTGTTTGGCGGACACCTGGTGGAAGGCAATGTCGTTTTCGCCTGTGAATTTACCGTTACCGAAATCGAAGGCGTGGAACTGCGCAGGGTGTACGACGAGGAAACCGGTTTATTCCTCTGGCCGCGTTTTTAAGCCGCGACCCGCCACCCGCATGTCGCCTACCCGACGAGTGATTTTTATCCGGTCCATGTACTCCAGCAGCGGGAGGGCGTACTTGCGGGAAGTCTGCAGCAGGTCCCGGGTTTCCCCCAGGGAGCGTTCTTTTTGGCCGGCCAGATGCGCGCCGATGGCCGATATCGCCTTATTTATGGCCAGGCGGTGAAAAAACATACCGTCGGCTATTTTCACCAGTTCACCCCGGGACAGCAGGTAGTTTAAAAATTCCGGACCGTCGCCCTTGACGCCCGCCCGGGCGGCGGCTTCGTCCCAGCCC
>JAKSCU010000165.1 GCA_022360435.1 Bacillota bacterium
CTCTTCGAGCGGCGGGACGAGCCCGCCAGCTGACGCGGGACCGGTTGCCTGTTGGTAGATCAGGTAGGCGAGGAATTCGGCGCGGTAGACGTCGTCCGATTCCGACGCGACCTCGCGGTCCCAGACCGGGCGCGTCGCGTTGAAGGCCTCGTCCGTGATCGGCTCGAAGAAGCGCGTGCCCGCCAGGTGCAGCTGCATCTGGTCGTCGCGCATCACCGTGGTCAGATCGATGTTCTGCGTGTTGATCGAGAAGCGGTGCTTGCCGAAGCGGATGACGTTGCCGCCCTCCTGCAGCTCGTTGCGGTCCTTGAGCTGGCGGACCGCGTCCTCGCGGATCGACTTGAGGCGCGACTGGATGTCATCGACCTTGACCGTGTCTTCCAATTCGGTGAGCTCTTCGACGATGTCGCGGAGCTTGTCGATCATCAGGTCGCCGGCGTAGTAGCCGTTGATCTGCTCGACTTCGTCCATGGATTCGACGCGCGACTTGATCCCGCCGAGGATCCGGTCCGCGGCCTGGGCCAGGGCATTGGCTCGCTTGTTGCGTTTCTCGACAAGCTGGACCTTGCGGTTCTCGAAGGCGTTGTAGACCTCGTCACGCTTCTCGGTGAGTTGCAGCACGAACTCGTCGAACTCGGCGAACCGCCCTTCCAGTTCCTCGACCTGCACCATCACTTTCGTTAGGTACTGCTCGGTCTTCTCGGGCGTGTCGCAGAGGTCCAGGTAGTTCACGACCGACTGGTTCAGCAGCTTGAGCTGGCTGTTGAACTCGGCGATGCCCTCGGTCTTGCCCAGTTCCTGGGTCTTGTTGCGGAGCTTGGTCCGCGAGGCGTTGAGCTCGGCGAAGATCGCGCTGATGCCGTCGATGATCGCGGTGCGTTGGGTCGCGTCGTCGATCTTGAGGTTGCCGACGATGTCGATGAGCATCTCCAGCTCGCCGGAGGTCTTGAGGATGGCTTCCTCGAGTTCCTTGGCCTCGGTGACCTTGGTGACGCCTTCGATGGCGGCCTCGTGCTCGGTTGCGGCGGCTTCGTAGGGCGCGAGCGAGGCGTCCTGCAGCAGGAAGTCGACCGTCCGCTGGCTTAGTGACTCGACCTGCTCTTGCACGTCTTTCTCAAGCTCATCGATCAGCGCGATGTCCGCGTAGCGCAGTTCTTTGAGGCCGATGATCCGACCGCGGACGCCGCGCAGCGAGCCGAGCGCCTCGACGTAGACGTTGATATTGTCGTAGATGCGTGTCGCGTTGCGGTTGACCAGGTCCTTGGCTTCCTGGGCGACGGCTTCGGTCTGCTGCCGGGTGTTCTTGCGGATGCGCGTGACTTTCTCGAACTCGCCGACGGCGGCCTGCGCGGTGTCGCGGATCTCGGTCAGTGTCTTGGACAGGCCGAAGCACGCCTCGTCGCCAAGCCAGAAGAACGAGTCGAGCAGGTCCTGTGTCGTCGAGACGATATCCAGGTACAGCTCGGCGTACGGGTCGTCGCGGTCGATGAGCCCGAGCACCTGCGTGCACTCGGCCATGCCGCGGACGATGTCGCGGTTGCCGATCTTGTAGAGGTAGCTGTCGCTCTGTTCTTCGGGGACGAAGTTTGGCC
>JAKSCU010000330.1 GCA_022360435.1 Bacillota bacterium
AGTGATCCCCTGGTCGGTCTATGGAGCGATAGGATAACAACCCGCATCGGTCGCCGCCGTCCGTTCTTGATTCCCGGGGCGATCATTTCCGCACTCGCGTTCATAATGATTTTTACCACGCCGCCGTTTGAGCAGCAGATTTTTGCCGCCTGTTATATCTTTTTTGCCCTGCTGGTTTATACCATCGGCTACACACTATTCAATGTACCCTATATGTCGATGCCGGCGGAGATGACCGATAGCTATCATGAGCGTTCATCTATCCATGCCTACCGCGTGGTATTTGTCACCAGCGGCTCATTTCTCGCCGGCGCGGTGGCGCCGTGGCTGCTCGAGTCGATGGGGCGAACGGAATGGCGCTCTTATGCCATCATCGGTATCAGCGGCGGCATTATTATCCTGTCAGCGATGCTGGTTGCCTTTGTCGGTACCGCCGGCGCCAGATTCACTAAGTCGACTATGGCGATACCGAATATCCGCGCGGAATTTGCGGCGCTGATCAGCAACCGCTACTTTGTGCGGCTGATAGCGGTGAAAGCCTGTCAGTTATTGGGCGTATCCGCATCGGGTTCGGCGATGGTGTTTTTTATCGTCAACGCCTTGCAGTTGGACCTGAAGGTCATGTCTTATTATTTTGCCACGCTGACCTGTGCGTCAATGCTCAGTGCGCCGCTGATTGTCAAGGTATCCAAAACCATTGGCAAGCGCGCGGCCTATATTGCGATCGGCCTGTGCTATGTATCCTATGCGGTGAGCTGGAGCTTCGCGCAGCCGGACGAACCGTTAATGAATATTCTGTTTCGCGGCATGATGACCGGTATTGCCATGTCCGGCAATATCCTGCTGGCGATGTCGATGCTGACGGACACCATTGACTTTGACGCGCGGCGCAGCGGTGTGCGCCGCGAGGGAGTGTACACGGCGATCTACAGCTTGACGGAAAAAGCCACCTTCGCTTTTGGTCCGCTGGTGGTCGGTGGCGCCATGTCCAGTGCCGGTTTTGATCGCAACCTGCCGCAGGAACAACTGCAATCGCCCGCGGTACGGGATGCGCTGTTACTCGGTGTCTCTTATCTTCCCGCGGTGATGGGTTCGGTGGCGATACTGCTGTTGGCGGGCTATCGTCTCGACGAAAAAACCCTGCTGGCGACAACGAGTAAAACACAGAGTGACGAGACGGCGGCGCAGGATGCA
>JAKSCU010000381.1 GCA_022360435.1 Bacillota bacterium
CGGATTCACCGGGGCCCACCAGTACTTCCCAGCCGGACAGTTCCTGGAGTTTGCCGCTCAGCACCGCCACACCGCCGGGGATAATGACCTTGCGATGCGATACCTTGTCGGCGACACCGGTTTCGTTCAGCATTTGGGTAATTTTCTCCGGGGTAAGCTTGCCCGCGGCCCAACCGGTCATCACCGAGGTGCCGTCGGTATCCACCGGCAGGATGTAACCGTTAATCCGACCGCTTTCCATATCACCCTGCACGCAAAAGTAGGTCAGGGAAAAATTGGTGGTTATAAACACAGGCGAATCGGGACCCGGGTTGCCCACTTCATAGAGCTTGGGCTCCACGGCGATGGGTTTTTGCGGGTCGGTGTAAATGTTCAGCCGCAGTGTAATCAGCGGCAGCACATCGGCGGGGTCGGCGGAATTAAGCACTACAATTCCGGCGTACTTGGCGATATATACCCCGGCGTCCACAACGGCCTGGATGGAGTCGGGATTGTCGGCAAAGGCAATGGTGGGATAGCCGAAAGGCCGGAATTTTTTCAGGGCCTGGCGACGTATTTGGGTCTGGTCGGCCAGCACTTTGTTGGCTTCCCGGGCGCCGGAATCAAGGAACAGTTTTTTGTAGCCGGCTTTTTCCACCAGGGAGGCCAGTTCTTCCAGGCCGTTGCCCTTGACTGCCAGCGGGGCGTCGTATTTTTTGGCCAATTCCACCATGACTTTCAGATTGGAGGCGTTGGCGCCGCAGATTAACGGATTGTTGGCGCCGGCCACTTCCAGGGCGTCGCTCATGGCGACCGGGTCTTCGCTTATTAATACCAGCGGAAAGGCGGTGTTGTCCTGAACGGTTTTAACCGCTGCGGCGAATTTGGCGGCATCGCCGGAGGCGTTAATCACGGCCACCAGGTTGACGTTGTGAATCTGGCCCACGCGGTCAAAGGCCAGTTTGTTAATGCCCGCCACTTTGCCGGCAATGTCTTCGTCGGCGTCAATTACGGAAATGGCAATGCCCGTGGGGTGTTCAAAACGCTTGTCGTGACGGAACAACACGGTCTCGTTGCCAAGGGTCACCTCTTTTTCACCCTTGCCCACTTTAACCAGTGCCACCGGCGGTGTCGAGGCCGAATCAAGGGCCTCCTTGGCGGCGTCGCTGACATGGGGGCACTTGTCCAGGCTGGTTTTTCCGCTGGCCAACTGCATGGCAAATGCCAGGCAGGTTGGTTGGCCGCAATCCTTGCAGTTGGTTTTGGGGAGCTGTTTAAAAATTTCTAAACCTGTCAAACCCATTACTCCAACTCCTTTCTCTAAAGCACTTGACATACATCGGGGACATTCCTCCGCAGAGATCGGGGTTTAGAGTATAAAAAGCCCCCCGCCCGACTTGGCGCGGATGGCGTCACACATTTCCACCACCGGTTGATCCTGTAACATCTCTGCAAGTGAAACACCTGTAGCCGGAGCCAGGGCGTCCGGTTTTGTATCAATGGCGTATGCTATTCCGCCGAAACCGGCAAGAATTTTGGTTAACGCTGCCGCAATGGTTGTTTTGCCGCCGCCCTTTCCCGACCTGGCCAATTCTGTTGTCGCTCCTGTTTTATTTGGAGTTTATAAGGTATAAAAATTAATGCCGTTACATATTTGCTTTACAAGTGGTTTGGCCGAATTCAGTACATGAATCTATTCTGCAAAGGGCCGGTGTTTTCCTGCTTGAAGCATAATAAAACCAACGGGGCGCCCGCTGTTTCACGTATATGAGACCATCCCGCATACAGCGGATATATATGGCCGGGAGTATAGTTGCTGAAGTATAAAATAAGGAACATATGACACATTGGAGGTTGCAGGTTCAAACTTAATGATGGCGTTTTGAGCATCCGCAAAAAATTACCGGCTTGGTGAATAAAATTTACCGGGTCGGCAAAAATATAACTACTCCGCTTTGGTGAGTTCTATCTCTCCCCGTCCGGCCTACGGGCCGGATTCTTTTTTTGCGGCCGGCCGGGAAGCAAGGGAACCATCCCCTTGCTTCCCCAGCCATTTTTGCACGGAAACCGTCAGGGTGTCAAAACGGACGGGTTTTTGCAAATAATCGTCACAGCCGCCGCCGAGTATTTTTTCCCGGTCGCCTTTCATGGCCATGGCGGTAAGGGCGATTATGGGGATATGGGAAGTGGCCCGGTCCGATTTCAGAATCCGGGTGGCTTGAAGCCCGTCTATTTCCGGCATCTGCATGTCCATGACAATTAGTTCGGGCTTTTGCCGGCGGGCCAGGTTAATCCCTTCCCGGCCGTTGGATGCCTGTATGGTGTCGTAGCCTTGTGATTCCAGGATGTCGTTGACCAGACGCCTGTTTTTGGGATTGTCTTCCACGATTAATATAACCGGTGTTTTTTTCATGCCCTGCTACCTCCCGGAGGATTGGCGCTGCAGTACCCTGTTTATTTCCGACAAAAAAGAATCCGGGTTGTAATCGCCTTTTTCCCGCACTGATTCAACCAGCCCGCGCAATTTTTTAAAATCGTCGGCGGTAAGTATTTTGGCCGTGAGGATAATTACGGGAACGTTTTTTAACCCGGGATTCTCCTTCAGTTTTTTTACCACTTCAAAACCATCTATTTCGGGCATCATCAGGTCCAGGAGAATTAGGTCTATTTTTTCCTCCCGGGCTGTTTTCAGCCCTTCGGCGCCGCCATGTGCCTTTAAAACATTGTGCCCCTTGGCGCGCAGGTTTTGTTCGATAAGGTCTACCGCCCGCGGGTCGTCGTCTATGACCAGGACGGTGGAAGCGGGTTGGCAATAGGCGCTGGAACCGGCCAGATTGCGTACGATGTCGACCAGGTTTTCGGGATCGAAGGGCTTCAACAAAACTTCCGAGGCGCCGAAAGCCAGGCCTTTTTGGTATTCATGGAGCATGGAAACAATCAGCACCGGCACATTGTTCAGCCGGCAATCACCGCGCAATTTCTCCAGCAGTTGCCAGCCGTCCATCACCGGCATCAGAATATCCATGGTAATGACCTGGGGGCGCAGCCGGGCCGCCATATCGAAACCTTCCCGTCCATTGGCGGCCCGGGCCACGCGAAAGCCCTCATTGATTAAATAGGTCTCAATTAGTTTGGCGTCCCGATCGTTATCCTCCACCACCAGTACCAGTGGCGGCTCGTCAGGCGAACCGGCACGCGGGGGGGGATTTTCCGGGCGGGGAGGGCTGTTTTCCGGACCGGCTACCCCGCCCGGTTGCGCAGGGATGGTGAAATAAAACCGGCTTCCCTTTTGGGGCTGGCTTTCCACGCCAATGGTGCCGCCGTGCATTTCCACCAGTTTCTTTGACAGGGCCAGGCCCAGCCCGGTGCCCTCGTGCCGCCTGGAGAGTGAACCGTCCACCTGGGAAAATTCTTTGAACAGCTTGTCCATTTCCTTCCGGGAGATACCAATGCCGTTGTCTGTTACGCATACGGTTACGTTTTGTCCCTCCCGGTAAGCCGAAAGCAGCACTTCCCCCCCTTCGGTGGTGAACTTGACGGCGTTGGTCAGCAGATTGAAAATGACTTGTTTAATTTTGCGGGAGTCGGCCACCACAACGCCGATATTGTCTTCGGCCATCATTTCCAGACGGATATTTTTTTTCAGGGCTTTTTCCCGGAACATGCGCAGGCATCCTTGCAGCAGGCCGGGCATGTGAAAATCGTTCAGGTCGAGTTCCATGGTGCCGGCCTCGATTTTGGACAGGTCCAGGATGTCGTTGATCAGTTCCAGCAGGTGCTCGCCACTTTCCCAAATGTCCTTGACGTATTCCTGCTGACGCGGATTTAATGCGCCGAATATTTGTTTTTCCAACAACTCGGAAAAACCGATGACCGAGTTTAATGGAGTTCTCAGCTCATGGCTCATGTTGGTCAGAAACTCGCTTTTAGCCCGGTTGGCCTGTTCAAGTTCCCGGTTTTTCTTTTCAATTTCCTTTTGCCGGGCGGCCAACTGCCGGGAAAGCGTCTTAAGGTATTCAAATTGTTTGATGCCGTGCAGGCAGATGCCAAGTTGGATGGCAATGCGCTCCAGAAACTCTTTGTCATGGGCATCCGGTTCCCTGTCGGCGCCCAACAGCAGCACCCCTTGCAGCTTGTCTTGGTAATAAACCGGTAAAACCGCTGTGGTTGACAGGTCAAAGAGGTTTTGCAGGCCATCTCCCGCCGGCTGCGGCTGCTTTTCTTCCCTGCGCAGCAGCAGGACTTCCTTTTTCAATACCGCGCCGGTTATGGCATTGTTGCCCAGGACGAAGGAGCCGGCCGGCCCGGACGCGCTCAAGGACCGGGCCGCCGTCATGTTCAGCGAACGGGACCATTCGTCGTAGGTGTAGTAGGCTCCGGCCTTATAATCCTGGCGGCTTGCCAGCAGTTGAAGCAGTTTTTCCAGCGCGTCCCGGCTGTTATGGTTGCCGGTGAAGATGGACATGGCCGTAGTCATGGTTCGCTCGTATTGCGCTTGTTTCTGTTGGGAGTATTCCACTTTTTTGCGTTCGGTGATGTCCCGAGCGATTCCTTCCATGGCCACCACCCGCCCGTCCCGATCCCGGATCGGCAGGTTGCGTTGCTCGGTCCAGATCACCCGACCGCATTTACCAATCCAGCGCAGTTCCACAGGGGCGCTGAAATCTGTATCCAAGTCAAGTAACCGGTTGAAAACCTTTCGGTCCTCGGGATGAATGATCCTGAAGCCCAGCTCGGTGTCGGCGTAATAATCGTCGGGGGTATAACCCGTCATGTGTTCAATGGCCGGGTTGACATATTCAAACCGGCGGGGCGACATCCCCACCCGGTAAATAACGTCGGGCGCGTTTTCGGCCAGGCGCCGGTAACGTTCTTCGCTTTCCTGCAGGGCTTCCGAATCTTTCATGTGCCTGATGGCCGAAGCGATATACCGGCAGGCCAGTTCAAGGAAAGACAGGTCATCTCTTTTAATAAGGTTTTTGCAGGTCCCGTTGAGCTGCAGTAAGCCTATATTATCCTCTTTATCCTTGATTGGCACCAGAGCTATGGTTTCATAGCCTGATTGAATACAATTCAGCCGCCAGGGTCCTTCCAGCTTTAGGGGCCCGTTTGTATCGTTTTTTAAGGCCGAAGAATGTCCGGTAAAAAAACTTCCGAAAGGGGTGGTGTATTTATGGTCGACAGAGCCGGTCAGCTTGTCCTGCAATACTTTGCCGCACAGACATTCCAGCACCGGTCCGCCCAGATTTGTTGCGGATTCGTTCCGGTCGGAAACACAGATGGAAAATTCTTGTTCAATAAACCGGGCGGGGAATCCCCGGTGGGCGTAATAAGTGTAGTCTTCACCGCTGTTTAGTCTTATGGCGGCGGCCTGGCAGCCCGTAACCCCGGCGAGGATGTTCAGTACGTTGCGCAAGGCCTGTTTAAGGTTCGAGAAGTTGGCCAGTTCGGTCAACATGGCCAGTTCGGCCTCCTGCCTTTCCTCGTTTTTTTTCCGGTCGGTAATTAATTGGTGCGAAATCACGGCGCCGCCGCCGGACAGGCCGGACAGGGTGGTTACCTGCATTATGAACCATCTTTTTTCCCACGGGGAGTGGCAGGGGTATTCCATGCTAAAATGGGGCAGGGTCCCTTTCAAGACGCTTTGGACGCCGGTGATGGCTTTCCGGGCGACGGTGTCGCCGTTTTCGGCTCCCGGCTTGCAAAATTGGGTATAGCTTAGGCCGGCGGCGTAAATGATGGCCGGGTCGGCGCCGTTTTCCAGCCCGAATTGTTTCCAGGCTTCGTTAACGGCCACAATTTTGCCGGTTTTGTCCAGCACGGCTATGTGCGCCGACAGCGAGTTAAGCACCGCCAGGTTGAACTCCCTGCTTTTTCGCAGTTCTTTCAAAGCTTGTTTGAGCACTTTTTCCGGGTCATTGCTGGAACCAAGAAAACAGGCGCCCATCTCGGACAGTCGTTCTTCTTCCTGTTGGGGCTTGGCAGTGTCAATAATCAGCACCACAATGCGGACAACAGCGCCGTTTGGGTTGACTACGGGCATGGCGCAAACTTCCACCGGCGTCGGATTGCCATCTTTATTTATATAGTTTTTTTCAAGAATGACTGGTTTACCGGTTTCCCGGATTATATCCAGGGGGCAGGGATAACCCATATCCCGGCAGGGGGAATTCAAATGATTGATCAGCCGGTAACAATAACCGGCGTCGGAGCGGTTGCCGGGGTATAGTCTGCCGGCGGCCCGGTTGGCCAGGGCAATCTGGCAGTCCAGTTCGATAACCAACAAAGGGAGCGGGATGGCTTCGATAATATTATAAAAGAAAGGCTTTTGCATATTATCATCTTGGTATATGACAGGTAACTCCGGATGGGTACGATAGTTTTTATTACCTTGCATCACTTGTTCCCGCCTTTCTATTCGGTTGCCCGGGAAGCGAAGGAGCGGTTCTTTTGCTTCCGGCAATAAAAAACAGGAAGCAAAAGAGCCGTCCCCTTGCTTCCTTCCTTGGTGCGGCAGAGAGGACTTGAACCTCCACGAGCATAGCGCCCATAAGAACCTGAATCTTACGCGTCTGCCAATTCCGCCACTGCCGCATGTATTAAATTTATCGACTTTATCGCCTCGACCCGCGCAAAAATAATGGTAGCACACTCAAATGCCGTTGTCAATATCCCGAACGTGAGCAACGGCTCACAACCAAACCCCGAAACAGCACGCGGTTGTTTCGTATTAAGTATAAAAAAATGAGATCTTGCCACATTACAAGGATGAGCTAAAAAATCAGGGAAGGGGGAATTAAATTGGCCAAACAAATCAGGGGCGTTCCGGCCAGGCGCTATCCGGGTTACCGCCCGGTTTGGGAGATGGGCAGAGCCGCCTTGATCAAAAGAAAGCAGCGGGTTACCGGCGAGAACCGGCCCAGTACGTAGCTGTGGGAAAGTTTTAAGCCGTCCGCCCGGGGTTGCAATCAAAAGGCTTTCAAAACGGCTGGTGGAGGGGGCAGGATTTGAACCTGCGAAGGCGTCGCCGGCAGATTTACAGTCTGCTCCCTTTGACCACTCGGGAACCCCTCCGTGGTGACCCCACCGGGATTCGAACCCGGGTTACCGCCGTGAAAGGGCGGTGTCTTAGTCCACTTGACCATGGGGCCATATGGTCGGGATGGAGGGATTTGAACCCCCGGCCTCTTGCTCCCAAGGCAAGCGCGCTAGCCAAACTGCGCTACATCCCGATAAACTAAACACAAACTATAGTTTAACATAATCGGGGCTTAAAGTCAAGGTATTACAAGATTCCCCTGCCCGCCGTCTATTATCCGGGCAATACTTTAATAATTACCTTTCTTTTGCGGGGCCCGTCAAATTCGCAAAAGAAGACCCTCTGCCAGGTTCCCAGGGTTAACTTTCCTCCGGTGACGGGGATGGTTTTTTGGGCGCCGGCCAGGAAAGATTTAATGTGGGCGGCCGAGTTTCCTTCGGCGTGTCTGTACCCGTTATTATGAGGCGCCATCCGTTCCAGCTGCGCAAGTATGTCCTCCGCCACGTCGGGGTCGGCGCCCTCGTTGATGGTAAGCCCGGCGGTGGTGTGCGGAACATAAACCAGACAGATCCCTTCTTTGACACCGGCTTGGGCAAGAAAGTCGTTTATGCCCGGCGTTATATCGAGAAACTGATTCCGGGCGTCGGTTTTTACCTCCATAACACGCAAATCCGTCGGCATTTGGCTCACTTCCCGTGAATAGAGTTATGGCCGGCAGGGCGGGCTTAAAATGCTTTTAAAGAGAAAACGGCCGGCCAAGACTATTTTCATTTCCCTACAGGTTTTGGGCGGCCCTGAAACCAAGGTTGAAAGTCAGTATTTCCAGTTTTACCGACAGGTCCACGTTGCGGACTTCAATATGGTCCGGTACGTTCAAAGCCATGGGCGCAAAGTTGAGTATCGCCTCCACACCGTTTTTGATGAGCAGATCGGCTACTTCCTGGGCGCCCCTTATCGGCACCGCTATCACGCCAATACGGATGTGTTCGTGGCCGGTGACTTCAGGAAACGAGTCCAGCGGCTGCACTTCCAGTTTGCCGATGCGTTTGCCGATTTTGGTGGGGTCGATGTCAAAAACAGCGGCGACATAAAAACCCCGGACATTGAAGCCGTAGTAAGTGCAAAGGGCAAAACCCAGGTTACCGGCGCCAATGATGGCCAGGGACCACGTTTGGTCCAGTCCCAATATTTTTAGCGTGTACTTCATTAAGTCTTTAACGTTATATCCGACTCCCCTGGTGCCAAACTCTCCGAAGTAGGCCAGATCTTTTCTGACCTGGGCCGGGCTGACCCCCACCCCTTCGGCTATTTCTCCGGAAGATACTGTTGTGATACCGTTTCTGTCCAATCGCTCCAGAAATCTGGAATAAATAGACAATCTGGTCACCGTAGCTTCCGGCACTCGCAAAGTTTTCAACCCAATACGCCTCCTATTCTTGCCAAGAACACCGTCTATAAATACGCAAGTGAAAAATTTAACTTTCTCTGACATTAATAAAACAGATTTATCGGAGAAAGGGATAACACGATATGCTCGCTACTATATGAAGTATCGTTATAAAATTCACATACCCATAAATATATATATCACTTGGGTATTATTTCTGTCAAATAACTTTTGCCAACTGGCAGATTAAGCGCCTTTAACGGCCTTTTTTGCGGGTTGAATATGGTTGACGTTTGCTTAACTTTTGGTGGTCCAGGGCTGCATCCGCAGTGAAAAAATGTTTGTAAGACAAAAGCACCAGCATTAGGCAGCCGATGGCGACGGAGGCGGTAATCATCAGCATGACGACAATCTGGTATCTCACCGCCTCCCGCGGGTCCACACCGCCCAAGATCTGCCCGGTCATCATGCCCGGCAGGCTGACCAGGCCCACCACCATCATAGAATTGATGGTCGGGGTCATGCCGGCCCGCAGCGCATCCCGCACCCTTTCCCGTATTGCTTCCCAGGGCGTGGCCCCATAGGAAAGCAGCGCTTCAATTTCGGCCGCATGGGTGCGTATTTCGGCGTACAGCCGTTCCAGGGAGAGGGCGACGCCGTTCATGGAGTTGCCCAGAATCATACCGCAGATGGGGATTGCTATTCTGGCGGAGTACCATGGTTCCGGCGCGATAATTAGCGCCACCACAATTATTCCCACCAGGAAGGTGCTGGTTGTCAGGGATAAAAACCCGATCAGGGCCGGAAAGCCGGAAGGAACGCGCTGCATGGAGGCTTGGGAGGCTATAACGGACATGATTATGATAATCGCCAGTATGAGCGCCGGGTGATTAATGTCAAATATGTAGGAAAGGGCATACCCGATAAAGAACAATTGGGCAAAGGTTCGGACGGTCCCCCACAACAACGAGTTAAGCAGGCCCAGCCGGAGCAGCGCCGAAACCAGGCCGGAGACAAGGACCAGGAGGACGCTGAGGGCCAGTTGTGTATTTGTAATGGGGATGACGCTTTCGTTCATATCGGCACCTGCCTCAACCGCCTATTGCAATGTTGCCGACGGGCACTCCGGCTTCCGCCAGCCGTGCGGCGTCCTCACCGTGGGAAACCATGAGCAGCCCCCGTTGTTTCTTTTCTTGCAGCCAATCGGCCAACGCAACCATGGCAGCGCACACGTTTTCCCGGTCCAGCGCCGCCGCCGGCTCGTCCAGCAGCAGCAGCGCCGGGTACAACAGCATGGCCCGCGCCAGGGCCAGCCGGGCCAGTTCGCCCCCGGACAGGGTGGAGGCGTCCTGGTCCGGGCTGTTGTTTGGAAGCAGCAGGGAGAGCATTTGTTCCGCCCGCTCATGGTTGAAAGCGCTCGCTTTTTTTACCTGTAAAACCGAAAAGGGCACGGCCAGGTTGTCCAGGACCGTGCCCGCAAAAACTACGGGTTGCTGGGGGAGGAAGTGCACCAGCCTGCGCCAGTGGTAGACCGAATAACGCTCCCAGGACACGCCCGCCAGGTAAACATTGCCCGACAGGGGGCGATGGAACCGGCACAGGGTGCGCAAAAAAGTTGATTTGCCCGCCCCCGACGGCCCGGTGACAATCAGCGCCGAGCCAGGGTGCAGGGTGACGGTTAGTGTTATCGAAGGGGTATGCTCACCCGCTTGAAAGGTTAAATTGTCCGCCTTTAATATGGGTTGCATGGCCATCTCCGCCAGGATTCCTTTTTATGCATATCCGGTGGGCCGGGAGCCTGGATGCTTACCGGGGTCAGGGTTTGATTTTTTTAAATGCCGTACGGGCCGCCTCAATGGTACGCTCGATTTGCTCGCCGGTATGGGCCAGGGACATGAACGCCGCTTCGAACTGGGCAGGCGCTAGATAGACCCCTTCTTCCAACATGGCCCGGAAGTAGGCGCCGAACATGCCGGCATCGGAGCGGCAGGCCGAATCGTAGTCGGTTACGGGCTCGCTGGTGAAAAAAGTGCACAGCATGGAGCCTGCCCGGTTGAAGGTCAATTCAAATCCCGCTTCCGTGGCTGCTTCCCGCAAACCGGCGTCCAGCCGGGCCGATTTGATTTCCAGGTCTTCATAAGTGCCGGGCTGTTTCAACCGGTTCAGCGTGGCAATGCCGGCCGTAACGGCCAGCGGGTTGCCCGACAGGGTTCCGGCCTGGTAGATGGGACCCGACGGCGCCACCCGGGACATGATTTCCCTTTTTCCGCCGTAAGCGCCCACCGGCATGCCGCCGCCGATGATTTTGCCCAGACAGGTCAGGTCCGGCTCGATATTGTACAGTACCTGTGCTCCGCCGTAGGCCAGGCGAAAGCCGGTCATTACTTCGTCAAATATCAGCAGGGCGCCGTACCGATCGGTAAGCTCCCGCAGTCCCGCAAGAAAACCTGGCGCCGGCGGCACCGTGCCCATGTTGCCGGGTACGGGTTCGACAATGACGGCCGCAATATCCTCTCCAGCCTGGCTGAAAATTTGCTGCAAAGCCTCTAGGTTGTTGAAAGGGGCCACGATGGTGTTCTCCGCGGTGCCCGGCGGCACCCCGGGACTGGTGGGCACTCCCAGGGTAAGCGCCCCTGAGCCGGCTTTGATTAGAAGAAAGTCGGCGTGCCCGTGGTAACAGCCGGCAAATTTTACTATCTTGTGCCGGCCGGTATAACCGCGGGCCACTCTGACGGCGCTCATGGTGGCTTCGGTGCCCGAATTGACCAGCCGCACCATGTCCATGGCGGGCAGGGCTTCCACTATGAGCCGGGCCAGTTCGGTTTCCCGCTCGGTGGGCGCGCCGAAGCTGGTGCCTATTTCAAGGCACTCCCGCAGCGCCCCGGTTACCGCCGGGTGCCTGTGACCCAGGATAAGCGGGCCCCAGGAACCGACATAATCTATGTAGGTGTTGCCGTCGGCGTCATAAATGAGGGCCCCGTCCCCTTTTTCCATGTATACCGGGGTGGCGCCCAC
>JAKSCU010000484.1 GCA_022360435.1 Bacillota bacterium
AGGAATGCCGTATTTAAGAACTTCCGTTGACCATGGAACTGCTTTTGACATAGCCGGCAAAGGCATTGCAAGTGCTGTAAGCATGGAAGAAGCCATGAGGCTTGCGGCTGAGTACGGACCCAATTACAGAAGGTAATTTTCCGGGACACTATACTTTCGTTTGCTAAAAGCTCCACAATTGGGTATTATAAGTATAATAAATTTTGAGTGCGTCGGAGGGGAAAATGGCGGTAAAGGTCAGCGATGAGATGCTTCAGAGGGTGGAAAAGCCTTCAAGATATATAGGGAATGAATGGAACAGTGTCCATAAAAATGCTGAAGAGGTGGACATAAGGTTTGCATTTTGTTTTCCCGATGTATACGAAGTGGGTATGTCCCATCTGGGTATGAAAATTCTGTACCATCTTCTCAACAAAAGGGGCGACACCTGGTGTGAAAGAGTATTTTCACCCTGGGTGGATATGGAGGAGAGAATGCGGGATGACGGCATACCGCTTTTTGCACTGGAATCCCATGATGCGGTTAAGGATTTCGATTTTATGGGATTTACCCTTCAGTATGAAATGAGCTACACAAACATTATAAATATGCTTGACCTGGCGGGTGTACCGCTGCTTTCCCGTGAGAGAGGGGAAGATGCCCCCCTGGTGTGTGCGGGAGGCCCGTGCGCATATAACCCCGAGCCGCTGGCGGATATTATTGACTTCTATATGCTGGGAGAAGGCGAGGAAATTATTAATGAAGTGATGGACATATACGCCAGTTGTAAACAAAGGGGTGTATCCAGACAGGAATTTTTGAATAGTATAATTAATATAGAGGGAATTTACGTTCCGCAGTTTTACCAGGTGAGTTATAACCATGACGGAACTGTTGAAAGGGTTGTGCCACGGAAAAGTGAATATCCGGAAAGAGTTAGGAAAAGAATCATAAAGGACCTGGACAATGCTTATTTTCCTGATAAGATGATAGTTCCCTTTACCAGAATAGTTCATGACAGGATAATGCTTGAGCTTTTCAGGGGATGTACCAGGGGGTGCAGATTCTGCCAGGCGGGTTTTGTCTACAGGCCCTTAAGAGAGAAGTCTCCTGAAAGGCTTCTGGAACTTGCAAAAAG
>JAKSCU010000163.1 GCA_022360435.1 Bacillota bacterium
CTGTCAATTATACTTGTAAATAATTTTATCATTATGCAAAAAGTAATTGTTTGGTGATACCTTTCAAATAAAATTATAAGAATTAAGTTATAAGTGTATATTAAAGGGATGTAAAATTTAAATTAAAAATATTTTGCGGTGGACGGCTATTTATGGCAGAATATACTTAAAAGTGCTTGGAGATGTTTATGAAATTACCTGTGGAGTTTACAAACAAAATGGAAGTACTTCTTGAAAGGGAAGAGTATAAGGATTTTCTCAAGTCGTACAATATGGAAAGGCATCACGGACTCAGGGTAAACACTTTAAAAATAAGTGTCGAGGACTTTTTGAAGATAGCCCCGTTTGAACTTGACCCTGTCCCATGGACAGAGGACGGTTTCTACTATAGGAAAGGTGAAAACCCGGGAAAGCATCCCTATTACTATGCAGGCCTGTATTATATTCAGGAGCCCAGCGCCATGCTGCCGGTCCGGGTGCTGGACGCAAAGCCCGGGGAAAAAGTGCTGGACCTTTGTGCAGCTCCGGGAGGAAAGACAGTTCAAATAGCTGCAGGGATGAAGGGTGAGGGCATACTGGTTGCCAATGACATCAATTCCAACAGGGTAAAAGCGCTGGTCAAAAATGTGGAATTGTGCGGTGTGAGAAATGTGGTTGTAACAAAGGACTCTCCCCAGGCACTCTCAAGAAATCTAAAGGGATTTTTTGACCGCATACTGGTAGATGCTCCCTGCTCCGGTGAAGGAATGTTCAGGAAGGATGAGGACGCGGTAAAGAGCTGGCAGAAGTTTAAATGCTCCGACTGTGCGGTGCTTCAAAGAGACATGCTGAAATATGCGGATAATATGCTCAAAGTGGGAGGATATATGGTATACTCCACCTGTACTTTTTCACCTGAAGAAAACGAGATGATGATTTCGGAATTCTTAGAGAGAAATGAAAATTATGAAGCTGTTGACATTCCCGGAATAACCGGTATTGAAAGGGGAAGGCCTGAATGGGCCGACAGCAATAAGGAGCTTTTGAAGACTGCCCGTTTGTGGCCTCACAAGATAAAGGGGGAAGGACATTTTGTCGCTCTTCTCAGGAAAGCGGGTATGGATGAGCATAAAGAAAACGGGATTAATGCAGAGGAAAGAAGTATAAGCTCAGACAGTAACCTTCCTGAAATTAAAGCGTTTTACAAATTTGCAGAAGATAACCTGAATATGAACCTTGAAGGGCATTTTTACGCAAGTAGAGGAAATGTGTACCGGCTGCCTGAGGCTGCACCCTATCTTGACTGAATAAAGGCGGCAAAGTTCGGATGGTATTTGGGGCAGTTTACAAAAGGAAGATTTGAGCCGTCCCATTCTTTAGTGGTGGCATTAAAGAGGGAGCAGGTTAAAAATGTTATTGACCTGGAATCCGGTTCAGTAGACGTGTTAAGGTATTTAAA
>JAKSCU010000218.1 GCA_022360435.1 Bacillota bacterium
ATCCCGACAGCTCCTGCGCAATCTGCATGACCTGTTCCTGATAGATCATGATGCCGAACGTTTCTTTGAGGATCGGTTCCAGGGTCGGATACAGATAATCCGGCTCTTCCTCACCGTGTTTGCGGCGAATGTAGCTCGGGATGTTGTCCATGGGTCCCGGCCGGTAGAGGGCGACGATGGCGATGATTTCCTCGAAACTGTCCGGTTTCAGCTTCTTCAGGACGTCGCGCATGCCGCTGCTTTCCAACTGGAACACGCCGGTGGTTTCGCCGTGCGCCAGAAGCTCGAATGTCGGCGCATCCTCCAACGGCAGGTTGGACAGGTCGATCTCGACGCCGCGAGCCGCAACCAGTTCGACGGCCTTGTCGAGGACGGTCAGGGTTTTCAGGCCGAGAAAATCGAACTTCACCAGACCGGCCGATTCCACCCATTTCATGTTGAAACCCGTGACCGGCATGTCGGAACGCGGATCGCGGTAAAGCGGGATCAGGTCCTCGAGCGGCCGGTCGCCGATGACGACGCCGGCGGCATGGGTGGAGGCATGCCGGTAGAGACCTTCGAGACGGAGCGCGAAATCGAACAGGCGCGAGACCGACTCGTCCTCCTCGATCATCTGCTGCAATTGCGGCTCGGCCTCGCGGGCCTGGTCCAGGGTCATCGGATTGGCTGGATTGTTGGGCACCATCTTGCAGATGCGGTCGACCTGCGAATAGGGCATTTGCAGGACCCGGCCGACGTCGCGCAACACGGCCCTGGCCTGCAGCTTTCCGAAGGTGATGATCTGGGCGACTTTGTCGCGGCCGTACTTGTCCTGCACGTAGCGGATCACCTCGTCGCGGCGATCCTGGCAGAAATCGATGTCGAAGTCCGGCATCGACACCCGCTCGGGGTTCAAGAAGCGCTCGAACAGGAGCCCGAACTGCAGGGGGTCCAGATCCGTGATCGACAGCGACCAGGCGACCACCGAGCCGGCGCCCGAGCCGCGACCGGGGCCGACCGGGATCTCGCGTTGCTTGGCCCACTGGATGAAGTCGGCGACGATCAGGAAGTAGCCCTGATACTTCATGTCGCTGATCACC
>JAKSCU010000162.1 GCA_022360435.1 Bacillota bacterium
AAGCGGTAAATGAAGTGGGTATAAGCAGAAGTGCATATTACAAGTACAAGGATTATGTATTTCCTTTTTATGAAACTTCAAGGGGAAAGGTTATTACTTTACACATTGTTGTAGAGGACTTTTCAGGCATTCTGTCAAGTATTATAAACAAAATTGCTGTTGCGAAAGGCAATATAGTTACTATAAACCAGAACATACCCATAAACGGACTGGCGGATGTGACAATATCGATAGAAACAACTGAAATGGCAAAGGATATTAAGGAGTTAATGGATGAAATAAGCAGTATAGAAGGTGTTCGAAGGCAGGGTATACTTGCCAGAGAATAGGGAGGTAATAGAATGGTGTATGCAGCTGTATTAGGTTATGGAGTTGTGGGGTCGGGCGTTGTCGAAGTAATTAAAAAGAACAGGATAAGCATTGGCAAAAGAGCCGGTAAGCATATAGCGGTCAAAAAAATACTGGATATTCGCGACATGCCCAAAAGCCCCGATAAAGAGCTGCTGACTAAAAATGCGGGGGAAATTTTCGGGGATAATTCAATAAGTGTTGTTGTTGAGACAATAGGTGGAATAGGAGCGGCCTTTGAGTTTACAAAAAGGGCCTTTATGAGCGGTAAACATGTAGTGTCCTCAAATAAGGAGCTTGTGGCAACCCATGGCCCCGAGCTTTTAAAGCTGGCGAAGGATAATGGAGTAAACTACCTGTTTGAAGCCAGCGTAGGAGGCGGAATACCCATAATCCGCCCGCTGAACCAGTGTCTCGCGGCAAATGAGATAGACGGGATATTCGGAATACTGAACGGGACAACCAACTTTATACTGACCAAAATGAAAAGAAATGGCCAAAGCTTTGATGAAGCTTTAAAAATTGCCCAGCAAAGCGGGTATGCCGAAGCAGACCCTACAGCCGATATTGAAGGGTATGACGCGTGCAGGAAAATTGCCATTCTTTCATCCATAGCCTACGGTGAGTTTGTGGACTATAGAAAAATCCATGCCGAAGGGATTACCGGAATAACTTTGAGAGATATGGAATACGCTGATAAAATGAATTCTGTCATAAAGCTTATAGCACTGAGTAAAAGGATTGGCAAAAAGGTATTTGCAAGGGTAAGCCCCGCTATAATAAGCAAAACGAATGCCCTTGCCAATGTGGAAAATGAATTCAATGCTATTGAAGTAAAGGGAGA
>JAKSCU010000161.1 GCA_022360435.1 Bacillota bacterium
ATGGTGGAGGCGTCGGAAGGCAAGGTTGGTTCGACGATAGACAAGCTGATCCTTACCTGTTTCCAGTTCGACCCGAACACGGGCAAGTACACGCGGAATGCACTGATGCTGATGCAGATCGGTGCATTCTTAACCGTCGCCGTGGTGGTGGGTGTGATCGCCACCCTGATGGTGCGTGACAGCAGGCGACGTGCGGCACTGGGTTGGAACAAGTTCGATCAAGGTTCCGCCAACGCCGCCGATGCTGGACAGGATGCCGAAGCGGACGACCCCGCGAAGAAGGAAACGACTGACCGATGATGCTGCAACTTCTCGCCCAGGCTGATCAGACCTTCTGGATGCCCGAGCAGGCTTCCAGCTATGCCCACAAGGTAGATGGGCTGTTCTACTACATCTTCTACATCAGCGTCTTCTTCTTCGTTCTCATCGGCTCGCTGATGTTCTTCTTTGCCTGGAAGTTCCGTCAGCGCGACAAGTCACACGCACCGACCGGGCCAACGCACTCGACGACACTGGAAATCACCTGGACGATTATTCCGACAGTCATCGTTATTTCAATTTTCGTATGGGGGTTCGTGGGATATCTCGACATGGCTTCTCCACCGGATAATGCATACGAGATTACGGTGGAGTCGCAGAGATGGGGATGGCGATTTGTCTATCCAAACGGAGCCAAGAGCAACGTGCTCCATGTGCCGGATGGAAAACCGGTTCGACTGGTGCTGCGTTCGAGCGACGTGATTCACAGCTTCTATTGCCCGGAGTTTCGCATCAAGAAAGATGCGGTGCCGGGCCGGTACAACAAGACGTGGTTCCAACCGGTGCTCAGCGAAGCCAAGCGCCGCGAGATTGAAGGCACGTCGGTGGAGCTGACCGATCCGAAAGACCCGAAGATCAATTGGGGAACCTTCGAGAACGCAGCAATATTCGACGTGTTCTGCACGGAGTATTGTGGCCAGCAGCATGCTCTGATGCGTTCATACGTGGTCGTCTCGCCGCCCGAGCGCTTCGCGGCATGGGTCGCCGAACAGGCGGATGTGCTGGGCAACAATCCACCCGCCGAGGCAGGTAAACTGATCTACGCCCAGCAGGGCTGCAATGCCTGTCACTCCGTTGACGGTACATCCGGCACCGGGCCGACATTCAAAGATCTTTTCGGCAAGCGGGAAAACTTCAAGGATGGCAGCTCCGCGATTGCGGATGAAAACTACATCTACGAATCGATCCGCATCCCCGGCGCGAAGATTGTGATGGGCTACGACAACGTGATGCCCGCCTATTCGAAAGACCAACTATCAGACCGCGAGATGGACGCGCTGATCGCCTACATGC
>JAKSCU010000260.1 GCA_022360435.1 Bacillota bacterium
GGTGATCACCGTGCCATCGGTCTCACCTTTCTGGAAGTCGGCTTCGGTGTCGTGTATCCAGCGCGCGGGTTTCACCGCCAGCGCGGGCAAAGCCATCATGGCCGCAACCAGCGCTGCGATAAGGAGGCGAGAGGTTAGCGCAATACGTCGATCGGTCATGGGTTTACTGTCCTCACGGAGGGCTAAGTTCATGTTGCAATGCAAAGGTAAACAAGGTTTGGCGGTGATCACTCGCCATTGTTTGTCTTCGTTTGGCTCTACTCGGCGGCATCAGCCTTTGGCGTGGTTGCGTAAGGGTCGCGGACGTTGATGACCATCTCCAGCGACCCGCTGATAACGTCGTCCATTGGAACGATTTTTTCTTCGAGGTCGGCATAGGGCGTCACGCGGCTGCCTGCTTGGCCGGTCAACAGCGCTACGCGGCTCGATGGCAAATCGGGCAGCTCTTGCGTACCGACAGCCAGGCCGGTCGTCTCCGGCATGGTCAGCATCAGGTAGACCGCATCAGAACGGAAAGCGTTCAACCGCTGGATCGCACGGGCGAGCTGATCAACATTGCGGGCGCGCGAGTAGTGCGGATGCGTACCCGTCAGGCGCTGCACGTACGTTGCAGCGTCGCCGATGGTGAGCTGGTAGTCACCTTCGTCCGCATCTTCGGGAATTTCGAATTCGATGCGCTTAATGAACGTTTCGCCACGCAATCGGCGGAATTCAACATTAATGCCGACCGACTCGCCCGGCGCGACCTGCGTGCGGTCGATCCAGATATCACTAATGCTGGCGATCCGCGACTTCGGCTCGACCTCAACTTCGATCTCCGCACTTTCGAGTTTGATGCGCTCGAAGGGGTTGTTCATCAATGCCGCGCCAACCGGTGCGACGCTGGCAGCAACCGCCTGTGACGTAGCGCGCGCTTGGATGACGTCCAGTTCAATTTCGCGGCTGCCTTCGAACCGGAGCTTGCCCTTCATGCGCAGCGTGTTCTCGCGCGGTAGCTGCTGTACAGCGCCAACGCTTTGGCCAACGACCGCGGCCATGATTCCGGGCGTGATCGGTTGATCCTCGAGCACCTGATATTTGTAAACCTGTTCGTCCTGGTTGGGCAGTTTCACACGCACCTTCACTGGTGCGGTTCCGTAGCGTGTTTCGCTGAGACCCCCCACCGCGCTTTGTTCATCGCGAATCACCGAACCAGCTGGCGCCAGACTTCCGCTGAGCTTGAAACTGATCGAACGGAGTGGTACGACATAGTGCACGTAGCCGGTATACATCGGCAGGGCGCGGTCCCCGATGCCGTCCATCGCATGACCGAATGCGAGCACACGGCCGTCGGGTAGCACATCGGTCACGGTACCGCTGCCGGACAGATCGAGGTCCCCAGTCGCGAAAGGAATCGCGAGCAC
>JAKSCU010000301.1 GCA_022360435.1 Bacillota bacterium
CGGCGGATACGAGGGCGGCATCTCGTACGTGGACTCGAGTGAGGAATCGGTCTTCCAGATCGATCTCTCCACCATCGGCACCGACGTCTCGCTGAATGATTCGTTCGCATCGTCTGCCGTTACGAGCGTGGGACGCGCTTACTCGGTGCAGGTTTCCATCGAAGTCAAGCAGGCCGCCGACACCGTTCGCGCCCAGTTCACGGGCGTAGAGAATATCAGCGTGGGTACCGCCGGCGGCGAGGACACGGTCACGCTCTTCAACGCGCCGAGCTCCGAGGTCACCAGCCTCTCCATCCGGACCGGCGATGAAGGCGACACTATCGAGTTGCAAGACCTTAGCGCAACGACCCTGATCGAAGCAGGCGACGGAGATGACACCGTTTCGCTCCGCACCCAGTCGGACGGCACGGTGACGATCGAGGGCGACGCGGGTGAAGACTTCATCGAGTTGATCGAGGTCGGTGCCAACGCCATCACGGTGATCCGCGGTGGCGGGGATAACGACCTCATCCAAATCGCTGGCGACGAGCTGGCTAGCACGACCTCCACCACCGTCGACGGCAAGGCGCCCTCCAACGTCACGACCGGCGATACGCTCCTGTTTTCTCCTGGAGACCCCAGCTCGCCGGTGACCCAGACGGGAGCCGTGCCGGCGGGTAGTGTTGGCGTCACCGCGATGGGTGTCGTTAACTTCTCGGACATCGAGGAACTGCAGGTGATCGCGGCGCCGACGATGACGTTCCCCAACGGCACGCTGATCCAGATCAAAGAAGGAGACGCGCTCAACGCGTCGGTGACCCTGGGCACCGGCTCGCATAACGTCCTCGATGGAACCGTATTGTGGGATATCGACGGTGACGGCGAGTTCGGCGATGAAACGGGCTCGTCGATCACGATCAGTTGGGACCGATTGAAAAACACCTACGGCATCGATAACGGGTTCCTGGAACGCAAGATCGCCGTTCGTGCCACCAATACGAACGGTTATACCACCACGAAACCACTGACGGTGCAAGTTGCCAACGTGGCGCCCGTCGTCTCGGTGTCCGGCGATGCGCAAACGACTGTCGGGGCGGACTACGGGATATCATTCTCCGCGTCTGACCCGGCCGATGATGCCCTGGAGAATTGGCTGGTGAACTGGGGCGACGGTTCGCTTCATGATGCGTTCGGGATCCCGCTTTCCGAAGCAACCAACCTTGACGCCGGCACGCTCTCGCAAGCGGTGCGCGACTTGTTTATTGCCAACGGCCGTGAACTCCCGACCACCATCACCGTAACCGTCGATGTCACGGGTTCAGAGTGGAGCCTGTCGGACGGCAGCACGACATGGGAATTGATTAGCGACGGTGCAGAGATCCGCGCTTTCACGCCCGAGCAAACCTTCGGCAGCGGCGTCACTTCGGCAATCCACAACTATGCGACGCCCGGCACTTACACCGTTTCAGTCAGTGTCATCGACGAAGACTCGACGCCGGCGATTGCCGCCAGCCAGACCCTGGCGGTGTCCGTCACCGTCGCTGCCAATAGTGCCACCACAGACGGGCCGTACGAGATCAAGGAAGGCGAAGCCCTCTCGCTGTCCGCCACCGCGGTCTCGACCCCGACGAGC
>JAKSCU010000308.1 GCA_022360435.1 Bacillota bacterium
ATACCCGGCCATATTAATGGCCGGATTTAAGGATAAGAGTATTAAAAAGCGCACGCAGAGGGAACTGAACAAGTGCGCTTTTTTTACTCTTAGCAAAGTATATCTACGGCCATATAACTGGGGACATTTCCCGCAAGGGTGTGTCTCCTCTCTATGCGCGCAGAGGGAACCGAATGAGCGCGCTTTTTTGCTACTTTTCATAAGGGCTTTTTTATACTATGATAATTAAAAATGCGCTTTTTACCATTCCAAGGAGGTTTTACGCATGAGCTTTACAGCCCGGGGGATGGCCACCGGCGTCGGCAGCCTGCCTTATAAGGATACTGCCGAGGCGCTGCAATTAATTAAACAAAACTTGCCCGAAGCGCCCCACTGGCCGCAATTGCCGCAGCGGGGCGGGGACGAGGGGTTTGTGCATCAGTTCCTGTACCCCCTGGTGCGTTTGGGTTTGCTGGAAAAGAGAGGGGACAAGATTGTATTTCCGGTGGATAATCCGGCCTGGCCCGAACGGTTGACCGAGTTTTACACCATCTTCCTGGCGGCGGAAACCGGTGACACGGATGCCCTGGCCGCTTTTGCTTTTCCGCCGGCGTCGGCATCGGGATATTACTCCTTTGTCGAGGACCTGCGACAAAACGGTACCGGGCGGGCCCGCTATCTTAAAGGTCATTTGGCCGGGCCGCTAACCATCGGGTTCCAGTTGAAAGACGAGCGGGGTCGCCTGGCCTACTACGAGGAACAACTGCGGGACCTGCTGGTCAAAACCCTGGCCATGCACGCCGGCTGGCAGGCCGCCGCCCTGGGCAAGTTCGAGCTGCCGGTGATCATATTCATGGATGAGCCGGGCATCAGGGTGTACGGCAGCAGCAGCTACATAACCGTCACCAGGGAGATGGTGCTTGACGACCTGAACACGATAGCCGGCGCCATCCACGCAGCCGGCGGTTTGGCCGGGGTGCACTCCTGCGACGCCATCGACTGGTCGTTGCTGTACCAATCGAACCTGAAGATAGTCAACCTGGATGCATACCAGTACGGGGATTCGCTGCTGCCTTACGTAAAGGAAATGAAAGATTTCCTTGAGCGGGGCGGGGTGATGGCCTGGGGGGCGGTGCCCACCTATGACAAGGCCTTCGAAGAGGACGCGGATTCGCTGTTGGCGCGGCTGGAGGCGCTTTGGACGGAACTAACCCGGCGGGGCGTGGATAGAGAAGTGCTGCTGCGCCGGAGCCTGATTACCCCGGCCTGCGGCGCCGGGCTGCTGGAACCCGCGCTGGCGGAAAGAATTTACCGCCTAACCCGGGAGCTTTCCCAAAAAGTGCAGGAAATGGTTTAAAATCTTTTTATAGTAAACATTGAGATTAAAATGAAATTTAGAAAAAAATAATTTTACAACAAGCGCGCTCCAAGTAATCAAATGAGCGCGCTTGTTTGACAACAGAAGCGAGGTTAAAAAATGCCGTTACCGGATTATCATATCCACACCGCCCGCTGCGGTCACGCCACCGGAAGCATGAAGGAATACGTTGAGCATGCTCTGGCTCGGGGTCTGAAAGAAATAGGCTTCGCCGACCATATCCCCATGTATTGGCTGGACGAAAACCGGCGCGATCCCGAGTTGGCCATGCCGGACGCAGAATTGCCCCGGTACGTGGAAGAGGTGGAAAAGCTCCGGTCATCATACCGCGGTATTAATATTCGGCTGGGGATTGAAGCCGACTACATACCGGGCTGCGAAGAACAATTGCAGCGTATTATCCAGCGGTATCCCTTCGATTATGTCCTGGGCTCAATTCATTACGTCAATGGCTGGGGTTTTGACAACCCGGCTTATATCCATCGTTACAAGGAAACAGACCTGGATCAATTATACCGGGATTATTTTCTGCTGCTGCAGCAGGCCGCCCAAAGCCGCCTTTTCGACATTATGGCCCACCCGGACTTGGTGAAAAAGTTTGGCTTCCGGCCCCGGGGAGACCTGCGCCGGTTATACCTGGAGACCGCCAAGGCCGTGGCCAGGGCGGGCGTCTGTCTTGAGGTGAACACCGCCGGCCTGCGGACCCCGGCGGGGGAAATTTACCCAGCCCCTGATTTTTTGCATATATGTAAAAAATTTGCAGTACCCGTAACAACCGGTTCCGACGCCCACAAGCCGGATCAGGTGGGATTCGGGTTCGACAGGGCGACGGAAATGCTGACCGGAGCGGGGTATGACAAAGTTACGCACATCAAGGCCCGGCAAACAACCCAAATTTTTTTCTAATGCATAGCAGCGTCAATTGTATGACGGGGATTATCAGTTAAATATTGCAAAATATCTAATTATAAGATAGTTTTTATCAAAGGGTTTGCGCCGGCAGTCATTGAATTAATTACACACCGGCACGACCCATGAAATTCCAGCGATACCATAACGTATGTTATGGCCATCCCGCTAGCAAACATTTTTATACCTGTTAAAAAATAATAACCAGCGATTTTTATAGTCCTATACCGAAGGGGCAATCTTCTTCCGGGAGAGCGCAAAGCCTGGGTCGCCCGTCAATTGGGATGCGACGGACCGCTGCCGAAGATGGGGCAATTTTGTACTATCGAAGGCAGTTTTTTTATATAAATACACCGGTGTAAATAAAAACTACGGGGGACGAAAAGCTTGGATAAAATACGCCTGGTTATCGCGAGCGACAATTCATCCGCCAGAAGGGGTCTGACGGCCATATTCAACGCTGAAAACGTTTTTATGGTGCAGGGCGATTATACGCTGGGAGAAGTTGTCGACAAGTCCATATCACTGCAGCCCGACACAATACTCCTTGACATGCCCGACGGCGTCGCGGTGGACGAGCGGGAAATAAGCCGGATAAAAAAGGAATGCCCGTGCAGCCTGGTTATGGCCCTGGTGGAAAACGAACCCCGTGAAACCGTGGCCGAGATACTAAAGTGGGGTATTGACGGCTGCATTCCCCGGGGCATTATGCGGAGCTGTCTGGTAAATACCGTGGAGCTGGCCTGCCGGGCGGGGATACTCTGCTTGCCTGGGTCTTTTAAAAAGATAGTGTCCGGTGAAAAAACCAAATTGCCAAACTATAACGGAAGCGGTCGAATTAATAAATATGACAACGGGAACAACGAAAATTTGACCAGGCGGGAAATGGAAATACTCCAGTTGATGGCCAACAATTACTCCAACCGGGAAATTGCCACCCAGCTTTTTATAAGCGAACCGACGGTCAAGACCCACGTAAGCAGTATACTGCGCAAGCTGGGGCAAAACAACCGCGCCCAGGCCATCGTGTATTCTTTTAAAAACGGCCTGGTGGACAATGTGCATATGGAAGTAAAATAGTATGACCCCCGACCCATCCCGAGGTTGCGGTATACCATAAAAACCGTCTTAATATAATACCGCCGCCCGATTGTAACATAATTATCCGGATTTTAAAATAATTTAAATAGCCTTTAAAACAAAGGACTTCCTAATTAAGGAAGTCCTTTTGTTTAGTATATATAAAAAAGTAGGCGTCTTTGTTTGCCTTTATCTTTTCGTGGGCCTTTATTGGAGGAATTAATGTGCAAAAAGTCAGGGTGCTGGTTTCCCGCGATCTTAAAGTAATCTGCAGTGGTCTGGCGTTGTTGTTTAACAATAACAGTCAATTTGAACTTGTTGGCCGGGAAGGTTATGACGTTGTGGAGGAATCCGCTTTAATGCAACCGGACTTGTTGATTTATGAACCTTCCAAATCTATAAGGGAAATGGAAGTTTTGACAAATCTCAAAAGCCTTTGTGTTTGGACAAAATTAATAATATTTACCACCATACCGGTGGGCAGAGAAAACTTGAAGCAATATATGGCCATTTGCGACGGTTATTTGCAAGGACCGGTTCTACCCGGTTTTTTTCTAAAGGCTGTTGAATTGGTTTGTTTTACCGGGTGTTTTTTTTATCTGGGGCCGTCCCAAGAAATAAAAGAAGAAATAATAAGCAAGCTAAACATTCAATAACCGTATTGCTTATTTTTTATGCCAAGATTATTTTAATTTATAATGATGCCCGTCAAATTTTTATTTCATACCGACGAACGATAGCTAAGCGAGATAATTTTAATTAAATTTAATGAAGGGAAAGGCCCGGTGTTTTATTGTTCGGTCATGGGGGTGGTAAATGGTTTTTTACACGGAAACAAAAGTATGCAGTTAAATTACGAAAGGGAAGGGAGATAGTGCAAAATGCAGAAAACCGCATTTGTCTGCGTGATTATGGTGCTGGCTCTGACCCTGACGGGGTTTGGTTTCGCCAAGTGGTCGGATACCGTGACCATTGAGCACTCTGTAGCCACCGGTGATGTGGAAGTTGGTATCGTGACTACTGCCGTGCTTGATCAGGGTGCGGACCCAAATCAAGCTCCCGGCGACAACAGTGAGGAAAAAGACGTGGCTTCAACTTTATTTGCAAATGACACCGCCATTTGCACCAGCGGTTACTATGAAAGCACCACCGTGGCTATTACCAACGCCTACCCCTGGTATAAGACCGGCGCCACCATGGAACTAAAAAACCTGGGCACCATTCCGGTAAAAATTGAAGATATCGAAGCCACCGGGGTCTGCGGGAGCATCTGGGATTTTATATTCATTGACCGTTACGAAATTGAAGTAACGGGAGAAGATCCGATATCAATTATTGAAGAAAGCGGCCCCTATACTTGGGAAGATGTTATTGCCAGCATCGGCAACTGCCAACTGCACAGCGGCGACGTGCTGGAACTCAACTTTGATATGTACTTCGCACAATATGTGGATGGCGTGGAAATGCCCGAACTGGTCAGCGACCAAGTAACTTACACTGTTACCGCCAGTCAGTGGAACGAGGTATTCTAATTATTCAACCGGCAAGGGCAATTAAACCGGCCGGTGACAGGGGGCCTGCACGAGGTCCCCTGTTACATAATACTGGCGCTTTTTCGAAAGGAAGTAGCTCTTTATGAAAAAAATTGCAACTGTTTGTCTGGTTTTCACACTTGCGCTGGTTCTCATCGCCCCCGGGCATGCTTTCTGGTCGGATATATCGGTAATAAATTTTGATGTTGAAACCGGTCATTTGGAGGTGGTCCTTAGGAGCCACGGCGCAAATGATTACGGCCCCGACCCCACTTGGCGCAGCGGCCCGAACCCGGGAGGTTTGGATATCGGGCACACAAAGTGTGCTGATGCAGCCGGTGTGGGCAAATTGGACGGGGTTGCAGATTCCGGGAGTTTATTGGTGGATATTTGCGGTTATCCTTCCTATGCCCCCACTTGCACCTTTGAGGTGATTAACTCCGGCAGTATCCCGGCCAAACTGGATAAACTCAAAATAGACTGGCATGGTGAACTGGCGGATAATATACGGATAGGTCGATGGTCTGTTGAATACCCGGGTGGATATATGGACAAGGGTAGGGGTTATCGAAAGTTGCAAAGAGCGATCAGCGGCGCCGCGCTGGAAACCGGTGAAAAAATGTGGCTGGATGTGGAATTTCGCGTTTGCGGCCCCTGGCCGCACAAGAAAAACGGGATTGACTTTTTAACTGAAGCTTTTAACAGAATGTCAATAACAGCGGTGGCCGAGGCGGCTGACGAAGCTGTTGACTCCGATACAAGCCCAGAACAGCCCGGGGATGGTGACGGCGCAGCCAACCATGACTCTTCAGACACCGGTTCTTTAGCGGAAACCGACAACCCCTCCGGGAACAGTTCACAATCCGACAGC
>JAKSCU010000160.1 GCA_022360435.1 Bacillota bacterium
CACCGGCAGTTACCGTTACGGCAGGAACGAAATCAACGGGTCGGTGTGGTTCAAGGAAACGGGCCGGGGAGAACACAGTTTTTGCCGTGATCCCCTGTTTGTCGATCCGGGCAGCCATGATTTCCGGTTGTGCAAAAACAGTCCCGCCATAGATCGGGGCACCGGCGAGGGCGCTCCGGCCCTGGATGTTAACGATAGTATCCGTCCCCAGGGGCGCGGTTTCGATATCGGGCCGTACGAGTCGGCGGAGGGCAGCATTGTGCCGCCTTCCGCCGGGATTATCCACTGCCCGGGTTACTCCACCGATACTTCAGACGACCTGTCGTTCAACGTCCGGTGGGATGGTTCCATAGAGGGGGGAACGGTGGCCGGCTTCAATGTGCAAGTCAGGGACGGGGCCGGCGGAACGTGGCATAATTGGTTGAATGAAACCCAAGCCGGGGAAGGGGTTTTCCAGGGCGCCGGCGGCCATACCTACCATTTCCGGGTCCGGGCCAGGGACGATCTGGGGAACTGGGGCAACTGGTCCGGCCAGCGGCATGCGGTGGTTCCCACCGATGACCGGAGTCCGCTGATTAAGTACCAAGGGGCTTGGGGCGCCACAAATGTCGCCGGAACCTACATGAACACCGTGCATTACTCGGTAACCCCGGGGGCGTCTGTCTCGCTCCGGTTTACCGGGGAAGAGGTGGCCTGGATTGCAACCACCGGGCCGGATCGGGGCCAGGCGCTGGTTTTCGTGGATCAGGCGCTGCAGACCACCGTGGACCTCTACAGCGAAAGTCAGGAATTGCGCCGGACGGTGTTTTCCACGTCGGTTGACCGCAAGCCGCACACCATCATGATTCAGGTGGCCGGCACTAAAAACGGGCGGTCATCCGGCTATCGGGTGGATGTAGACGGTATCGCCGTTAAAACATAAACTCTTTCCGGTAATCGGCCGGGGGTAATAAAGGGGACAGGACAGTTTTTTTCGTATTATGAAAAAAGCAGCCTGTCCTCCTTTGCATTATAGAAAAAGCCCGCGCATGCTTCCGGCCATGTTGCACAGGTGTTCCTGCGGTTTCATAGGATATAGGATAGCGAAGCGTCCCTGTTCGGGCTGATGGGGCGTGCAAAAAGCAACCCCGGGGCTAGGTAATGTTAAACCACGCGGGTGGAAGTGAGTTTGCTGACTGATGCATACCCGAAATTCGCAGGAAACAACCGGGAGGAGCAGCTTATTCCCGGTGGCGGCAATGGCCGGTCTGGCGGCGGGCATCGCCGGGGGGCAATGGCCGCTGGCCATTGCCGGTGGTGGGCTGGCGGCAGTCACGTTTTTTCTGGCCCCCGAGATGCTGGGCTTTGTCTTCGGTGGCGGCCTTTACTTGATGGCCAGGACCATCGACCTGGGAGCCGGGGAGTTGTACCTGCTCAACGTGGGTTCTTTTTTGCTGCCTTTGTATTTTATGATTGTTTTCGTGCTGCTAAGGAAAAGGGCGGGCACCTTGGCGCGCCTGCTCCGCTGCTGGGAGTTCTGGGCCGTATCCGGTCTTTGGCTCCTGCTGCTGGCCGGGCTGCCCGGCAGCCTTGACGCTGATTACGGGCTACAAAAAGTCAAGTATTACCTGGCCAACAACCTGGTTTGTTTTTTTGGCCCGGTACTGGCTTCGGCGGCCTGGGGAAAGCGCGGTCTGCACCGGTTTTTAAAGGGGGTTTTCCTGGGCGGCCTGGCCCTGACGGCGTATTTTTGGATTAGCGCGTCATACCTCGATCTGCCACTGAACATTTATGCGGTGCTGGATTTCAACCCCATCGGGCTGAGCCGGCTGGTGGGCGTGTTCTTTCTCCTGGCGGTGTGCGCCGGTTTTTTGCCCCTGCGGGCGCCGGTCCGTTTGGCGCTGGCGGTGGCAGCGGGATGCGCCATGGTGCTGCTGGATGCCCGGGGGCCGGCCCTGGCCCTGGTTCTGGCCCTTTTGTGGGCGGGGCTGGTGCATCCCGACCCGAGGTTCAGGCTTTTTCCGGTGCTGTCACTGCTGGTTTTCATATTACTGGCGGCGCTGGTACCGTTATACCACTGGATGTCGCCGCATTTATTCAGCCTGGACGACACCGGCAGGCTCGGGTTTTATCATGCGGCCTTGGCGGTTTTTGCCCAGAATCCGCTGACGGGCGCCGGCACCGGCTCCTTCGCGGCCCTTGCGCCGGTGGAGGGGGTTTTGTACCCTCACAACCTTTTCCTGGAAACAGCCGCGGAACTGGGCGTATTGGGTCTGGCGCTTTCCGTGGCCTTGGTGTTTGCTCCTTGGGGCAGGTTGGCCTTGGCCCGCCGGCGGGACGGCGATATCACTTTGGCCGGCGCGCTGCTGGTGTACTGCTTCGTCAACGCCATGGTCAGCGGAGACATCACCACCAACTTTTTGCTATGGCTGGCCGCCGGGGTGACCGCCTCCCTGGTGGTGGCCCGGGAGGAAGATTAAAGTTGCGTATACTGATGGTTTCCGGCACCAACATGGCGGTATCCGGGGGAGATACCATACACACCCTGGAACTGGCCGGCGCGCTGGCCACGGCCGGGGCCCGGGTAACCCTGGTGGCGCGGGGCAAGGGCCGGGTGCGGACCCGGCGGGGGATGCGGGTGGTAACGCTTCCCGCGGTAAGGTTTAAGGGCTTGGACATGGCACTGCGACCGGTAACGGTTTGGCTGGCGGTTTTTTTTCTGGCCGTCGGACGCAGGTATCAAGCCGCCTACGTGCGGGATAGCATCTACGAGTTGCCGGCGGTTATTTTGCTCAGGCTGTTGGGAGTGGCGGTGCTTTTGGAAGTAAATACCGCGGCGGACGAAGACCTGCGCGCCGGGGGCGGGGCGGCCTGGAAAGCGTCCCTGCTGGGATGGGCCCAGCGGCAGTCCTGTTATTGGGCCGGGCTGGTGCTTCCCGTCACCGACACTTTGGCCCACCGGTTGCGGGCGCAGGGAGTGCCGGACAGCCGAATTGTGGTGGTGCCCAACGGGGCCAACCCCGGCCTGTACCGTCCCGGAGACCGGGGGGAAGCGCTGGCGGCGCTGGGACTGGACCCGTTCCGCCGGTATTTTTGTTTTGCCGGCAATTTGGCGGCCTGGCAGGGCGGCGCGTTGATTATAGAGGCCTTTTCCCGGCTGGTTCGGCGCCGGCCCGACGCCGTACTGCTGGTGGTCGGGGACGGACAGGAGAGGCGGTTGCTGGAAGAGCTGGCCGCCGGCGCGGCGCCGTCGGGCGGCATTATTTTCACCGGGCGGGTACCGTACCGCCGGGCGCCCCTGTACATTAAAGCCTGCGTGGCCGGGGTGGGCGGGGGCTGGCACGGCGGTAACCCGGCGTTGCAAAAGAGATTGATGCGTACCGGCAGTTCGGCCCTGAAGGTTTTTTCCTATTTGGCCTGCGGGGTGCCGGTAATTATTCCCGACATCCCGGGCTTGGCCGGCGTGGTGCGCCGCGTCGGATGCGGCCTGGTGGCGCCGCCCGGCACTGCGGCGGGCCTGGCGGCGGCCATGCAGGCGGTGCTGGATTACCCCGGACGGTGGATGGAGGCCGGCTGTCGCGGCAGGGATTACATTGAGCGGGAGGCGTCGTGGCAGCACCGGGCCCGCCGCGTGCTGGCGCTGGCGGCCGGGTTGGGCCGAGGGGCGGGTGACGGGCGCCGATGAAAAGGCTGCTGTATATAACGGTCACCGCCCCCTTGGGCGGGCCGGAAGCCTTTGTCATTCCCGAAATGCGATGCCTGGCGCGCAAAGGGATTGATTTGACCGTTATTCCCCTTCGCCCCGCCGGGCCAATCACGCATCTGGACGGCAGGCCATTGTTATCCCGCACCCTGGCAACCGGCCCGTGGAGCCCGCAGGTGTGGTTAGCGGCCCTGACCTGGCTGTGCAGAGCGCCGGCGCGGGTGCTGGGGCTTTTGTTCCTGCTGCTGAGCCGGGGTCGCCCGGGAATCAGGGCCAAAAACCTGCTGGTTTTTCCCAAGGCGCTTTATATAGCGGCCCAGGCGCAAAGGCTGCGGATAAACCACATCCACGCCCACTGGGCGTCCACCCCGTCCACCTGCGCCATGGTGGCCGCCGCCCTGGCCGGGGTTGACTGGAGTTTCACCGCCCACCGCTGGGACATCGGTGATGACAACCTGCTGGCGCAAAAAGTGTCCCGCAGCCGCTTCGTTCGGGTAATATCTTCCTTGGGTTACCGGCGGGTGGCGGCTGTGGCCGGCGCCGGGGCTCATTTAAAGCTGGCGCTGATACCCGCGGGGGTGGCGCTGCCCGAAAAAATGCCCCCGCCCCGCCGGCCCGGCGGGCAACCGCCCGTCATTACGGCGGTGGGCAGTCTTACGCCGGTGAAGGGTCACCGTTATCTGCTCCGGGCTTGCCGCCTGTTGGTTGATATGGGCGTTGATTTCCGGTGCCTGATTGTCGGCGCCGGGCCGGAAAGGAGGAAACTGGCGGAGATGATCGTTAAGCTGGGGCTGGGCGAGGCGGTAACCTTGGCCGGGGCGCTGCCCCACCACCGGGTCCTGGCCATGCTCGGGGCGGGGGCCGCCGGCCTGTTGGCGCACCCCAGCGTGGAAACAGCCGACGGAGCGCACGAGGGGATTCCGGTGGCGGTTATGGAGGCCATGGCCCACGGCGTGCCGGTGGTGGTCACCCGCACCGGCGGGCTGCCGGAACTGGTGGACGATGAAACCGGCCTGGTGGTCCCCCCGGCGGACCCCGGCGCCTTGGCCCGGGCTATCAGGGAACTGCTGGCCGATCCGGTTGGGGCCGAAGCCAGGGCCGTGGCGGCCCGCCGCCGGGTGAGTCGAGAGTTCAATCTGGAGAAAAATGTTTCCCGCCTGCTGAGCAGGATGGAAATGCACCCGTAGGAATTGGCCGTGGATAAGGAATCAGCGGCGGGAACCGTGGCGGCCATCATAGCCCTCACCGCGTTCAGCAAGGCGCTGGGACTTTTCCGGGAATCTGTGGTGGCGGCGTGCTACGGGGCCGGGGCGGTTACCGACGCTTACCTGGTGGCCGGCACGGTGGTGGCGCTGGTCTTGAACCTGCTGGGCGGCCGGGCCCTGGGGACGGCTTTTATCCCGGTGTACGCCGGCATCGCCGCCTCCGGTGCGCAATGGCGGGCGGAAAGGTTTGCCGGCACGGTGCTGCTGCTGTCCCTGGCTGCTTTTATCCTGGCGGCTATGGCTTGTTCGGCTCTGGCGCCGGTGCTGGCGGGTGTGGTGGCGCCGGGATTTGGGGTCGCCACCGGTGATATGGCGGTTTACTTTATCCGTCTGTTGGCCCTGGGCATCCCGCTGTTGGCCCTGGTCGGCTTTTGGTCTGCTCTCCTCAACCTGCGGGGCCATTTTTTGGTTCCGGCGGCCCTGGGTATTCCCCTTAACCTGGCCGTGGCGGTTTTGGCCTGGAAGTCCGGGGCGCAGCCTTACGGTCTGGCGGTCGGAACCCTGACCGGTTACCTGCTGCAGTTGTTGTTGCTGTGGCTGGTCCTGAAAAAGTTCCGGGCGCCGGTTTTTACCCGTCCGCATATCCGGGAACCCGGCATTTTTCAGATGGGGGGCTTGTTGGTTCCCATGGTGGCGGGCGGGTTGATTACCCAGTTCAACCCCCTGGTAAACCGGGTTGTCGCCTCGGGGCTGCCGGAGGGGGCCATTTCGGCGCTGGGTTACGCCGACCGGCTAATCCAAGTGCCCCTGGGACTGCTGGTGACGGCTGTAATAACCGCGGGCTACCCGTCCCTGTCCCGGGCTTTCACCGGCGGCAATTGCCGGCGAGCCAAAGAAATGGTGGTGGCCTGGTCCGGCATCCTGCTTTATGCCGTTGTGCCCACCGCCTGTTTCTTTGCGCTGCACAGCCACTGCCTGGTCAAGCTGGTGTTCCAGCGGGGGGCTTTTACCGCGGATGCCGCCGCCGTCACCGCCGGAGCACTTTTTTACTTCAGCCTGGGATTGCCCTGCATGGCCTGGGGACGTCTGCTGGCCAGGGCCTTTTACGCCCGCCGGGATGCCGCAACACCTATGCTCATCGGCATTTGCGCCGTGGGGGTAAATATTTTTTTCTGTCTGACTTTGGCCGGCCCGATGGGTCCCGGCGGCATCGCCCTGGCCACAACGCTGGCCTCTTTTACCGGCCTGCTGCTCTTGCTGGCCTGCCTGGGGTTTAAGATTGGCAGCGTGTTCAACCGGCAAATGAGGGTCAAGGTGCTGAGTATAAGCGCCGCCGCCGCGGCCCAGGTCTTGGTGATGCTGGCGCTATCCGCCCCGGGGGACGGGGTGGGGGAAAGGAGCCCGGCGGGCAGTCTGTGTTTTTTAATTATCAACGGTACCGCCGGAATGCTGGCCTACTTTTTAGTGACTCGGTTTCTGCGGCTGGAAGAAGCGATGCTGGTGACCGGCTGGTTAAAGAAAGCCGTGTCTCGACGCAGGGAAAAATAAACGGTGGCGGTTAAAGCGGTGGGACGCGGCATGACCGGCAAGGGGAACCGCCCCGGTCCGGCGGAGTAACCGGTATTTTCCGCCCTTCATACAATGTATTAACAATACGGCGTTATCTGGAGATTGCAGGCCACGGGGTAGTTCGAGCGACCCTTTTCTATAACGCTGTTAAGATAAAATTTTTGCCAGGCAGGCAGACCGAACAACTTTCCGCTCTGCTGCCCCGGAGGGAATGACATTGCCCAGGGTAACCATGCTGGTAAACAGTGATTACGCGCACGACGCCAGGGTGCAAAAAGAAGCCCTGAGCTTAAGCCGGGCGGGGTACGACGTAACTGTTTTCTCCCTTGCCATGCCCGGTCCCCGGGAGCGATATTTTAACAACATAAGGGTGCTGAACCCCACCACGGGAAAAATGGCCTGGTTTCCCTATAAGCCGGTTTACATGAAGGCTTACTGGCAGGTAATGCGGGCTCTCTTGGGCCAAGGCGGCGACATTTGGCACGGCCATGACCTGGAGTCTTTGCCCTTTGTGTTTTTGGCTTCCAAGCTCCGGGGGGGCCGGCTTGTTTACGATGCTCACGAGCTGTGGCAGGGGCATAACTGGCTTGGCGGCGGCAGGTGGCGCCGTTCCAGGCGGTTGTTGCGCAGAATTTGGCTGGGCGCGGAGAAAAAACTGGCCCGGCGCTGCCATCTGGTTATTACCGTCAGCGCAAGCTGTGCCCGTAAAATGGCCGCCTCGCTAAATATAAAAACCCCGTTGGTTTTAAGGAACTGTGTCGACCCGGCGGGGGAGCACAGTGGCGCCGGCCCGGCGATACGGGAAAAGCTGGGCCTTGCGCCGGGTGAAACCATTGTGGTATACAGCGGACATTTGAAAAAGGGACGCGGCCTGGAGAAGCTGCTAGAGGCCTGGGCCGCCGCCCGGGTAAGGGCCCGCTTGGTCTTTGTGGGGTCCGGGCCCTTGGAAGAAGCGCTGCGGGCCCTGGTATTTTCCTCCGGGCTGCCGAACGTCCATTTCATATCCCCGGTAAAGGCTTGGGAACTGCCGGGGTTTATCCGCGGCGCCTCCCTGGGAGTGGTGCTGACGGAGAATAACAGCCTTAACAGTTACTGCTCCCTACCCAATAAAGTTTTTGAATACATCGGCGCCGGATTACCGGTGCTGGCGACGGATCTGCCGGAAATCCGCGGGCTGGTGCAACAATATCAAGTGGGGCTTTGCGTAAATGCCCGGGAGCCAAAGGCCATCCGG